>NZ_JBEXVQ010000036.1:0-98156 GCF_040629405.1 Lentzea sp. NPDC005914 | reverse complement strand
TGCTCTGGGCGCTGCTGCGCGACGGCCGGAAGTTCACCCCGACCGCGCCACAACCCGCTACCGCAGCGGCTTGACACGATCATTCAGATTCCTTCCTCACCCTTTGACTGCCTGAAGCTGCGGCCCAACCTGCTGCTGCCGAACACGCCGCAAGATCGACCCAAGAATCTCCCCAACACGCACAGCCGTGTTCGACAACAACGACGACGTGATCCCATGCGTGTGCTCGGTACCGCCCTGCAGATAAATCCCGCCCCGAACCGCTCCCCCAGTGACCACCCGATAATCCCGCGTGATCTTCAACCGCCCCAACTCATCCCGCTCACAATGCTCAGCCAGTTCACCCAGCACCCGAACCGGGTCAGCCGGCCGATACCCGGTGGCGAACACGATCACGTCCGCATCAACCGGCACCCGCCCACCGTCCGCCAGCGACTCGATCACGCACTTGCCGTCGGCTCCGACCTCCACCAGCCGAGAAGTGTTGTGCAGCAACAACCTCTGCCGCCCAACAACCTTCTCCCGGTACACCCGCCGATACAGCTCCTCGATGAGGTCCCCGTCCACCACGCCGTAGTTCGTGTTCGCGTGGTACCCCATCAACCTCTGCTTGACCTCTTCCGGCGCCCCGTAAAAATCGTCCACAGCAGCCGGATCAAAGATCCTGTTCGCAAACGAACTGTCATCGGCCGGGCTGTACCCGTACCGCGCGAACACCCCGTGCACCTCAGCCGCAGGAAACCGCTCATGGAAGAACGCCACCGCCTCGGCCGCACTCTGCCCAGCCCCCACCACAACCACCTGCCGGGGATCCTCAAGCCCGTCAACACGCGTCAGAAGATCCTTGTTGTGCCAAATCCGCTCACCGGCCTCCACCCCGTCGGGCAGGTTGGCCTCAAGCCCAGTGGCCAACACCAGGTTGCGCGCCCGAACCGTCTCCCCACCCGCCGAGAACACAAACCCGTCACCGTCCGCACGCACCCGCGAGACCTCGGCCCCGTACGACACGTGGTGCGAGACCTGCTCAGCCGCCCACTCGAAGTAGTCGTGGAACTCCTTGCGCAGCGGAAACAGATTCTTGTGGTTGACGAAGTCGATCAACCGCCCCCGGTCCCTCAAATAACACAGGAAGCTATAACTGCTGGTGGGGTTGCGCAGCGTAACCAAATCCTTGAGGAACGACACCTGCGTGGTCGCGTCCTCGAGCAACATCCCCCGATGCCACCCGAACCGAGCCTGCCGCTCGAAGAACCGAGCCCGCACCCCCACCGCATGCTCTTCGACCGCGATAGCGAGCGCGAGGTTGGACGGCCCGAAGCCGACTCCGGCCAGGTCTAACACCGGTTCCATCGCGGTCCTCTCGTGGGCCTCCCGAACTCTAAAGCAACCCTAACTTAACTTAGGCATACCTTAGCTAGTGCATTCGGACGTGATCTACACCGCTGACCCCGCGCTCAACCACACCTCAAGCCCAACACCACCCACGCACGCCGAAGGCGGCGCCCTCAAGCGAAGCCGAAGGCGAGCAGTACCGACGGCGAAGCCGAGGCAAGCTCTTAACGTGCGCTCGGGTGGGGTCCCGTCACGAGTCGTGCCTCAGCACTTGCCGCGCCCGAGGAGGGGTGTCAACTCGACACGTGTCCGGTTGACACCCCGATCCTGGTGTGGCTCGCTCTGGCCCGGCTCGTGATGGGAGCCCACCCGGACCGCACCACCTACGGAACTGGCAGCCGCCGAAAGCAACAGGCGTGCCATCAACCCGCAAGCGGCGCTGGCTGGTCTTTGATCAGATTGGCGGGGTCCGGGGCGGAGCCCCGCGCCCTAAACGGGACTCGCCCAACGCAAGCCGACCACCCGCCCGGTCGCGTCAGCGCCCCCGACCGATCAACTCTCGATACCACTGCGCACTCTGCTTGAACGTCCGCTCCTGAGTCGAGTAGTCCACCCGGACAATGCCAAACCTCTTGGCATACCCGTACCCCCACTCAAAGTTGTCCATCAACGACCAAGCCAGATACCCGCGCACATCAGCCCCACCCCGAACCGCAGCAGCAACAGCCGAGATGTGCGAACTCAGGTACGAAACCCGATCCCCATCAGCGACGTACCCGTCCTCAACATCCAGGTCATCAAACGCCGCCCCGTTCTCAGTGATCACCATGGGAACCCCGTAATCCCGCTGCAACCGCACCAACAGCGCAGTGAACCCCTCAGGAACGATCTCCCACCCCATGGCGGTAACCGCCCGCCCCTGCGGAACAAGCTCAGCCACAAACGGATCCCCAGTCGCCTTCCACACATGCGACGTGTAGTAGTTGACCCCCAACACGTCGATCGGCGCAGAAATGATCTCCAAATCCCCAGACAGAACAGGAATCTCACCCCCACGCCCAGCGACGTCCACGAGCACATCCTCGGGATACCGCCCGTACACCAACGGATCCAGGTAAATCCGAGTACCCAGCCCATCGGCCTGCCGAGCCGCATCCACATCCCGCGGATCCTCCGAAGCGGCAGAATGCGAGCCCATGTTCAACGTGATCCCCAGGGACGAAACCCCACGCGACCGCAACTCCTGAACAGCCAGCCCATGCCCCAGCAGCAGATGATGAACAGCCCGCATGGCCTCAGAAAAGTTCTGACGCCCAGGCGCATGCCGCCCCGTGTCATACCCGAGCATCGCCGAACACCAGGGCTCGTTCAAAGTGGTCCAGGTAGGAACCCGATCCCCCAGCGAGTCATGCACCAGCCCCGCATACTCGGCAAACCGGTAAGCCGTGTCCCGCGCCGGCCACCCACCAGCATCCTCGAGCTCCTGCGGCAAATCCCAGTGATACAACGTCAGCCAGGGATCGACCCCCTTCTCCAGCAACTCATCCACGAGCCGCGAGTAGAAGTCCATCCCCTTGGCGTTGACAGCACCACGCCCACCCGGCTGAACCCGAGGCCACGAAACAGAGAACCGGTACGTGTCCACCCCGAGCCGAGCAATCATCGCCACATCGGAAGGCATCCGGTGGTAGTGGTCGCAGGCCACGTCCCCGTTCTCCCCGTTGGCAACCGCCCCAGGCCTCCGCGAGAACGTGTCCCAAATGGACAACGTCCGACCGTCCTCGTCGAACGCCCCTTCGATCTGGTAGGCCGACGTGGCCACACCCCAGAAGAAGTCCGCGGGCAGCCCGGCAGTCACCTCAGACATGCACTTCCTCCAACCAGCACGCCACCCGGCGGCGTTCCGAGACCGAACTCAGCGACGGCATCCGCTCCCCGCACACGTCCATCGCGGAAGGACAACGCGGGTGGAACGGGCACCCGGACGGCATCGAGCGCAAATCCGGCGGGGACCCGGGAATCCCCCGCAGCTCCCGCCGCGGCCCGCGCAAGGCGGGGAACGACCCGAGCAGGCCTTGGCTGTACGGGTGCTTGGCGGCCTGGTAGATCTCGGCGGCGGGCGCCTCCTCCACCACCCGCCCGCCGTACATGATCGCGATCCGGTCCGAGAACTCGACCAGCAACGAGATGTCGTGCGTGATGAAGACGATCGAGAACCCCAACGTCTCCCGCAGCCTCATCATCTGGCCGAGGATCTGCCGCTGCACCACCACGTCCAACGCCGTGGTCGGCTCGTCCATGATCACGATCTCGGGTTCCAGCGCCAAAGCCATCGCGATCATCACCCGCTGCCGCATGCCACCGGACAGCTGATGCGGGTACGACGACAGCCGGTCGACCGGAATCCCGACCAGCGACAACAGCTCACGAGCACGAGAAACCCGCTCCGGGCGCTTCATCGAAGGCCGGTGGGTGCGCAGCACGTCGTCGATCTGGGTGGCGACCGAGATCACCGGGTTCAGGGCGTTCATCGCGCCCTGGAACACGATCGCGATCTCGTTCCACCGCAGCACCTGCAGCTGCCGCTCGGTCAACGCCAGCAGGTCCTGCCCCTTGAACAGCACCTGACCGGACGGCACGTGCCCAGGCGGTTGCAGCAGCCGGGTCGCGGCATAGGCCAACGTGGATTTGCCGCTGCCGCTCTCGCCCGCGAGTCCGAGAACCTCTCCGGCCTCCAACGACAAGGACACGTTGTGCACGGCCCTCAGGGAGCCGTAGTCCACCGAGAGATCGCGGATCTCCAGCACCGGGCTCATGCGCGCACCTTCCGCAGCCGGGGATTCGCGTACTCGTCGATCCCGAAGTTGATCAGGGCCAGCGCGGTGCCCAGCAGAGCGATGCACAGGCCGGCGGGGACGAACCACCACCAGGCGCCCTGCCCCAAAGCCTGGTTGCTCTGCGCCCAGAACAGGATCGTTCCCCAGTTCCAGGTCGACAGCGACACCACACCGACGAACGACAGCGTGATCTGCAGCATCACCGCGAAGATCACCGTGCCGACGAAACCGGACGCGATCACGGCCGTCAGGTTCGGCAACACCTCGAACACGATGATGCGCCAGGTGCGTTCACCGGACGCCCGCGCGGCCTCCACGAAGTCGCGGCGCCGCAACGACATCGTTTGCGCGCGCAGCACCCGCGCGCCCCACGCCCAGGCGGTCAGCGAGATCACCGCCGCGATCAGCACGGTGTCCGCGGACGGCAGCATCGACGCCACGATGATGATCAGCGGCAGCGCCGGGATCACCAGGAAGACGTTGGACAGCATGGACAACGCCTCGTCGGCCGCGCCACCGAGGAACCCGGCGGTCACCCCGACCAGAATGGACAGGAAAGTCGCGAGCACACCGCAGACCAGCCCGACGACCATCACCCCGCGAGTACCCACGAGCACCTGCGAGAAGATGTCCTGCCCGGTCATGGTCGTCCCGAACCAATGAGCGCCCGACGGCGGCGACAAGAGATCGTCGCCCATCGCAGACGGGTCGTACGGCGCGATCCACGAGCCGATCACGGCGATCAAGGTGAAGAAGGCCAGAATTCCCAGGCCCAACCGAGTCTTGAAGTTCACGGATCAGCCCTCCCGCCGCGTGCGCGGGTCCAGCAGCAGATAGCCGATGTCCGCGAGCAGGTTCGCCACCAGCACGGCCAGCGTGATCACCAGGAAGACCCCCTGCATCAGCGGGTAGTCCTTCGCCCCGATGCCCTGGAAGAGCACATAGCCCAGGCCCGGATACGAGAACACCATCTCCACCAGCAACGCGCCCCCGACGATGAAACCCAGCGACAGGGCGAAACCGGAGATCGACGGCAGCACGGCGTTGCGCGCGGCGTAGGCGAACATGATCCGCTTCTGCGAGAGTCCCTTGGCCCGCGCGACCAGCACGTAGTCCTCGGCCGTGACGGTCACCATCATGTTGCGCATGCCCAGGATCCACCCCGCCACCGAGCTCACGACGATCGTGATCCCCGGCAGCACGGCGTGTTCCAGCACGCTGCCGATGAACTCGCCAGACCACTCCGGCACGAGCCCGGCCGCGTAGCCACCGGAGGCCGGCAGCAGCGGGAACGTCACGGCGAACACCGAGATCGCGATCAGCCCGAGCCAGAAGTACGGGATCGACGACAGGAACGTCGTCACCGGGATCAGCGAGTCCATCCACGAACCGCGCTTCCACCCCGCGTAGACGCCCATCAGGGTGCCCAGCAGGAACGCGATGACGGTGGTGACACCGACCAGGCCCAAAGTCCACGGCAGCGACTGCGAGAGCACGTCGGCGACCGGGGTCGGGAAGAACGTGAACGACAGCCCGAGGTCACCACGTGCCAGCGCACCCCAGTAGTCGACGTACTGCTCCCAGATCGACTTCTTCTCGTCCAGGCCGAACAGGATGTAGAGCGAGGCCATCGCGTCGCTGTTCAGCCGCCCGCCCAGCTTGGTGATCATCGCCTGCACCGGGTCGCCCGGCAGCAGGCGTGGCAGCAGGAAGTTCGCCGTGATCGCCGCCCAGAGCGTGATCAGGTAGAACAACCCGCGACGCAGCAGGAACGTCATGCCGCCGCCTCCACGTAGAGCCAGCACGCCGCCCAGTGGCCTTCCCCGACGTCCGAACGGGGTGGCGCGTCGGTCCAGCAACGCGCCTGGACCTTCGGGCACCGGGCCGCGAACTGACAGCCCGCGGACACCGCCGCGACCTCCTCGACCGGTGCGTCCAAAGCCACCACCGCGCGTTCCGGATCCGGCGCAGACTCGATCAGCAACTGCGTGTACGGGTGCGCGGGCTTCTGCGTCACGGACTCGCTGTCGCCGCCCTCGACGATCTGCCCGCCGTACATCACGAACGTCTCGTCGGCGAAGTAGCGCGCCGACGCGATGTCGTGCGTGATGTAGAGAACGGCGAGCTTGAGCCGTTCCTTCAGGTCCAGCAACAGGTTCAGCACGCCGAGCCGGATCGAGACGTCCAACATGGACACCGGTTCGTCCGCCAGCAGCACCTCGGGATGAGCCGCAAGCGCTCGCGCGATCGCCACGCGCTGCCGTTGGCCACCCGAGAGCTCGTGCGGGTACCGCGAGGCGAAGTCGGCGGGCAGGTTCACCCGCTCCAGCAGCTGCTCCACCGTCTCCGGCCGCTTGTGGATCTTCAGCGGCCGGGTCAGGTGGTAGCGGATCGTGTGCACGGGGTTGAGCGAGGCGAACGGGTCCTGGAACACCATCTGGACCTTGCGCCGGTACTCCCGGACCCGCCGCACCTTCTTGCCGTCCAGCAGGATCTCGCCCGCGGTGGGGTCCACCAGCCGCGCCAGCAGCTTCGCCACCGTCGACTTGCCCGATCCCGATTCGCCGACGAGGGCGGTCACGCGCCCGCGGCGCAGGACGATGGAGACGTCCTGCACCGCGCGCACGCGCTTGTAGGTCTTGACCAGACCTTTCGCTTCCAGCGCGACATCAGTCATTACGCAGCCGGCTTCAGCTTCATGACGATCTGCAGCGCGTTGGGCAGCGTGGCCTGCGGCGGACCGTACGGGTCCTCGTCCGACGGCCAGCCGACCCAGTTCTTCGTGCTGTACTCGGCACCGATCGGGCCCGCAGAGGTCGGGATCATCGGCACCTGCTCGACCATGATCTTCTGCAGCACCGCGAGGCTCTTCGCCCGTGTCGCGTCGTCGGCGGCGTTCGCGTACTCGGCCAGCGCGGCCGTGGCCTCGGGGCTGTTGTAGCGCCCGAAGTTCACCGCGGCGGTCTGCCCGATCGGCTTGATCTCCGCGCCGTCCATGATGTTCTGGTACATCTCGTACGGCGTGGCGCCGGTGTTGGTCCACCGCAGCGAACCCTGGAACGCGCCGTTCGCGAAGTCGGTCGTCCACGCGTCCGCGGTCTGCGTGCGCACGGTCGCCTCGATGCCGATCTTCTTGAGGTCGCTCTTGATGATGTCCAGCACCGTCAGGTAGTCCGACCAGCCGGACGGGTTGGTCAGCTCGATGGTCACCGGCTTGCCGCCCGGTGCCTTGAGCACGCCACCGTCCAAAGTGAACCCGGCGCCCGCGAGCTTCTGCTTCGCCTTGTCGACGTCGACCTTGAACCGCGCGTCCTTGTACTCCGGCGCGAGGAACGAGTCACCGGCGGGCAACGGCATACCGGTCGGCGATTCCAGCTTCGGGAACAGACGGGCCTCACCGCGGACGAAGATCGCCTCGCGGTCGATCACGTCGCTCATCGCCGCGCGCAACGCTGGGTTGTCGAACGGCGCAACGGTGTTGTTCAGCCACAGGCCGTGAATGCCGAGACCGGCCGGGAACCAGAGCTTGTGGTTCTTCGGGTCCTTGTCGACGTAAAGCTTTTGGTAGTCCGGGATGAAGACGTACGACCACTGGCTCGCACCGGACGCCAGCGCGGTGGTCTGCGCCGTGTTGTCGTTGTACGAGGTGTACTGGATCTCCGGCACCTTCGGCAGTTCCTGCCAGTACTCGGCACGCCGCGCGATCGTGACGGTCTGCGAGGTGAACGACTTCAGCTCGTACGGGCCGGTGCCGACGGGCTTCGGGTTCGTGTAGGTCGTCGGGTCGGCGACGGTGCTCCAGATGTGCTGGGGGATCACCATCGCGCTGATGACCTTGTTGCGGTTCACGAACTGCGGGTTCGCGAACGTCACCTCGACCTTGCCGTCGGGCGTGGCCGTCGCGGTCTCGACCTTGAGCGAGTCGCGGTTGTTGAGCGCCGGCCACTTCTTCAGGATCTCGTACGAGAAGGCGACGTCAGCGGCCGTGAGCGGCTTGCCGTCGGACCACTTCACGTTCTCCCGGATCGTGAAGGTGACCTTCTTGTAGTTGTCCGCCCAGTCCCACTTCGTCGCGAGCCACGGCACCGGTTCCTGAGCCGGCCGCGTGTTGTTCACGAACGCCAGTGGCTCGTAGATCTGGTAGCGGTAGCCGAGCGAACCCGCCGCCGACGTGGGCAGGAACGGGTTGTGGTTCTCGGTCAGCGGCCCGTTGGGCATGCCCACGGTCAGCACCCCGGAAGCCTTGGTGGCGCTACCGGAGGAGCAACCTGTCGCCGCGAGCGCCAGTGCTACTGCGACGATGATTGTTCTGCGCATGGGGGAATCTCCCGATACGACGGCGTGTGAGAGCGCTCTCCCACACGTACGGCGAACTCGCCGGGCGGCGTGCAGAAGCCCGGCGGTTCGTTTCAGTTGTGGTGTTGCAGGTGGGTCAGGGCGCGGATTCGCGCACGATCAACGAGGTCGGCAGCACCAGCGGATGGTCGGGCATCGGCTGTCCCTCGAGCGTGGAGAGCAGCATCCGCGCGGCGGCGGCGCCCATCTCCTGCAACGGCTGGCGGATCGTCGTCAGCCGGGGTTCGGTGTGTCCCGCGACCGGGACGTCGTCGAAGCCGACCACGGACACGTCCTCGGGGACGGACCGGCCTGCCTCGCGCAGCGCCCGCAGCACGCCGACCGCCGAGAGGTCGTTGTGCGCGAACACGGCGTCGAACGGGATTCCGCTCGCGACGAGCTTGTCGACGGCGACTTCACCCCCCTCGGTGGTGAAGTCGCCGTCGACGATGAGGTCCGGGTGCAGCGTCAGGCCCGCTTCCGCCAAAGCGAGCCGGAACCCGTCCAGCCTCGCCTGAGTGCACCCGAAGTGCGGTGGTCCGGTGACGACGGCGAACCTGCGGCGACCGGCCGCGACGAGATGCCTCGCGACATCCGCGCCTCCCTGCCGGTTCGTCGTCGTCACCGAGGGGAACTCCGGGTGCGAGCCGCGGTCGTCGATCATGACGACCGGCAGCCCCGCCCGGTAGAGCGTGGAGATGTAGTGCAGGGTGTCCGGCGGCTCTATGACCAGCAGGCCGTCGAAAGCGTTGGCGGACACGTGGTTCGCGAACTGGTTCAGCGACTCCGGCCCGCGGTTGATCGTGTAGAGCAGCAGCCCGTACCCGTCGGCCTCGAGCGTGTCGACGATGCCCTGCAGGACCACGCCCATCCACGGCCACGTCAGGCTCGGTGCCAGCATGCCGACCGTGCGGGTGCGTCCCCGCGCCAGGCCGACGGCACGCGCGCTCGGCACGTACCCGATCTCGTCGATGACCTTGCGAACGCGCTGCGCGGTGGAGGCGTCCACGTCCGGCTTACCGTTCAGCACACGTGACACGGTCGCTTTGGACACCTGGGCGCGTTGGGCGACCTCTGCGATCGTGACACGCATGCCGAACTTCCTTCCGCCGCCTCTGAAACCGGTTCCGTAACCGGTTCCGACGAGGTGTGACGGAGTCAACAGCGTGACGTGAGGATTAGTCAAGACTCTTGCCCGAACTTCGTGGGAGCGTTTCCACGGCTTTCGTCATTCCCGCAGGTCGCGCCGATCGGGTGAACCGAATCGAGACGCCGAACCTCACCTTGATCAGCCCCGTGTCCGCGTCACCGATCGACCGGACGGAGGACAGCATGGCGCAACAGGATCAGACCACGGGCCGCGACCTGACCTGGGACGAGGTCCGCCGTGCCATCGAACGCGCGGCCCGCGAGGGCGAGACCAAACCCCGCTGATCATGCAGAATCGTGGCATGGGGGTTGTGACAGCGGTCAGCCGCAGCGACGAGTACACGTTCACCAAGCCCGTCCGCACGAGCATCACGCTGCTCGCCGGGCTCGGTGTCGAGGGCGACGTCCACCAGGGCGTCACGGTGAAGCACCGGTCGCGGGTCGCTCAGGACCCGACGCAGCCGAACCTGCGCCAGGTGCACCTGATGCACGCCGAGCTCTTCGACGAGCTGCGGGACAAGGGGTTCGCCGTGGAGCCCGGCCAGATCGGGGAGAACGTCACCACGCGCGGCGTCGACCTGCTCGGTCTGCCCACGGGGACGTTGCTCCATCTTGGACCCGAGGCCGTGGTCGAGGTGACCGGGCTGCGCAACCCGTGCCTCCAGATCGACGGGTTCTCGAAAGGCCTGCTCAAGGAGGTCGTGGGCAAGAGTCCGGGCGGGGAGCTGATCCGGCGCGCGGGGATCATGTCCGTGGTGATCGTGGGCGGGGTCGTGCGTCCGGGGGACGAGATCCGGGTTGAGCTTCCCGCGCAGCCGCACCGGCCGCTGGAGAAGGTCTAGTCGCGGCCGTTTTCACCCGAACGAGCTCCTGCCTTGGATTGAATACAAGGCTTAGCGTCCGAGGTCATGACGGCCATCACCTCTACCGCGTACAGCAGGGACCTGGGCGACGAGCTGCGGCTGCTGCGCAAGACCTGCACGGGCCTCAACGGTCGTTCGTTCGCCGCGAAGCTCGGCTGGGATCCCAGCAAGGTCTCGACAATAGAGCACGGCAGGGCCAGCGCGAGCGAGATCGACCTCATCCAGTACCTGACGGCGTGCGGCAAGGATCTCGACTACTACGACGAGTTCCGCCACCGCTACCGGCACGCGTTCGATCTCTACTTCGCCCAGGTACCGGACAACCTCCGCACCCTCGCGATGACCGAGTCGATAGCCACCAAGATCACCAGCTACGACGTCCTGACCGTGCCTGGCCTTCTCCAGACCCGGGACTACACCTGCGAGCTGTTCATCGCGACCGGCATCGAGACGCCCGCGAACATCAAGAAGGGTGTCGAGTTCCGCGCGGAGCGGCAGGCGATCATGCGACGGCACGACCGCCCCGAATGCGTCTTCTACATCCACGAGCTCGCGCTCCAGACGCAACTCGGCGGCGCCAAGTTGATGGAGGAACAGTACCTGCGCCTGCTCTTCAGAACACACGTGCTGCGACTGGTTCCCGCCAGCGCAAGGAAGGCCGCCCTGCTGTCGACGCGCACGCTGTACGAGTTCGACAAGGCTCCGCCGGTGGCATTCAGCTCCACGGACACCGCCAAGATCTTCGTCCAGGACCACGTTGCTGTTGAACGGTCTCGGAAGGTGTTCGAGCGCTTGGATACCGTGGCGTTGGATGAGGAACAATCTCGGAGGAAGCTGGCAGCGTATGTCAGCGGACTGCGAGAGGAACCTCATGAGCCACGGTCGGACCTGGCGTAAGAGCACTTACAGCGGTGGCACGATCGACGACAACTGCGTGGAAGTGTCACTCGCCCACGACGCACTGGTACGGGACTCCAAGAACACGGCGGGCGCTGTGCTCGCGTTCTCCACGCCCGCCTGGCGCGCGTTGGTCGACTGGCTGGTCTAGCAGTTGCCGAAGTGGTCGTCGAGGATCACCGAGATCGTCCGGGGCGCCTCGACGACGGCCAGGTGCGCGGCGTCGCCCACGATGTAGAGCTCCGAGTCCGTCAGCTCGTCCGCGATGTGCCGCACGACGTCCGGCGGTGTCGCGTGGTCCTGGGCCGCCGCGATCACCACGGTCGGCACGTCGATCTTCGCGAGATCGGCGCGCAGGTCCATGTCCCGGATCGCCTCGGCGCACCCGAGGTACGACGGCACGTCGACCTTCAGCAGTTCCGACCGGAAGTGCGAGACCACCGCCGGCGAGAACGAGGGCGTGAACCACCGCGACACGATCGCGTCGGCCGCCGGCTCCATTCCGAGCTCGCGGATCAGCGAGATCCGTTCGTCCCACATGGTCTTGTCCGGGTACCAGGCGGCCGTGCAGACGAGCGCCAGCCGTGAGATCCGGTCGGTGTGCGCGGCGAGCCACATGCCGACCATCCCGCCGAGCGACACACCGCAGTAGTACACCTGGCGCAGTCCCAAGTGGTCCAACAGCTCCACGACGTCGTTCGCCAGGGCTTCGATCGAACACGGCCCGGGCTCGCTGAGTCCGTGACCGCGGTGGTCGAAGCGCAACAACCGGAACGGCAGCGAGAACTCACGCCACAGTTCGGTCGTCGTGCCGAGCGCGTTGCCCAGCACCAGCACCGGCGCGTCGTCCGGGCCGGTCAGCGTGTGATGCGGGATCACCGGCGGTCACCTCCCATCGGTGCGAGTGTGCAGGGAGGTTTCCCAGGCCGCACCCCGAATCCACATGAGACTGAGCCAGACGGGTTCGGCCGTAAGCGTGACGGGCCGTCACCTTGGTCCAGACCTCGAAACAAGACGCCTGGAACGCGCTGGGATGACTGCCATGAAGGCATTGATCCTGGCAATGATCCTCATCGCGCCCACCCCTGCCGGTGACGTCGGCACGTCCAGCAGCCTCTGCCGGTTCGGCAACCAGTGGATGATCAGCGGTGACTGGGACGGCGACGGCGTCGACGGGCCCGGCATCGTGCAGGAGTCCGACGCGGGCCTGGAGTGGTTCCTGCGCAACGACCCCGGCTCGGGGCCCGTCGACATCCAGTTCTCGTTCGGGCCCAAGGGCGCGATGCCCGTGGTCGGCGACTGGGACGCGAAGAACGGCGACGGCGTCGGTGTGGTGATCAACAAGGACAAGAACCTGCGCTGGCAGCTCAGGAACACGCTCGAGCTGGGCAGCCCGGACGCCGACTTCACGTTCGGCACCAGCGCGACCGACCTGCCCGTGACGGGCAACTGGGACGGCAAGGGCGGGGACGGCATCGGGATCACCCGCGTCTCGGGCACCACCCTGCAGTGGCAGCTCCGGCAGTCCGCCGACGCCGGGTCGCCGTTCAGCATCTTCACCCACGGCGCGAAGGGCGACGGGCCGCAGACCGGGGACTGGGACGGGAAGAACGGCGACGGGATCGGCACCACGCACCGCGCCATCGGACTGGAGTGGAAGCTCCGCGACAGCGCGAGTGCCGGGTCGGCGAACCGGAACTTCACGTTCGGCAACGGCAGGACCGACTGTCAGATCACCGGCGACTGGGACGGCAACGGCATCGACTCGACCGGCATCGTCCGGGTGGTCGACGGCAAACGCGAATGGCAGATGCGCAACAGCCTGAGCGGTGGCCCCGCCGACTTCACGTTCACCTACTGAACGCTGCGCGTTCTGCAACAAACCACCGGCCTGGCCCCCGCCGTAACGCTGTTACGAGTAGCAGAATGAAGGCTTGCCTCCGCCGCCTACCCACCGGGGAGCCGATGTACTCCGATGCTCCGTTCGCGCACGAAGCCCTGTTCTACCGGGACGAGGACGACTTCGTCACCGGCACGGCCAGATTCGTCGCGGACGGCGTGAACAGAGGCGAACCCGTGCTGGTGGCGGTACCGGAGGCGAGCATCGGCCTGCTGCGCGGACGGCTGGGCGACCAAGCCGACCAGGTGCACTTCATCGACATGACCGAGGCGGGCCGCAACCCGGGCCGGATCATCCCGGGCGTGCTGATGGCGTTCAGCGCGAGCGCCCCGCAGAGCCGCGTCCGGATGGTGGGCGAGCCGGTGTGGCCCGGCCGCAGCGAGCTCGAGTACCCGGCGTGCGTGCAGCACGAGGCGTTGATCAACACGGCGTTCGAGGGGCGCGAGGGCACTCTGCTGTGCCTGTACGACGCGGGCTCACTGCCCGTCCGGATGCTGAAGGACGCCTGGCGCACGCATCCGGTCGTGACCGAAGGGACCAAACGGGTCGCGAGCGAGTGGTACACCGACCCGTCCGGTCTGATCGACATCTACAACGTGCCGTTACCCCCGCCGCCCTCGTCCGCCGAGGAGCATTCCTTCTCCGTCGGCACGCTCGCACACATGCGCAAGGTCGTGACGGCCTACGCGAGCTGGATGCGCCGCGAACAGGTCGACGACCTGGTGCTCGCGGTGAACGAGCTCGCGACGAACAGCATCCTGCACGCGTCGGGCCGCGGGGTGCTGCGGATGTGGCGCGAGGACGACACCATCGTGTGTGAGGTGAGCGACTCGGGCACGGGGTTCCCGCCCTCGTTCACCGGCCTGTCCGGCTTCGGGATCGTGATGGTGAACCTGTTGTGTGACCTGGTTCGCACCCACACGAGTCACAGCGGTACCACCGTTCGAGTGTACTTGGGCCGGTAGAGAGTCAGCGCCATCTCATAGAAATGCGCCCGACACGCGAACCTGGTTGCCTGGCACATCTATGACAGAGCACCTCTCCCCCCTCGACATCGCTTTCCTCGCCATGGAGGGCAACAGCAACCCGTTGCACCTGGGCGCGGTGGCGACCTTCGCACCCTCCACTCCGGTGCATCCGGCCCGCATCGCCGCCGTGCTGTGCGAACGGGCGCAGGAGATTCCGCGCCTCCGCCAGCGTGCGCGCACCTCGTTGCTGGGCGGTGCGCGCTGGGTGGAGGATCCCGGCTTCGCGCCTGAGGATCACGTCTTCACGCATCACGTGCGCGGCCGGGAACGGTTCGCCACCCTGGTGTCCCACCTCATGGCGCAGTCGCTGGACCTCGCCCGGCCGCCGTGGGAGCTGCACGTCATCACCGGTCTCGCGGGCGGGCGGTTCGCCGTCGTCGCGAAGCTGCACCACTCGTTGTGCGACGGCATGAAGGCCGTTGGCCTGGGACTTCAGCTCTTCGACCCGTCCCGTCTGTCCATTCCGGACGCTCCGGCGCCGACCGCGAAGTCGATCATCCCGTCGATGCCGTCGCTGCGCGGGATCAAGGACACGTTCGACATCGCCTCGTCGGTGCTGATGAACACCCGGCCGCCGACGCTGAACTCGCCCGTGCTCACCTCGTCCACCCGGCCACGCCGCGTGGTGATGTCGCGCCTGGATCTCGCGGAAGTGCACCGAATTCGCCGAACACACGGCGGCACGGTGAACGACGTGTTGCTCGCGCTGGTCACCGGTGCGTTGCGGCACTGGCTTTCCGCGCACGACAGCGCTGCTCCCTCCTCGGTCGTGCGGGCGTTGATACCGGTTAACCAGCGCTCACGCTCCGGCGACGGGTCGGCAGGCAACTCCATCTCCGGTTTCCTCGTGGCGCTGCCCGTGGGCGAGCCGGACCCGGTGGAGCGCTTGCGCAACGTGCGGGCACAGATGGAGTCGGCCAAGGCTCTCGGACCGGACCGCGGCGCCGGCGCGTTGCCGCTGCTCGCCGACAAGGTGCCGCCGCTGGTGCACCGCCTGGCCGCTCCGGTCGCCGCCCGGTGCGCACCGCTGCTGTTCGACACGCTCGTGACGTCGGTGCCGCTGCCTTCAGTTCCGCTGTCGCTGGACGGCGCCGGCTTGTGCGAGATGTACCCGATCGCGCCTGTCGCCCCAGGCCACGCCGTGGGTGTCGCACTGTCGGTGTACCGGTCCTCCGTGCACGTCTGCTTGAACACCAACCAGTCGTGGATGTCCGACGCGCAGTGGCTCGACAGTGTGCTGCGACGCGAACTGTCGTCCCTTCAGGACGCACGCGAGCTGGTGGGTTTGCCTAGGTAGGACGCCGGGCAAACCCTGTCTCATGAGCAACACCCTGGTCCTCGACGTGGACGGCACCCTGGTCGACACCAACTACCACCACACGGTGGCGTGGCTGCGCGCCTTCCGCAGCGTCGACCTCACCGTGCCGGCGTGGAGGGTGCACCGCTCGATCGGCATGGGCGGCGACCGCCTGGTAGCCGCCGTGGCGGGCGACCAGGTGGAACGGGACCACGGCGACACGCTGCGCGAGGCGTGGGAACGCTACTTCGACGAGATGCTGGACGAGGTGCAGCCGTTCGAGGGCGCACACCGCCTCGTCCGCGCCGCCACGGACCTGGGCCTGGCCGTGGTGCTGGCGTCGTCGGGCAAGCGCAAGCACATCGAGCACTACCTGAAGCTGCTCGACCCCGGCGACATCGCCTGGACCTCATCGGACGACGTCGAGGACTCGAAGCCGGCGCCGGACCTGATCGAGGTGGCGTTGCGCGAGGTGCAAGGCTCGCGCGCGGTCGTCGTCGGCGACTCGGTGTGGGACTGCGAGGCGGCCGCGCGGGCCGGGTTGCCGTCGATCGGGCTGCTGACGGGTGGGTTCGGCGAGGACGAGCTGTTCGACCGCGGGGCATCGGCGGTGTACTCGGACCTGGACACGTTGCGGGCGGAGCTGTCCGACCTGCCGTTCGCCGAGGTGACCGCCCCGGACGCCTGAGGCGCCGGACCCGACGCCCGAGAACTGTCAGACCCGCTCCCTAGAATCGAAATTGGGGGCACCCGGCGCGAGTCGTGTGTGTGGTGCGTGCGCCTAGGGCTTGGGCGTGTCCGACTTCTTCGCCGACGACTCGGAGCGGGGACTGCAAGCCGCCGGACTGCCGGCGATCGGGCTGCTCACCGGGGGTTCGGCGAGGACGAACTGTTCCGCCGCAGGGCTTCAGCGGTGTACTCGAACCTCGACCCGTCGCGGGCGGAGGTGTCCGACCCGCTCCCTAGAATCGAAACTGGGGGTACCCGGCGCGCGTCGTGTGTGTGGTGCGTGCGATCAGGGCGTGAGCGTGCTCAGGGCTTGGGCGTGTCGGACTTCTTCGTCGGCTTGCCCGGATCCCGGTCCTTCGTCGACTTGACCGGATCCGACGTCGTGGCCGGCCCCTGCGTCGGCACCACGCTCGACCCCGGCGAGCCAGGAGACCCAGTAGCGGCCTGAGAGCTCCCAGACGTCCTCCCCGCAGCCGTGTTCCCGGGCTGCGGCGCACCAGGCGCGTCCGGCGTCTGCACCACGGTCACCGTCGACGCCGACACCGTCACCACGTGGGTCTGCGCGTCCGGCACCACCGGCTGGTCCGCCGCCGGCGCCTCACTGCCGCCGCCACCGAAGTTCGCCACCGCCACGGCCACCGCCGCGACAGCCACCGCCGCCGCACCGGTGAGCGCCAAACGCTTGCCCCGACGAGGCCGCGGCACTTCCGAAGGATCGGCCGAGACGGGCGCGTCCGGCAGCAGCGCCGGTAGCCCGCGGCTCACCTCGTGCGCCGCGGACAGCGATCGCGCGCACATCTCGGCAGTAGGACGACGCCGAGGATCCGTCTCGGTCATCGCCGACAACAACGACACCCAGGCCAGCGGCAGGTCGACGGGAATGCGCGGCGGGCGGGCCAGGCGGGCCAGCGCGGCCTCGGCGTCGCCACCGGGGTACTCGGCGCGGCCGGTCAGGCACTCCAGCAGCACCAGGCCCAGCGCGTAGACATCGGAAGGTGGGCCGACGGTCGAGCCGCGCACCTGCTCCGGCGACAGGTACCCGGCGGTGCCGACCAGCACCCCGGACGTCGTCACCCGCGTCACCTCGGCCACCAGAGCCAGCCCGAAGTCGGCCAGGTACGCCTGCTTCTCGGTGTCGTCCAGGAGGATGTTCGACGGCTTGATGTCGCGGTGCACCACGCCCAGGCCGTGCACGTGGTCCAGCACGGACGCGATCTGGCCGCCGATCCGCGCCACGAACCGGGGCGGCAGCGGCTCGCGCATGCGCTGGCGCAGCGTGCCGCCGGTGATCTCGCGCATCACGAAGTACGGGCGGCGCGACACCGTGCCGGACGAGTACACCGGGATGATGCCGGGGCAGTCCACCGACGAGAGCATCGTGGCCTCGCGCTGCAGCCGCAGTTCGTCGTCGGGCAGGCCGGGGCCGGAGAAGATCTTGATCGCTACCGAGGACGTGGTCGAGCGGTCGTAGGCGCGGTAGACCTCGGCCATGCCACCGGAGCCGAGCAGGGAGCCGACGACGTACCGGTCGTCGATCACCGCCCCGGTCAGGTCGCCGTCCCAAGGTGCGCTCATTGCCCTCCGCTCGTCCCGCAGCAACCTAACGGGTCGCGTGGAATTCCGGCTACCCGGCCAACCTGAAGATCAAACTACGATCAGGCCGGCCTCGATCTCGCGGACCATCGCCTCGTCGCGTTCCAGCAAAGAGATATCGGTCGTGGCCAGCACGACGTAACCGAGCGACGTCCACAGGTCGATGGTGCGCGGCACCCGAGAACCCTCGCGGTACGGCAAAACCGCACGCTGGAAGCTCGGCAGCAGCGATTCCAGCGAGTCGAACCGCACGGCGTTGCCCAGCTCTCCCGCCGCCGGCGAGGACAGGTAGACCGACTTCACGTGCTGATGCTGCGTGTACCGCCACACGTCGGACGAGTCATCCACTCGGTGGCGGACCATTCGGGTGATCTGGCTTTCCTGGGCGCCGATCATCGTCAGCTCCTGCTGCTCGGCACCGGCCAGCCGCGCGCCGATCTCGATCAGGCGGGGGCCGTCGGGCGTGATCATGACCTCGACGTGCGCGGGGCCGTTGCGCACGCCGGTCGCGTCCAGCACCTGGCACACGTACTCGAACAGCACGTCGACCACCGGCTCGTCCGCGGGGACCAGCGTGTTGGACAGGTAGATGCCCAGCCGGTCGCCGCGGCACTCCTTGGCGTAGCGCCACACCGCGGCCAGGCCGTGCCGTCCGTCGATCGAGTAGGTGTCGACCTCGTACTCGGTGCCGAGCGCGAGCTCCTGCACGAGCACGCGGTCGTTGCGCAGGCCGAGCTTGTTGACGCTGCCGAGGATCCGGTCGAACTTGGCCCGCCAGTCGTCACCGAGCTGCGCCACGAACACGTCGTCCGTGCCGCCGCTCTCCTGCGGCTTCAGCACGATCGGCGACTCCGAGAGACCCTCACGACGCAGCCACGCGGCCACCTCGCCGGCGTTGTCGGAGCTGATCTGACGCAGGTGCGGGACGCCGGCCGACCGCAGCGCCACGGCCATCTGCCACTTGTCCCGGCGAGCGGACGAGAGCGACAGCACGTTCGACCGGCCCGGCGCGATCAGCTCGGACAGCGCCTCGGCGGTCTCGACGCCGGTCTCGGTTCCCGGCACCACGGCGATCGGGTCGTGCACGGCGAGCTTCGCGGCCAGCTCGTCGAGGTCGGTCAGGACGTGGACCTCGCGGTAGTTCTCCGGGATCCACGACCTGGCGAGCCCGGCGGGTGGCTCGGGGGTGGTCAGCACCGCGATCGCCTCGACGCCACGCTCGGCGAAGGCGGGCGCGATGCCCTTGCCGGCCGAGTACGGATCCACCACGACGATGCTCGCCACCGTTGCTCCTCCAAGATCGTAAAGACATCTTCCGAACGAGGAGCACAACAGCAGCGGCGTGACCAGGCATTCCTGTCTCGATTGGGTCGAGACGACCGTCACTCGAATCGCAGCTTTTCGCAGACGGAAGGTGTCACCAGACAGCCAGAAGACGCCCGCCATACCCGCGCGAGCCGGGAGCGCAGGTCCGTGCCGCCACTCAGCGCCTGCGCGACGAACTGCAGCCCGAGCAGCTCCGCGACGATCTGCTCGGCCGCGTGCCGCACGTTCACCCCGTCCTTGAGTTCACCGCGTTCCTGGGCGAGCGACAGCAGATCCCGCACGACGGCGATCCACCCGACGACCTGGGCGGCGGCCGCGACGTCGAAGAACACCGCCTCCCGCAACAGCTTCGAGCTCACCCGCACGGTGAGGTCGGAGTCCAGCCTGCGGGCGAACTCGAACGACATCGAGATCAGCGCCTGCGTCGGTGACGGCTCGACGGCGAGCTGGTCGTCGCGCAACCGGTGCCACAGCAGCGACTGCTCCTCGATGATCGCGACGCCGAGCGCCTCCTTGGAGCGGAAGTGGCAGTAGAGAGCGCCTTTCGACACGCCGGCCCGCGCGCACACCTCCGCGAGGCTGGAGCCCGCGAACCCGTCGCGGTCGAACACCTCGGTGGCGGCGCGCAGGAGCTTGGCTCGCGTCTGCGTCGCCCTGTGCCGCAGCGAGCTCATTCCTCGATCCGCGCGGCCCCAGTCGCGACGGCGACGGCCAACGTGTCCGGCATCTGCCAGTACTGCTCGATCTCCCCCAGGTGTATCGAGAGCACCGCGGCGAACCGCACGTGCGCGAGCTCCCCGGTAGCGCTCACCCTCCAGCGCGCCAAGCCGACCACGGCCGCGTCACCTCCGTCGACGATCACCTGGCGCACCGAGAGCTGCTCCAGGTCGAACGTGGCGAACAGGGTCAGGAACTGGGACTCGACCTCGCGGCGGGTACGCGGGCCGGGTCCCCATCGGGCGACGTTCGGATCGGGCGCCTCCCATTCCACGGTCGGTGCGCACAAGCGCGCGATGCCCGGCGCGTCCTGCGCTGCGAGTCGCGACAGGAACACCTGCACCACTTCGACCGTCGAGAGCATTTTAGTCACCTTCTCATCTCGGTCATTGCGGTGGCAACGAACCCACTGGCGATCACACTAGCCAGATGCGCACAATGTGGGCGCGCACACCCCATTGGCCCAGCTCCGTTTCCCCCAAACATCCGATTGGATGATTCCGGCAGTACGCGAACTTTCAACGACCGCCGGTATCACCGCAATGCACGGACCGAACTTCCGCACCGTGCGGCAGGGTGGTTGATGCACCCGACATCACACTGAAACGGAGCAGAACCGTGCTCAAGGCAGCCCATCAAGCCCACGAGCACCAGGACCCGCCGCCGATTACCGCCTTGATTCCACAGGCTCGGCGAGAGCAAGGCCTCACTCAGCGCGAACTTGCGGACCTGTTGTGCGAGATCTCACAAAACGACAGCCTCACCCGTGAAGAAGTGTCGAGATGGGAACGCGGCAAGCGCATTCCCGGCCCCTACTGGCGTGCCTGGATCAGCGCGGTGCTCGACGTGCCGCACGCGGAGGTCGACCGGGCAGCGGTGATCGAACGGGAATGTCGAAGGACCCGGAACGAAGACCACTCCCCCTAGCGGAGTGCGGGCAGGCGGCAGGGGCCTGCCCGCCCGCAGGAGGGCGGCGCCCGGCGGCCGCCGTGGGCGCCGCCCTCCCCACAAGTCCCAGGCCGCATAGGCCTTTGGCCCCCTGTGCGCACCAGCACAGGGGGCCAGACTGCGTGTCGTGACACCCTTCGGAAACAGCGTCGCAACGTTACTGCTACTCACCGGTAGCGCGTTCGGCAGCACACCGGGGGTATCCCCGGTCAAAGTGAACGAGATCGCGCTCGGACCGGCCGGATTCGTCGAACTGCGCAACACGGGCGCCACCACCGCAGACATCGGAGGATGGGCGGTCCAGTCGTGTGTCGGCGGCTCTTCTCGAATCCTCGCAACCATCTCCCCCAACACCGTCCTACCAGCGGGTGAATACTTCGTGATAGTCGGCAGCGCATTCAGCGGAACCGTGCCGAACGGGATCGTGGTGGCCACGGTGGAAGGAACCGGAGTAATCGCCCGGAACCAGCACGGCGCACACACCGACAGCGTCGGGCTGAGCTCCTCCTCACCGTGCCGGGAAGCTCGGCCCGCGACCCTCTGCGTCGATTCCTCACTCGGCCGCGACAGCACCTCGCTAGACACCGACGAGAACGCCGCTGACTTCACCTGCCGGATTCCTTCTCCCGGAGAAATCAATCTCTAGCCAATCGGAGAATGGCCCCTTTCGAGTCCGAACGAATACGAGCAAAGTCAGTCCCGGCGGCAAGACTGGCCGATCCCCCAGGCCAGACAGGCCGTTTGAGATCACTGCGAGAAATACCCCGAATTAACTTCTCGAAGGGACTGGAACAATGCGTCGACTGCTGAGCGGAGCCGCTGCTCTCGCAATCGCGAGCACCATCGCGTTCGCGGGGATGGCGTCCGCGGCCCAGGAGCCCGCGGGCCCCGAGGTCATGGCGCTTCCGGCTGTGCTCATCAACGAGGTCTCGACCATGGGCCCGAACGGGCCGCTCGACGAGGCCATCGAGATCATCAACACCACGGACGAGCAGCTCGACCTCACCAACTGGGTGCTCAAGATCTACAACCAGCAGAACCAGGTCATCCAGACGATCCCGATGGTCGACGTGGTCGGCCAGCCGATCGTGCTGGCGCCCAAGAACAACGTGGGCAGCACGCTCGTGCTGACGGGCGCCGAGTTCTCCGGCACCACGTCCACGCCCCACGTCCTGCCGGTGAACTTCCTCGGCGTGGAGGGAATTCCGGTCTACGGCGGTGTCGCGATCTTCGGCAGCAACGCCCCGACCGCTTTCAAGATCGACGGCGTCGCGTTCTCGGCGAGTGCGGTCACGCCCAAGGAAGGCACCAACGCCGCTCCTGAAACCGCGCAGACCGCGCAGCTGAACGGCTCGAACACGCGCAACATCCTGAGCCAGGACACGAACAACAACCAGCGCGACTTCTCGCTGCAGGAACGCACCTTCTAAGAGATCTACCCGGAGATCTGGACAGAGAGCCACTCGGCGGGTGCACCTCGTGCCCCGGGCCATCGCCCCTCGATGGCCCGGGGCACTTCCGCGTGTGGCGCGAAGTCGCCAACGGCGACTAACCGCCGCCTATCGCTGTTCCGCAAGGAATTCCGGCCCCTCATCCTGCTGTGAACTGATCACAAGGAGGGCGCCGTGATACGACAGGTCCTGGCATCGGCCATTGCCGCGGCAACGCTCGTCGCACCACCCGCGTCCGCAGCAGCACCCCCGCACCCGGCGCAGACGTCCGAGGCGTCGCACCGGATCACGCTGATCACCGGTGACGTCGTGGACTACACCGAACGCTCAGACGGCCGCAAGACCGCGCAGATCCACGCGGCGCCGAGGGACGGCGAGCAACCGGTCTTCCACACCATGACGACGGCAGAAGGTCTGCACGTCTACCCCTCGGACGCGATCGGCTCCGTCACGTCCGGCACCGTCGACCGCACCCTCTTCAACGTCACCGAGCTCGTGCGCACCGGCCAGTCCGACGACCGCACGGCCACTCTCCCGGTTCTCATGACCGGCGGCTTCAGCGCGAGCGCCCACACCAGGATCAGCAGCCTCGACGCTTCCGGCGTCCACGTGGAGAAAGCGAAAGCACGGGACTTCTGGCAGTCCCTCGACATGAGCGTGAAATCCGGGCAGCGGGTGAAGTACGACCGCCCGATCCACGTCGCGCTCGACCAGACGACGAAGCAGATCGGCGCTCCCGAAGCCTGGAAGGCGGGCCTGGACGGCACCGGTGTCACGGTCGCCGTCGTCGACACCGGCATCGACGCGACCCACCCCGACATCGCCTCGAAGATCACCGCGGCGGAGAACTTCTCCGACGAACCCGACGTCGTCGACCGGCACGGCCACGGCACGCACGTCGCCGCGACCATCGCGAGCACCGGCGCGGGTGCCGCCGGCAAGTACAAGGGTGTCGCGCCGGGCGCGAAGCTGGTCATCGCCAAGGTGTTCAACGGCGCGGGCGACGCCGACACCTCCCAGGTGATGGCGGGCATCGAGTGGGCGGCCCGGTCCGGCGCGAAGATCGTCAACCTCAGCCTCGGCGGCGACGTGACGGACGGGAGCGACGACCTCAGCGCGCTGGTCGACAGGCTCTCCTCCGAGACGGGCGCGCTGTTCGTGGTGGCGGCGGGCAACAACGGCCCGGCCGGACGTTCGGTCACCTCTCCCGGTGCCGCCGCCTCCGCGCTCACCGTCGGCGCCGTCGACCGGCAGAACAGGCTGGCGCAGTTCAGCAGCACCGGCCCGCGCGTCGGCGACGCCCTCGTGAAGCCCGAGATCAACGCGCCGGGCGTCGGTGTCGTGGCCGCCCGTGCCGCGGGCACCTCGATGGGCGCTCCTGTCGACGACCTCTACACCGCGGCGTCCGGCACCTCGATGGCCACGCCGCACGTCGCGGGTGCCGCCGCGCTGCTCGCCCAGCAACATCCGGACTGGTCCGCGGAGACGATGAAGAACGCGCTCGTGACCAGCGCCGCCGACGTCGGAATGTCCTGGTACGAACAGGGAGGAGGCCGGCTCGACGTGGCCAGGGCCGTCACGCAGAAGGCCACCGCCACCGCGTCGGCGAGCTTCGGACGCTACGACCGCGGTTCCGGGACAGCCAACAGCGTGCTCACACGAGAACTCAGCTACACCAACAGTTCTGACGCGCCCCTCACCCTCGACCTGGCCGCGACCATGAAGGGCTGGGACGGCAACCCCACCACCGCCTTCCACCTCAGCACGGCACGCCTGACAATTCCGGCCCGCTCGAAGTCCACCTCGACACTCACGCTCGATCCCGAAGCCGGCCCGGCGGGTGTGTACGGCGGCGTCGTCACGGCCACGAGCGCGGGAACCGTCCTGCGCACTCCGGTCAGCGTTTACGAGGCACCGCAGACGTTCCCGGTGTCCGTGCACGTGCGGGACACCGCGGGCAAGGCACCGGCACCGGCGTTCGGGCAACTGATCGACGACACCAACGGCGGTGACGACATCAACGACCCGTTCGACGACATCGTCAGCTATGCCTTCGACGTCGTGAACGGCGAGGGTGTCGCGAACGTTCCGAGCGGCCACTACTCCGCCGTGAGCTGGGCTACCGAGAACACGGCGGGAGTGCGCCGCTGGTCCGCGCTCGCCGCACCGGAGCTGGCCGTCTCGAGCGCCGCCGACGTTTCACTCGACGCGCGGAAGACCGTCCCGATCGAGGTCGTGCCGCCGGGCCCGGCCGAGCAACGGGACCGCACCATCACGATGCGGCGCGTGCTGCCGGCCGCGGGCGAGAAACTGCCGTTGATCGCCGAGACCGCCGCAGTGCTGGGAACGTCGCCGTGGGAGGTCCGTGCGATGCCGGCCGCGGCCGCGAAGCTGGGTGCGATCTCCTTGCAGGACAACGTGACCCTGCAGACCGCCACGGTGACCGCGACCTCGGCGGGACGGATGCTGAGGACCGACGGCGACGTGGCGGTGCTGTCCGCGAAGTGGGCGGGCGACCGGGACCTGACCGTCGGCGGCGACCTCGAGCTGGCGAAGATCAAGCTCGACACCCCGGCGAACATGGTGAAGGCCGCCACCGCCGCCGCGACCGCCGCGGCGCAGAAGGGCAAGAAGGCTTTAGTGTCCTATGTAGACGCTCTGGGCGCACTGCCGCTCACCGGACTCACGAGCACCGCGCTGCCGTCGTTGAGCATCGGCAACGCCGACGGCGAGTTCCTCTCCGGGCAGACCACGCTCAAGCTCAGCATCAGGCAGACGCCCGAATCCGTCTTCAACCTCAGCTACCTCGACGGCAACGGCATTCCCGCGAACCACCGCAAGGTCGTAGATCCGGCCAAGCTCGTCCTGCGCAGGACCTCCTACCACGCGGACAAACCCGGTCTGACCGTGCAGAAGCTGTGGTACCCGTTCCCCACAGGCCTGTGGCAGACCCAGATCATGCGCGGCACCACGTTCACGCCGCCCGCCGCGTGGAACGAGTACATCGGCCCCGGCGACGACCGGATCGTCTGGAAGCGCTCGGTCACGCTGAGCGGCACGGACACCAAGGGACAACGGGCCGCCATGGCCCTGTACCAGGAGAACGTGTTCCGCGAAGGCCAGGCACCGGCCGTCGAACGCTGGTTCGCGGGCCCGATGCACAGCACCGCGATCGACCTGCAGTCCGACCACCCGGCCCGCTATCCGGCGGCCGGTGACGCGTGGCGCCAGCTCTGCTCGGACTGCCGGGCGGGCGACACCTTCGTCCCCGCTCTGCAGTGGACGGACGGCAACCCCGGCCACTACACGAATCCCTACCAGAACAGCAAGTTCTTCACGACGACCAAGGTCAGGCTGTTCCAGGGCGATCGGGAGATCGCCGCGAACCAGGAACCGCTGGCGTTCTACCCGACCTTCCCGCTGTCCCCGGACCAGGCCACCTACCGCCTCGAGAAGATCGAGACCCACGCACCGGGAGCCGTCGCGGGAGCGGTCAACCCGGTCCTGTTCACCCTGGCTCCCCGCACCGACACGACGTGGACGTTCACGTCACGCCGGTCGCTCAACCCGCCACCGCGCGGCTACTCGTGCCACGCGGGTCAGGCGACCTGCCAGTTCCAGCCGCTGATCCAGCTCCGCCACGACCTGCCGCTCGACCTGACGAACTCCGCTCCCGCGGGCAAACCGTTCGTCTACGGCCTGTACGCGTCGAGCAGCGCGCCCGTGACGGTCGTGAAGGTGCAGTGGTCGGCGGACGGCGTGACGTGGCGACCAGCGGCGATCAAGCCGGGCGGCGACCACTGGCAGGTCACGATCGACCAGCCAGGCGGTGAGGTGTGGCTGCGCACCGAGGCCAGGGACGGCGCGGGCAACACGGTCACGCAGACCGTGCAGAAGGCGTTCCGGACTCAGTCCGCCGGCTGATCCGGGCCCTGGGCCGGGGGCAGCAGTGATCCCGCGCCCCGTGCCGCGGCGCGCAGGCCCGCCTGAAAACGGGTCTGCGCGCCCAGTTCGGTCATCAGCCGGTGCAGCCGGCGCTGGAACGTCCGGTAGCTCAGCCCGAGCTGCTTCGCGATGCTGCGATCCGGCAGTCCGGTGGCCAGCAACGCGAGCAGCCGTGCGTCCGAGATCGAGATCTCGGCGCTGCCCGTCACGGCGTCGCCGGTCCGCTCACCGGGCAACGCCAGAGGCACCGCGTCGTCCCACAGCCGGGTGAACAAGGCCCCGAGCGAGTCCAGCAACGCCGACCGGTGCACGATGACCGCGCTCTCCAGCGACGTCTCCGTGCTGTGCAACGGGATCAGCCCCAGGTGCGAGTCGGCCAGGATCATCTTCGTCGGAGCGACCGCCACGACCCGCGCCTCCTCCCCCAGCGACAGCCCCATTTCCAGGTCGGCTCGCAGGTCGTGCAGCTCCAGCGCCTGCCGCTCGTAGATCCCGCGAAACCGCACACCTCGCTGCAGCAGCTCCTCCTCGACGGGATGCAACGAGGAGGGCGCGTTGGCGTAGGGAGGCTTGTCCACGAACCTCACCTCGTGCCGGGCCGTGCGCATGACCTGGTCGACCCGATGGGAGATCGCCTCGGCCCCGTGCACCACCTCGACGAGGTCCGCGGGAGCGCGCACAACGGCCGCGCGTTCGTACCGCACCTGCAGTTCCCCGGCCAGCAACCGCTCCCGCCGCAGATCGTCCTCACGGCGCAGGAAGTACATCGCGAGGGCCACGTCGGGCGCGACGGCCGTGTGCAGCCCGTTGACGTGGTGGACGAAACCGAGATCGGTCAAGGTCCTCAGTGCGGCGCGAACGGCCCGCTCAGCCAGTTCTGTGGCAAGACAAAGCTCCGTCACACCCAGTTGATACGAGTCCACGAGCGTCTCGTAAACCGCCAGTTCCGCCGGCCGCAATCCGAGCACACAAGCCAGTATGCCGACTTCGGGCAGCCGTTGACGCGGGGCCGGAAACAGGTGTAAACCTACCGTTGAAAAGGTTTACAGCATCTTTTCATGCCGCCACGCCGCCGCTGTCGAGTCACTGCATGCGCGCGAAAGGACGGCAATGGAGACCAACCGCCGCGACTTCCTCAAGGTCGCCGGTACCACCGCTGGTGTCACGATGTTGTCGGGCTCGTTCCTCAACGCACCGGTCGCGGCGGCGGAAGAGCACGCGGCGATCCCGATGGCCGACTCGCCGTGGGACCAGGTGCCCGCGATCCTCGCCAAGATCGTCCCGCCCACGTTCCCCAGCGCCAAGTTCGACATCACCTCCTACGGCGCCAAGGGTGACGGCAAGACGAAGAACACCGACGCGTTCAAGAAGGCCATCGAGGCGTGCAACGCGGCGGGCGGCGGTCAGGTCGTCGTGCCCAAGGGCAGCTTCCTCACCGGCGCGATCACCCTGCTGAGCAACGTGAACCTCGTCGTCTCCGAAGGCGCGACCATCAAGTTCTCCATCGATCCCAAGGACTTCCCGCTGGTCTTCACGCGGTGGCAGGGCATCGAGTGCATGAACTTCTCGTCGTTCATCTACGCCCGCAAGGCCGAGAACATCGCGATCACCGGCCCCGGCCTGATCGACGGCCAGGGCCCGTCCGGACCGTGGTTCGACTACGACGGCAAGCGGCAGCCCGACTGGGAGCAGCTGCAGAAGTGGGCCGTGGACAACAAGCCGGTGACCGAGCGCAAGTTCGGCATGGGCCACTACCTCAAGCCGAACATGGTCACGCTCTACGAGTGCAAGAACATCCTCATCGAGGGCGTGCAGCTGCGGAACTCCGCGATGTGGAACGTGCACCCGGTGCTGTGCACCAACGTCACGATCCGCGACATCTTCGTCTACAGCCGCGGCGGCATGGTCGACGGCTGCGACCCCGAGGCCTCGCAGTACGTCCACATCACCGGGTGCCGGTTCGACTGCGGTGACGACGGCATCGCGATCAAGGCCGGCCGCGACATCGACGGCCGCAGGATCGGCGTGGCGAGCGAGAACATCGTCATCGAGAACTGCTCGTTCGAGGGCCGCTGGGGCGCGCTGACGGTCGGCAGCGAGATGTCCGGTGGCGTGCGCAACGTGTTCTTCCAGGACTGCACGGTGAAGAAGGGCTCGTCGTACAAGCCGTTCCACGTGCTGTACATCAAGACGAACAAGCGGCGCGGCGGCACCGTGGAGAACATCCACGCCCGGCGCATCAAGGCGACGGACGTCGACCGCGAGGCGATCATGGTGACGCTGAACTACAGCCTCACCGGCCCCGGCTACGGCCCGATCGTGAACCCCAAGGTGCAGAACATCACGGTCGACGGCTTCACCGTCAACGGGGTCAAGAAGACCGCGGTCACCCTGGACGGCATGTCCGAGTCGCACATCAAGAACGTGGCGATCTCGAACAGCACGTTCACCAACGTCACGACCGCGAAGCCCAGCCTCAAGAACGCTGACGGCACCACGTTCACGAACGTCACCATCAACGGCAAGAAGGTCTGAGGGGAAAACCTGTGTCCTTGTCACGTCGTGATTTCGCGCGTGTGTCCGGCCTGACGGCCGCTGGTCTCCTGCTCCCTGCAGGCGTTGCGGCTGCCGAACCCTCCACCTCCTCTTGGGGCTTCGGCAAAGACCCGTGGCGAGAGGTGCCGCTGATCCTGGCGCGCATCTGCCCACCACGCTTCCGCAGGAGGGACTACGACGTCACCGCGTACGGCGCGAAGGGTGACGGCCTCACCAAGAACACCGAGGCGTTCTCCCGCGCGATCACGGCGTGCCACCGAGCCGGTGGGGGACGTGTGGTCGTTCCCGCGGGCACGTTCCTCACCGGCGGCATCAGGCTTCTGTCCAATGTAGAGCTCCACGTCGGCGAGGGCGCCACGGTCAAGTTCTCCACCGATCCCGACGACTACCTGCCGCTCGTGCTCACCCGCTGGGAGGGCACGCTCTGCTACAACTACCAGCCGTTCATCTACGCCTTCGAGCAGAAGAACATCGCGATCACCGGCAAGGGAACGATCGACGGCGACGCGGTCTCCGGCAAGTGGGCGAGCTGGGGCGCGGGCTCCACGCCGTTGCTGCGCCAGTGGGGCGAGGACGGCGTCCCGGTCGAGGAACGCATCATGGGCCCCGGCAAGAACATGCGGCCGAACATGATCCAGTTCTTCCGCTGCCGGAACCTCCTCGTCGAGGACGTGCTGATCAAGAACCCGGCGATGTGGTCGCTGCACTTCGTGTTCTCGCAGAACATCACCGTGCGGCGGATCGAGGTCTACTCGACGAACTCCCAGGGCGACGGCGTCGACCTCGACTCGTCCTCCTACGCCCACGTGCACGACTCGAAGTTCAACACCAATGACGACTGCGTCGTCATCAAGAGCGGACGGGATGCCGACGGACGGCGGGTCGGCATCCCGTCCTCCCACATCGTGGCGGAGCGCAACAAGTTCTCCGGGCGCTGGGGCGGGATCACGATCGGCAGCGAGATGTCCGGTGGCGTCTCCAAGGTCTTCTGCCGCGACTGCGAGATCAACGCGCCGGACTTCCCCGGCCGCTACCCGATCAAGCACGCGCTCTACATCAAGTGCAACCAGGACCGCGGCGGCGTGATCGACGGGGTTCATCTGCGCAACGTGTTCGGGCAGAACGTCGAGCGCGAGATCCTGTTCGTGTCGATGTACTACCAGAACGGCGGCACGAAGGGCTTCTTCCCGCAGATCAACAACGTGACGGTCGACCGGATGAAGATCACCAACGGCAAGCTCGCGGCGTGCTTCCGCGGCTTCCCGGAGCAGCACATCAAGAACGTGCGGATCACGAACTCGGCGTTCACCGGCATCACCGAGCCGAACCTCATCGAGAACACCGACAACCTGGTGTTCCGCAACACCACGATCAACGGGGTGGTGCCGGCATGAGATACCTGCTGGCACTGTTGCTGGTCGCTGCCGGGCTTTCTGCCGGTTCGCCGATCGCGACGGCCCACCAGGGGCTGTCGTGGAAGGCCGTCAACTCCCCGTTCGCTCTGGATTTCCAGGACGGCAGGCGGACCCTGACCGGGCAGCGCGAGACGTTCTACCGACTCGCGGACGGCACGCAGCACTCGTTGACCAGCGTCGTTGCGCAGAAACGGGTTCCGGGCGGTGTGCGGTACGTCGTGGCGACCACGGAGGCGTCCAGGACCGCCTCCGTGGTCGTGACCCGCACCGAACGCGGGCTGCGGGTGGGCTGGACGCTGGAGCCTTCCGCGGGCGTCGCCCAGGTGTCCGCGAACCTCACCGGGTCGCTGGAGGAGCACTTCCTCGGCGGTGGCGCGCACACGATGTTCGTTGACCTGCAACGACGTGTGCTGCTGAACAAGGCCGTGTTCGTCGGTGCGTCGACGTTCGGCAAGTGCAACAAGAACGGCGCGCCTTCGACGTTCTTCATCTCCAACTCGGGGTACGGCGTCTACGCCGACACCAAGGCGATCGGGCGGACGGCGTTCCCCGGTGCTCTCGCCGACGACCACTGCGCGGACAAGCCCGCGCCCTGTCCGGTGACGTTCGGCGTGCCGGACCGGATCCAGTTGTGCTTCAAGACCTCCCGGCTGGACTACGAGATCTATGCGGGCTCACCGGCACAGGTCAACTCGTCGTACTTCAATCGCGTCGGCATGCCCACCTTGCCGCCCGCGCGGCAGTTCGCGCTGACGAAGTGGCGCGACAAGTACAACCACTCAGACGAGGTCGTCGAGGACGTCACGCAGTTCCAGTCGCGCGGGGTCCCGCTTTCGACTTTGTGGGTCGACAACCCGTGGGAGCAAGGTCCTGAGGGCGCCCGGCCGACGTATGCGTGCATCGGCGCGTTGAAGTTCGACAAGACGATGTACCCGGACGCGCAGGGCACGATCGACTGGATGCGTTCTCGTGGCGTCAACATGGGTGTGTGGGTGGCGCCGTTCCTGAACAAGACCTCTGACGGCAAGGAATGCCCGCACGACTACCCCGCCGGCTCGTTCGCGCAGTCCGACCGCACGAACGTCTGGGACATCGACCTCACGAACCCGGTCGCGCGCGCTCACTACGAGGCGAAGCTCGAATCCGTGTTCCGGATGGGCGTCAACTTCGTCAAGGGCGACCGGGGCGAGGAGCACAATTTCGAGGAGACGACGTTCGCGGGCGGGCCCGGCACGCTGATCCACAACCAGTACCCGTTGCTGTACGCGGAATCCGTGGTGAAGATGCTGCGGAAGGTGCACGGCGACGACTACACGACGTTGTTCCGCGCGGGCGGCGACGGGATGCCGGCGATCCTGCACGGGTTCTGGCAGGCCGACGCGGACATGAGCTTCGACGGTCTGCGCCTCTCGACCCGGCGCGGCATCAACTCGTGGATCTCCGGCCACCCGGTGCAGGGCTCGGACACCGGCGGCTACCGCAACCTCGGTGGCGGGCCGTCGGAGTCGCTTTTCGTGCGGTGGTCGCAGATGTCCGCGGTGTCGCCGGTGTTCCAGGTCGGCAGCTCCGGCCGCAACTCGACGCCGTGGGTGTACGACACGACGACGTTCGACCGGTTCAAGCGCGCCGCGGTGCTGCACTACGAGCTGTTCCCGTACCTGTACGCGCAGGCTGTGCACGCTTCGAAGGACGGCACGCCGATCACGCAGCCGATGGCGTTCCAATACCCTCGGGAAGAAGCCGCTTGGAAGGCTGACCAGCAGTTCATGGTCGGACCGGACCTGCTCGCGGCTCCCGTGACCGCGGACCGCGCCGAAGCCGACGGTGCGGCCGGGAAGCCGACACCGGTCGACGTGTGGCTACCGCAGGGCGAGTGGATCGACCTGTTCTCCGGTGAGCGCGTGACCGGCGGACGGACGATCACGCGGGAGGCCGGGCTCGACGAGTTCCCGCTGTACCTGCGGGCTTCGTCGGCCATGCCGTTCAACTTCCGCACGCCCGACATCTGGTCCGAGGCGTGGGGCGTGAACGACCTCGACCGCAAGGACCGCGCGGGCTGGCTCGTGTCGCCCGGAGCGGACGGCAAGTTCGGCAACCTGCGGGTCCGCTCGTTCGGCGGGCACATGCTCGTGACGCTGCGGGACGCACCCGCGGAGTCGCAGCTGATGCTGCCCGCCGGGGTGAAACAGGTGGTGATCGACGGGAAGGTCCTCAAGGCCTCGACCGTCGACGAACTCCGCCAGAAGACGACGGGCTGGGCGGCTGTCTCCTCAACGCCCGGCACGTTCGGCGGCACGGTGCTGAAGCTCCTACCCCGACATGGCTCCAGCACCGTGCTGCTCACTCTGAGCTGAGGCGCGCCTGGAGGTCGTCCACGAACCGGCTGAGCAGCCGGCCGAACGTCCGCTGGTCCTCGTCCGGCCAGTCGGCGATCGCGCCGGTGAACCACCCGAGGACGGCCTCCAGGTAGCGCCCGGCCGCCGCGGCGCCCTGGTCGGTCAATTCGACCAGGCGCGCCCGCTGGTCGTCCGGATCGGCAACGCGCCGAACGAGATCCGCGCGCTCCAGATCGTGCAGGTGCCTGGTGACGTGCGGGCCGACGACCTGCATCCGCGTGGCGATCTCCCCCACCCGCAGCGGCTCCCCGGCCATGCGCAACGTGATCAGCACGGTGAGGCCGGGACGGTCGATCGCGATCCCCACGTGCTCCATCGCCCGCTCGACGAGCTGGCTCTTGTTGAGCACGGTGCCCAGTTGCATCAGTTGCCGCAGCATCGCGGCGGGGTCCGGACTGCCCACCAATTACCTACCTAACTTAGGTATATGCCTGGTACGGTCGGAGAAGGATACCTAAGTTAGCTAATTGGAGGTTCTTCATGAGTTCCGTCCTGGTCTCCGGCGCCAGCATCGCCGGGCCCGCGCTCGCGTTCTGGCTGCGGCGACACGGTTTCGACGTCACCGTGGTGGAGAAGTCTCACGCGTTGCGCGGGGGTGGCTACCCCATCGACATCCGCGGCACGGCTTTAGGAGTGGTCGAGCGGATGGGCCTGCTCCCCCGGCTGCGCGAGGCCCACGTGCACACGCGGCAGCTCACGTTCCTCAACGCGGACGGCAGCCTGGTGGCGTCGATCCGGCCCGAGTCGCTCACCCGCAGCGACGACCGGGACCTGGAGGTGCGGCGCGGCGACCTCGCCGAGATCCTCTACTCCACCGTGCGGGACGACGTGGAGTTCTTGTTCGACAACACCATCGTGGCGATGACCGAGCACTCCGGCGGCGTGGACGTGACGTTCCGAAGTGGACTCCAGCGCACCTACGACCACGTCATCGGCGCGGACGGGCTGCACTCGGCGGTGCGGGCGCTGACGTTCGGGCCGGAGGAGCAGTTCCACCGCTACCTCGGCTACTGCTTCGCGGGGTTCACCATGCCGAACCACCTCGGGTTGACGCGGGAAGGCCTGATGTGGAACGAGCCTGGTCGCTCCGCGACCCTGTACGCGGTGGGCTCGGGTGAGAGCGTGCACGGATTTCTGAGCTTCACGCGTTCCGAGGCACCGTTCGGGGCGTTCCGCGATCCCGAGGCGCAGCGGGAACTGGTGGCGACGACGTTCGCCGGGGCCGGGTGGGAGGTGCCTCGGATGGTCGCGGCGATGCGGGAGGCCGACGACCTGTTCTTCGACACGGTCAGCCAGATCCACCTGCCGCGCTGGTCGTCCGGGCGGGTCGCGCTGGTCGGTGACGCCGCCTACGCTCCGTCGTTCCTCACGGGGCAGGGGTCGAGCCTCGCACTGGTCGGTGCTTACGTGCTTGCAGGTCACCTGGCCACTTCCGATCACGCATACGATGCGTACGAACGCGAGATCCGGCCGTTCGCCGAGGCGAACCAGGGCCTGGTCGAGGAGGGCAACGCGCAGCTGTTCCCCGGCACTCCCGAGGCGTTGGCTGCTCGCAACGCCGCTCTGCGTGAGCTCACGACCGTGCCAGCCGACGTGCCGCGTCCCGAGCACTCCGCGCTGACGCTCCCGGAGTTCGGGTCGCTAACTCCCTAACAGCTCGTGCACAGGCGGCTCACAGGAAACGACCGCAGGCTGGGTGCCATGACCGACAACCACGACCGCGGCCTCCAGTTCGACCTCGCCACGCTCTTCGGGCGCCGGCGGGCGTTGTCGCTGCTCGGCGGCGCGGCAGGCCTCACTCTCGTGGCCTGCGCGCCGTCGATCACGACCTCGGCCGATCCCACCACCACGTCGCCGTCCTCCCGGGGAACGACCTCCGACGTGCTGGAGACCATCCCCGAGGAGACCGCCGGCCCGTTCACCGGCGACGGCTCCAACGGCCCGAACGCGCTGACGCAGAGCGGGATCGTGCGTTCGGACCTCCGTTCCAGCTTCGGCTCCTCGACCCGCACGGCCGAGGGTGTGCAGCTGAACATCGAGCTCGCAGTCCAGAACGAGGACGGCAAGCCGTATGCCGGTGCCGCCGTGTACCTGTGGCACTGCGACATCAACGGCGACTACTCGATGTACTCCGACCGCGTGAAGAACGAGAACTTCCTGCGCGGAGTCCAGGAAGCCGACGCGTCGGGCAAGCTGAAGTTCGTGAGCATCTTCCCCGGCGCGTACTCCGGGCGTTGGCCGCACATCCACTTCGAGGTCTACCCGTCACTGGCCGAGGCCACCAAGGCGGGCAACAAGATCACGACCTCGCAGCTCGCCCTGCCGGAGTCGACCTGCAAGGAGGTCTACGGCACGACCGGCTACACGCAGAGCGTCCAGAACATGTCGCGGACCTCCCTCAAGCAGGACATGGTGTTCCGGGACGGCACGGACCAGCAGATGGCCACGATGTCGGGGAACGTCCAGTCCGGCTACACGGCTGCACTCACCTTCAAGGTGTGACCTGCCGCCAGAGCGCCGGCGTCACCGGTGGCGTCCAGTCCAGTTGCGACCTGTGTGCCTGGCGGCACACGTAGGTGCTGCCGCGGTAGACGATCACGTCGTTGACCGCGTACGCCGTGGCGTTCGCCCACGCGGGCAGGATCGGGATGTCCGAGAGGAACACGTGGTCCTCCACCTCAGCGTTGGTGTTCATCTCGATGATCTCGCCCAGCGTGTGCCGGTACGTGATGCCGTAACGGGTCTGGATGTCCTGCAGGACTGGATCGTTGCTGTAGAAGAACCTGTCGCCGTCGCGCAGGTTCTCGAACTGCTTCTTCCAGATGGCTTCCTGCAGCTCACCGAGCTCGTGGCCGCTGCGGTGCGGCTCGGCGGACATGCCGACGAACGAGTCGAGCTTGTTCACGTCGCCGTACATCGCGCTGAGCCTCGCGGCGTCCGAGGACCGGCGGGTGCCCGTCACGCCCATCGTCTCGGCCGCGTCGGGCACGTCGAGCGGCACGATGTTGCCCGCGCCGTCCCGCAACCGGACGAAGTCGATGATGTTCGGGTCGTTGACCGGGTCGCGCTGGTCGATGAGCGGGTCGTTCGGGAACGAGCTCGTGGACTCGCCGGTGACCGCGGTGAAACTGGTTCTCGGAGCGAGCCCGTACGCCCTGCGCAGGTCGTTGTACAGCGGCATGCCGTGGTCGCGGCCGCGGGCGATGTCGATCGCGGCGAGGTCCACGACGCCCCGGAAGCACTGCGGCAGCTGCGGTCCGTCGAGACAGCCGGGGTTGCCGGGCACGGGAACCTGGAACAGGACGCTGCGCAGCTGGTTGTCGATCTGCGCGTCGTTGCGGTACTCCGGCTCGGCGCCGATGCCCCGCAGCACCGGTGCGACGCCGATGCCCGCCAGCAGGTCGGGGTTGAAGAAGGCCATGTTCAACGGCACGACGAGCACGACCTCGCCGTCCTCGTGCTCGACCTCGATGCCTTGCGCCGCAAAGGCTTTCAGCTGCGCGTCGGTGTAGGTGCCCTCGGGTGCGATCGGCTCCATCTCACCGTGGATGAAGCTGTGCGCCCGATAGCCGACGACCGCGAACTCGTTGGACAAGCTCGCATTCACCGTCGACTTGTAACCGCTGTACGGCGCGAGCTGCACACCGAGCGCGGGCAGGAACTCCGTGTACGTGATCCACTGCTGTTCGGCACCGACGACCCTGCGCGCGATGTCGAACGCGGCCTGCGCGGACAGGGTTCGCGGCAACGCGTTGACGATCCTGTTGTGCTCCAACGCGAACAACGTGTGCGTGGCGGTGAGGGCCATGTTCTCGTTGGCCCGCACGTCTCCCGCGACCATCGCCCTGCCGGGTGTCCCCTGGAGGCGGCCATCCGCGGCCATGATCGGAGCCTTCGACGCGTCACCACGTGAGTCCCGTCGCGGCAGAAGTCCTCTGTCCAGCAACAAACGCGCGCCGTTGTTGGCGAGGTTGCCGTCGACCGTGCCCTCGCGCAGCCACTCGAGTCGCGTCGTGTCCGGGCCGTAGACGCTGGAGCCGTCGATGTAGCTGTCGACGGTGTTCAGCTGCTGCCTGGCCGTGGTCCCGGTACCCGTTCCCGGAGCGGCCGGGGTGCGCGTGAACCCGATGGAGCCGAGGTCGTTGCGGAACGACTCGATCGGATCGTTGCGGTCGAACGGAAGTGGCGCGTTCTCCCCTCCGGCCTCCTGGCGCAGCCCGAAGGTGTGGTCCATGAACTGACCCCACACGAACCCCCACTGCGAGACCCCGCGTTCGGAGAACAGGTTCTGCGAGGTGTCGTTGTAGAGGCGGTTGCTGACGTAGCGGGGACTCGGACCGCCGAGCGGACGGGCGACGCCGTCGGCATAGCGCGCTGGGGCGACCCGCAGGTACTCGGTGTTGGTCTTGCCCCACTCGGGATGGACCAAGTTGTTGCAGCTTCCGTCGAGCGTGCGCGCGGCAGGATCGCTGCACGCGAGGACGGTGTCGTCGAACGGCGTCGCGGCGGAGGTACCGGCGGAACCGGTGAGAACCAGCGCGGCAGTGGCGGCCATGGGCAGCCATGCGCCGGTGAGTCTTGCCATGAGGGATTGCCTTCTTTCGATTCCCCTTCTGTTGGCACGACGGCGGTTTCCGCAGGCTACGCGGGTGTGGTGGGGCGGAATAAGGACGCGAACCCCTTAGGCCGTGTCCTGCGAGTCCGTTCGATGAGAGTCACGGGCGAGAGGCGCGGAGGCGGTGCCGCCGGAGCGCCCTCATACCGGGCGTATTGGGGTGCTTCGGCGGTGCCGCCTCCGCGCCCCTCGGCCGCGGCTATCGCGGACGAGACTCGCAGGACACGGCCTAAGTGGCCGCCAGCGCCAGCCACAGTTCCGCGCGCAGACCCGGCGAGTCGAGCGACCTGCCGAGGGCCTGTTCTGCCTTGCGCACACGGTTTCGGAGCGTGTGCCGGTGGACGCCCAACGCCGTCGCGGCCGGGTCCCACGCGCCGTGGTGGGACAGCCAGACCTTGAGGGTTTCGCGCGTCTCGTCGTCGAGCGGGCGGAGCAACGCGTCGGCGAACCCGTCCGGAAGCATGATCGCGCTGCCGGCGAAGTCCTCGAACCTCCTGATGCCTGCCTGACGGGCCTGCCGGGCTTCCCGGTAGCCCCTCGCGACCCCGGTTATGTCCACTTCGGACGATGCGAAGCCGTCGAAGTCCTCGGCCAGCACGACGATCCGGCCGTCGTACTCGGCCCAGAACACGTCCTGCTCCGGCGGTTCGTCGACGAGGTACACCCGGAACCTCGCGGGAAGGCCGTCGACCGGCAGTCCGGCGAGCAGCAGCCGGAACTGCCCGGTGCGCAGCTCCCGCCTGGCCGCGTCCACGGAGTCGTTCTGCACCAACGCCAGCGCGAGCAACGACGCCGCGGTGTTCACGATGCTCAGGTCGGCGGCGTCGAGCGGGTCTTGCGCACCCACCGCCAGCACTCCCCTGGCCCTGCTGCCGAGCACCTGCAGGAAGACGTGCGTCGAGGAAACCTCGAACGACGCGCTGGCGAGGCCACCGGCGGTCTTCAACCGGGCCAGCTCGGCAGCCAGATCCGGGACCAGGCGGGGGTTGTGAGCGTGCACCGGCTGACCCGTCGCGTCGAGCAGCACGACCCACCCGTCGATCCATTGGCCGAGCCTGCGCACCACACCGGCCACCCCGGCGCGGACGGCGGCTCTGGTCAGCGCTCGCTGGGCCTCGCTGGTCCGGGTCAGCGCCGCGTACTCGTCGGCGGCAACGGCTTTCGACACCGCCTTGCTGATCGCGATGAACGGGACCTCGCGCGGCACCTCGACGAGCCCGAGACCGGCCTCGCCCGCTGCCCGCACCAGCGCGTCCGGAACGACGTCGTGGCCGAGGCCGGTGCCGAACCCGAGTCCGACGACTCCAGCGCGCACGAGCCGTTCGACGTAGTCGTCGCTGAGAGGCCGCAGGCCTGTGGTGAGCAGCAGCTCCCCGCCCTCCAGGAACGGCGCCGGGTCCGCGAGCTCCGTCCCGTGCACCCACCCCACGGGCTTCGAGACGTCCCCGGCGAGCACCGGGAGCCGGAGCTGGCGGGCGAGTTCCTGCAGCGTGATGGGCATGTGCCACTTTGTACAACCTCTCGTGCACAGATCGCCATTTCAGGCACTGCGCACGCCGCTGACCAGGGTCATGCTGAGGACATGACCCGACTGCGCACCGCGATCCCCGGTCCCAAATCGCTGGAACTCCAGGCGCGGCGAAAAGCAGCCGTCGCCTCGGGGGTCGGCAGCACGCTGCCGGTCTACATCGAGTCCGCCGACGACGGTCTGCTGATCGACGTCGATGGCAACCAGCTCATCGACCTCGGTTCGGGCATCGCCGTCACCAACGTCGGCAACCCCGCGCCCGCCGTGGCCGAGGCCGTGCACGCGCAGATCGACAGGTTCAGCCACACCTGCTTCATGATCACGCCGTACGAGGGCTACCTCGAGGTGTGCGAGGAGCTCAACGCGCTCACCCCCGGCGACCACGAGAAGCGGTCGGTGCTCTTCAACTCCGGCGCCGAAGCCGTCGAGAACGCCGTCAAGATCGCCCGGCACGTCACCGGCAGGCAGGCCGTCGTGGTGTTCGACCACGGCTACCACGGCCGCACGAACCTCACGATGGCGCTGACCGCCAAGAACATGCCGTACAAGCACCGGTTCGGGCCGTTCGCGCCCGAGGTGTACCGGGTGCCGGCGTCCTACCCGCTGCACGACGGCCTGACCGGTGCTGAGGCAGCCCAGAAGGCGATCGCCGCCATCGAGAAGCAGGTCGGCGCGGACAACACCGCCGCCGTCGTGATCGAGCCGATCCAGGGCGAAGGTGGCTTCATCGCACCGGCTGAAGGCTTCCTGCCCGCGGTCGCGCAGTGGTGCCGCGAGCGCGGCGTGCTGTTCGTCGCCGACGAGATCCAGACCGGCTTCTGCCGCACCGGTTCGTGGTTCGCCTCCGACCACGAGGGCGTGGTGCCCGACCTGATCACCACGGCCAAGGGCATCGCGGGCGGCCTGCCACTGGCGGCCGTGACGGGTCGTGCCGAGATCATGGACGCCGTGCACGTCGGCGGGTTGGGCGGCACCTACGGCGGTAACCCGGTGGCGTGTGCTGCTGCGTTGGGTGCCATCCGCACGATGCGCGAGCGCGACCTCAACGCTCAGGCCCGCCGCATCGAGGAGACCGTCGTTTCACGCCTGAAGGCCGTCGCCGAGAAGACCGACATCATCGCCGACATCCGCGGCCGTGGTGCGATGCTCGCCATCGAGTTCACCGAACGCACGCCCGAGGTCGCTGCCCGCGTCGCGAAGGCGTGCCACGACCAGGGTGTCGTCGTGCTGACGTGCGGCACTTACGGCAACGTGATCCGTCTGCTGCCCCCGCTGGTCATCCCGGACGACCTGCTCGCCGAAGGCCTCGACGTGCTCGAAGGAGCTCTGCTCGCATGATTCCGTTCCACACCCCCGAAGACGTCGAACGCGCGGTCGCCGCTGCTGCTGCCGTTGCTCCCGAACTCGCCTCATTGCCCGCCCACCGCCGCGCCGCCGCGCTCGACCACGTGTCGCGACGCCTGGCCGAGCGCGCCGAGGAGTTCGCGCAGGCCATCAACGACGACTCGGGCAAGCCGCTGAAGTGGGCGCGCGTCGAGGTGACCCGCGCGATCTCCACGTTCCGCTGGGCCGCCGAGGAGGCCCGCCGGTTCTCCGGCGAGCTGCAGCGCCTCGACACCGACGCGTCCGCCGAGGGCCGCCTCGCCCTGGTCCGCCGGGTGGCGCGGGGCCCGGTGCTGGGCATCGCGCCGTTCAACTTCCCGCTGAACCTGGTGGCGCACAAGGTCGCGCCCGCGCTGGCCGTCGGCGCGCCGATCGTGCTCAAGCCCGCGCCCGCCACCCCGAAGGTCGCGTTCCTGCTCGGCGAGCTGCTGGCCGAGACGGACCTGCCCGAGGGCGCTTTCTCGATCCTCCATCTGTCCAATGAGGACACCGCGAAACTCGTCGAGGACCCGCGCCTGCCGGTCGTCTCGTTCACCGGCTCCGGCCCGGTCGGCTGGGGCATCAAGGAACGCGTGCCGCGCAAGCACGTCACCCTCGAACTGGGCGGCAACGCGGCCGCGATCGTCGCCCCCGACTGGCAGGACGTCGAGTTCGCCGCGCAGCGCATCGCCACGTTCGCGATGTACCAGGCGGGCCAGTCGTGCATCTCGGTGCAGCGGGTCTACGTGCACACCGACATCTACGACGCCGTCTCGGAAGCCGTTGTGCAGCACGTGAACAAGCTCGACGTGGCCGGCGACGTCGGCCCGTTGATCAGCGACGCCGCGGCCGAACGCGTCGAAGCTTGGGTGCAGCAGGCCTCGGCGACGGTGCTGACCGGAGGCACGCGTGACGGCCGCACCTACGCGCCCACCGTGCTGACGGACGTGCCGGACGACGCGAAGGTGAACGCCGAGGAGGTGTTCGGCCCGGTCGTGACGCTGACCAGGGTGGACAGCGTCGAGGAGGCGTTCGACCGCGTCAACGCCTCCCGCTACGGCCTGCAGGCGGGTCTGTTCACCCACGACGTGCGGCTGGCTTTCCGTGCCGCGCAACGACTCCAGGTCGGCGGCGTGATCGTCGGCGACGTGCCGAGCTACCGCGCGGACCAGATGCCGTACGGCGGCGTGAAGGAGTCCGGCATCGGCCGTGAGGGACTCCGTGCGGCCATGGAGGACCTCACCGAACCCCGCGTGCTCGTGCTGACGGGCCTGGAGCTCTGACCACCAGTCATCCGATGAATGGGCTATCGTGACCTTGACTGCGATGATTCACGTGTGGCAGTCACGATCAGGGATGTCGCTCGCCAAGCTCAGGTCTCCGTCTCGACGGTCTCGCGCGCGCTGAGCGCGCCGGGACTCGTCAAGGAGGCCACCCGGCAACGGGTCCTCGACGTCGTCGCCGGCCTCGGCTACCAGCCGAACCGCGCCGCGAGAAGCCTGATCACGGGCCGCACCGGGAACCTGGGCATCGTGGTGCCCGACCTGGAGAACCCGTTCTTCCCCTCCGTCCTGCGCGGCGTGCAGACCCGCGCGGGCGAGGCGGGCACCTCGGTGTTCTTCTGCGACAGCAGGGAGGACCCCGAGGCCGAGGCCGAACTGGTGCGCACGATGGCGGCGCAGGTCGACGGCGTCGTGCTGTGCGCGTCACTGCTCACCGACGAGCAGGTCGCCGAGCTCGCCGACCTGACCCCGCTGGTGCTGATCAACCGGATCGTGCCGGGCGTCTCGTCGGTGCTGATGGACAGCGCCTCGGGCATGGACCAGGTCGTCGCGCACCTCGAGTCGTTGGGCCACAGGGACTACGTCTACCTCGGCGGCCCCGCGGCGGCGTGGTCGAACAACCGGAGGATGCAGGGCCTGGGCGGCCGCGCCCGGCTGCTCGGCTCGTTCGAGGCGAACTTCACCGGCGGTCGTGCCGCGGCCGAGCAGGCCCTGAAGACCGGCGCCACGGCGTTCATCGCCTACAACGACCTGATGGCGCTGGGCGTGCTGAGCTATCTGGCCGAGCACGACGTCAAGGTGCCGCGGCAGATCAGCGTCACGGGCTTCGACGACATCCTCTACGCCTCGATGTGCTCTCCGGCCCTCACGACGGTCGCCATGCCGACCGAGGAAGCCGGCAACGTCGCCGTGGACCTCCTGGCGGCACGCCTCGAAGGCGCGCCGGCCGAACTCCGCGAACTCCCGACAAAACTCGTGATCCGCGCAAGCACGTGCAAACATCCGATGTTAGCTTGACGTGGTCCGGACCAAAGGGAATGCTCGTCCTCGCCTCCGCCGCATGAGCTAGTAGGAGGAGCACGTAGTGAGGACAGCACGCTTCCTCGGCATTCTCGCCGTGTCGCTGGCACTGATCGCCCCGGCGAACGCCACCGCCGCCGCACCCCCGTCGGACTGGTCGAAGGCCGTGGTCGACTCGACCATGAAACGCTTCACCCCCGACAAGCTCGGCGGCTGGGGCTACACGCGCGGCCTCTACCTGTACGGCCAGTACCTCGTCTACAAGCGCACGGGCGACAAGAAGTACCTCGACTACATCAAGGCGTGGGTGGACCGCTTCGTGAAGGCGGACGGCAGCGTCGACAACAGCTTCACCAACCTCGACGCCATGCGCAGCGCCACCCTGTTCATCGTCCTGCACCAGGAAACGGGGCAGGACAAGTACAAGAAGGCCGCCGACAAGGTCCGCGCCAAGTTCACGAACTACCCGCGCACGTCCGACGGCGGCATGTTCCACGCCACCAGCAAGGTCGGCCAGCTCTGGGCGGACGGCGTCTACATGGCACAGCCGTTCATCGCCATGTACGCCAAGGCTTACAACCAGCCCTACGGCTACGACGAGGCCGTCCGCAACATGAAGGCCTACTTCGCCCACCTGAAGTCCGACGACGGCCTGCTCTGGCACGCCTACGACGCCGACGGTTCGGAGTCGTGGGCGAAGAACCCCGGCAAGCACTCGGCCGAACACTGGGCCCGCGCCATCGGCTGGTTCGGCATGACCGCCATCGACCTGTTGGAGATCCTGCCCGCCGACCACCCCGGTAGGACGGATCTCATCAACATCGTCAAGCACCTCGCCACCGGCTACGCCCGCTTCCAGGACCAGGCAACGGGCCGTTGGTGCCAGATCGTCGACAAGTGCTCGAACTCCAAGAACTGGACCGAGACCTCAGCGTCGTCGATGTACACCTTCATGCTCTCGCGCGGCGTAGAGCGCGGCTACATCGACGCGTCCTACAAGGCCGTGGCGGCGAAGGGCTATCAGGGCGTCCTCGCCAAGACGTCGGTCGGCTCGGACGGCCTGACCAACATCAAGGACATCTCCGAGGGCACCAACGTCGGCAACGCCGACTACTACTTCGGCCGTGCGCGAAACACGAACGACTTCCACGGCCTGGGTGCTTTCCTAATCATGAACGAGCAACTCACGCGTACCAACCAGTAGCTTTCCGGCCGCGAGGGAGTCTCTTCGCAGATGGCTCCCTCGCGCGGCCCGAGCAGCTCTCTAGTCGTAACCGCGAATGTGGCCGTCCTCGTCCGCAAGAATCTCGTGACGCTCCATGTCCGGCTCCTTCCGTCGTGGCTGACATCACAAAGGTAGAGCCCCAACAGCGTCCTGTGGAGTGAATTTGCACCGCAACCGGGGTATCAACCGCTAACCCAAGGGGGTCGTAGGGGTGACCCCGGCCACTCACCCCAGCCTGCGACGTGCGTCACACTCCAAGGCTAGAAGACGGCTACTCAGCGCCTATCAAGACGGCGAATTTGACCCAACGGGTTGCCATCAGTAGCCCGTTCGGTGGACAAAGCAGGTCATGCGAACGATGCTCACCGTAATCGCCGTGGCCTCTTTGCTCCTGTCACCGGCGACCCCTGCTCTGGCCTCGGACCCCGTCGCCAAGACGGTGGAACTCCTCAACGCCTACCGCGCGAAGCACGGCGTGGCGCCTCTCTCCCTCGATTCCGAAGTGAGCCGCACAGCCCAGGAATGGGCCGATCACCTCCACGAGACGGACGGTTTCGAACACCGCCCCGACAACCCTTACGGCGAGAACCTCTACTGGACCAGCAGTCGCACGCGCGCAATCGACACGGTCGCCACAAAAGCGCTGGCGAACTGGTACGGCGAATCCCGCGGCTACGACTACGCCAAGGAGATGACGCAGTCCACCGTCGACTACGGCGTCCTGCACTTCACGGCCATGGTCTGGAAGTCGTCCGACCGGGTGGGCGTGGGTCTGAAGCAGGGCGCCAACGGCACCTACGTGGTCCTGAACTTCGCCGCCCGCGGCAACACCCTCACCCAGTTCGTGGCGAACGTCCTGCCGCCCCTGACCACGAGGTGACGGCAGGTCACCGCAAACCGGCCGTCTCGGTGACCGCCCTCAGAGCCGCCACCACCGCCGAGAACGGCGGCAGGAACGGCCGGCCCGCGGGAGTCGCCCCCAGCCACCCGACGCCTCCGCGGTCGATCCGCGAGGGCGGCAACGGCACCAACGTCCCCAGTCGATGCGTCAACGCCCCTCGGGCCCGCAACCGGATCAGGTTCACCTGCGAGGCCTCGTCGGCGGACGTGGTGAGGATCAACCAGCGCGAAGGAGCCCCGGGCAACACGACCACGGGCCCACCCAGCAGACGCACGGACAGGTAGTGCTGCACCTCCCCGCCGATCCCGGCCGCGAGCTCCACCGCGGACACGGAATGATCAGTGGTCAACAGCAACCGGTTCTCCGATCGCAACACCAACCACCCCCAGTCCGAGTAACGCTCGAGCGCACTGGAAAACGTGTCGAGTTGCGGTAATACTCCCTTGGGCGAGTTCATCGTCCTCAACCTCACTTGATTGAGATGTAACCCCGATCACATGATTTGACTCTCCGCCGCCATGAACTCACTATCGGGCCGCCATCGGCACACTCGAACGGGGCTGGAGAGCGTGACTCACCTGCAACAACGCCACGTGACCATGATCGCTTTGGGCGGCGTCATCGGCGCCGGTCTGTTCGTCGGGACAGGCGCCGGCATCGCGGTGGCCGGACCGGCCGTCCTCATCTCATTTGGTCTCGCCGGATTTCTGGCGCTGCTCATCATGCGCATGCTCGGAGAAATGGCCGCGGAACACCCCAGCGGTGGCGCCTTCTCCGTGCACGCGGAAAAGGCGATCGGTCCGTGGGCGGGCTTCACCGTCGGCTGGTGTTACTGGGCGACGGTCGGTGTCGTGCTGGCGGTCGAGGCCACCGGCGCGGCGAAGATCGCGTCCGGCTGGGTTCCGGCCGTGCCGCAGTGGGCCTGGGTGCTGATCTTCATGACCGCTCTCACCGCGGTCAACCTGACCAGTGTTCGCAACTTCGGCGAGTTCGAGTTCTGGTTCGCGGGCCTCAAGATCGCCGCGATCGTCCTCTTCCTGGTTCTGGGCGCGGCCGCCATCGCGGGCCTGTTCCCCGGCGTCGACTCCCCCGGCGTGAGCAACCTGCGGGACTTCCTGCCCCACGGCTGGAGCGGCGTGGTCGCCGGCTTCATGGCCGTCGTCTTCGCCTTCGGCGGCCTCGAGGTGGTCACCATCGCCGCCGCGGACGCCGAGGACCCCAAGCACGCCATCAAGAAGGCGGTGCGCACCTCGATCACCCGCCTGCTCGTCTTCTACCTCGGCTCCATGGCGGTCGTGGTGACCCTGTTGCCGTGGAACGACTCCGAGGTCGGCGCCAGCCCGTACGTGGCGGTGCTCAACCGGCTCGGCATCCCGGCGGCCGCGCAGATCATGAACGTCGTGATCTTCGTGGCGCTGCTCAGCGCCATCAACGCCACCCTGTACGGCGCCGCCCGCATGCTCTGCTCGCTGGCCGAACGCGGCGAAGCCCCGAAAGCCCTGCTGAACAAGAAGAACGGCGTCCCGAGGAACGCCGTCCTGGCGAGTGTCGCCTTCGGGTTCTTCTCGGTGGTGCTGAACTATCTCTGGCCGGACACCGTCTTCCTCCTGCTGCTCAACGCCGTCGGCTCCGCGCTGCTGGTGGTCTGGGGGTTCATCGCGGTCTCGCAGCTGCGGATGCGCCGCACGATCGAGAACCCGGCCGTTCCGATGTGGGGCTACCCGTACCTGTCCTGGCTCGCGCTCGCCGCGATCGTGGCGATCATCGTCCTGATGCTGAACGACGAGCAGGCCCGCGCACAGATCCTGTCCACGGGCGTGCTCGTCGCGGTCATCGCGCTGGTAGCACTCAGCAGGTCAGCTTCGCGCCGGCGAAGTCTCCCCGATCGAACCTGACACCGTCACCGCTGTCGTTGACCACGAGCCGCAGGAACTTGGCTCCGGCCAAGGACCCGGTCAGCGTCACCGCGTCGTCCTTCCACGTGCGCAACCCGCTGTCGGCGACCTTCGTGCCGTCCGCGTAGACCTGGAAGATCGCTGAACCGAGCTGGTTCACGTCCCGCTCGTCGTCGATGCCGACGTCGGAGGTGAACGAGCTGCACCGGCCACCGACGTAGAGGATGAGCTCGGCGTTCGCATGCGCGCCGAGCCCCTTCTCGTACGTCTTGCCGTTGATGGTCAACGTCTTGCCGTCGCCGCCGACGTAGCCGCCGTTGGACCTGTCGCGCTCCACGGGCCCGTAGCCACTGCGTTCGGTGGTGAACTTGACGTCGCTGGCCCACAGGGACGCACCGGACGGCGGCGCGACCGGCACCAGCACGGCCGAGTTCACCGGCCGCGACAGCTTCCCGTGCCCGACCCACGTGACGCTCAACGAGCCGTTCAGCACGTGCGACCCCGGCATCGCCCCGGCCGGCGGCGTCACCTTCCACTTGCCCTGCACCGACTGCGAGGTCAGCAACACCGGAGCACGCTCGGAAGAGATCTTCTCGACCTTCCACCCGGCGGGCGCGGTGAACGTCGTCGAAGCGTTCAACACCGGGATCGGCGCCTGGTTGGTCGCCGTCACGGTGGCCACGAACGGCTCACCGGCGGGCGTGATCGTGCTCGGAATCCCGGGGATCTGCGCGGGGATGTCCAGCTGTGTGTCGATCGCCGGCTCGTGCTGGTACCAGTCCTGCGACGCCTTCACCCGGAAGATCGCCGTGCCGTGTGGCGGCAGCGCGGCCGAGATCTGGCCGGCGGACTGGAAGTTCTTGTGCTGCCACAGGTCTCGCACGGTGTAGCCGATGCTCCGGGGCAACCCGAGATCGCGCGCGGAGGTCGAGATCGTCGCGTTCACCTCGGACTCGTTGAACAGCGCCACCGCCTTGTCCCCGTTGGCCAGCGGCTTCACGAACACCCACTGCCCGTCCTTCTGCGAGATCACCTTGCCCTGGACACCGAGCTTGTCCTGGTCGATCGCGATGATCTCCTTGTTGCGCAGGATGTCGAAGTGCTCTGCCGAGACCTTGCGCAGGTCCGCGCCGATCAGCAGCGGCGCCGCCATGATCGACCACAGCGCGAAGTGGCTCTGGTACTCGATCGTCGACTGCTGGCCGTTGCCGACCTCGAGCATGTCCGGGTCGTTCCAGTGCCCAGGCCCGGCGTACGCGTCCAGCGGCGCGTTCAACTTGAGGATCTCGACGGTCTTGGACCAGGTGTCGTTGATGTCACCGGTGGTGCGCCACAGGTTCCCGACGTCCTTGCCCCACTCCCACGGCTTGTTCTGGCCCCATTCGCAGATCGAGTAGACGATCGGGCGGGCGGTCTTCTTCAGCGCGTCCCGCATCTTCGTGTAGCGCTCGAGCGCGGGCCGGCCCTCGTTGTTGCAGTTGTCGTACTTGAGGTAGTCGACGCCCCAGTCCGCGAACGTCTGCGCGTCGAGCTCCTCGTGGTCCAGTGCTCCCGGCATCGTCTTCGCACAGGTCTGGGTGCCCGCACTCGTGTAGATGCCGAACTTCAGGCCGCGCGCGTGGATGTAGTCCGCGAGCGCCTTCATGCCGCTGGGGAACCGCGTCGGGTGGTTGCGCAGCCGCCCGGTCTCCGGGTCGCGGGTGAGGTCCGCCCAGCAGTCGTCGACGTTCACGTACTGGTAGCCCGCGTCCTTCAGGCCCTTGGTCACGAAGATGTCCGCCATGTCGCGGATCATCTGCTCGTTGATGTTGCAGCCCGTCGTGTTCCAGTTGTTGAACCCCATCGGCGGGGTCAACGCCAGCGTCGGATCTGCCTCGACGATCGGATCGGCTTGGGCGGTTGGTACGGCCACGGACGCGGCGACGAGCGCCACCGCCGTCAGCAGAGATCTCACTCCCACTTGTATCCCCTGTAGTTGCGGATGAGCTGATAGGTGTTCTGCAGACCGGAGCTCTCGATGCTCCGGTAGATGCCCCACTTCGGGCGCAGGTAGTTCTTGTCCCGCCACAGGTCCACGTCGGTCGCCCTGCCCTGGCCGACGACGGTGCCCGCGTCCTTGAACAGCCACGCGAGGTGACCGCCGGAGTTCGACGCCTTGAACTCGAACTCGACGTCGATCCACTTGTTCTGCAACGGTGTCCAGTCGGCGACGACGTGCTCGGTGTTGGCGTCGTTGTCCTTCAACGTCAGGATCGTCAAGGTCGGCTTGTCCTTGGCCCGCGGCGTCAAAGTCCACAGTGGACCGCCGACGTCCTGCACCTTCATCTGCATGATGTGCGTGAACCGGGTCGTCGCGGTCAGCGAGGACGGCCAGAACGCCTGGTAGGTGATCTTCCAGGTCTGGTCCTTGCCGATCTTGTGCGTGGTGCCGCCCGACCGCATGCCCTTGCACTCGTTGCGCTGCCGGTCGGAGCCGTCGCGGTCGCGGGTGTGCATGTCGAAGCGCCAGTGGTCGTCCTCGACGTAGATGTGCTTGGTGCCCTTGTGCGAGCCCGCCCGGTCGTCTTCCAGGCCCTCGAACGCCTTCAGGCCGTCACCGGAGGGCGTCGGGTTCCACTTCAACGCCCAGTCGGCCTGGATCGCCGGATCCGCGTACGCGGGCCGTGCCATCCCCAGCGCGAGCGCCCCCGCGGCGCCGAGTGTGATGGCGCCGCGACGGGAGAGTTCTGCCATCGTCTTGCCTCCTTCGGATCACTCCTCGGGCGGCGGCGGGTGACGGTCAGGCTTTGGGCTTCTCCACCGAGATCGCGAAGACGTGCAGGCGCGGGCCGGCGGTCTTGGGCAGGGTGACGGACGCGAGGTCCTTCGACGGATCCAGCTCGATCGTCTGGTGGAAGATCGACACCTGCTTCTGCACCGGACCCGTCGGCGTGTGCATCAGCGTCGTGGCAACGGGTTCCGACTCACCGAACTGCGGCCGCTGCTGCCAGGCCGTCACGCGGAACCGGGCGGTCGCTGCACCGTCGGCGTAGTTCACCGCGCCGTCCGCCTCGACGTTGTTGGTGTCCGCGGCAGCGAGCAGGTGCAGCTTCACGTACTTCCCTGCGGGCACGGCCAGCGTCTGCCCGGCGGCGATGACGTTGTTCTTGCTCGCCTCGTCGCCGTTGTGGAACTCGAACAGGACGCTGTCGTCGGTCACCGACCCGGTCTGCGGCAGCTGCGCGGCCGGGTAGGTGTTGCCGAGGCCGTCGAAGTCGCCGTCACGGCTGGTGAACTCGTTGGAGAGGCCGTCGTTGTCGAGTGCCGCGCTGATGTCCACCGGGACGGCGCTGCCACCGGGCGGCAACGCGGGCAGGCCCCAGCGCCTGCCGGGCTCGCTGATCCGGACCGGCGCGATCGTGAAGTCGCGCTCGCCGCGAGCGTGGATCAGCGCTTCCTGGCCGCGCCGCAGCTGCAGCTCGACCACGCCGTCCTTGACGCTCCACCTGGTGCAGCCGCGCACCTCGATGCGGCCCTCGATGCCCGTCCGGATGCGGCACGGCTGCCCGGCTTCGCTGTGCACGCGCACGAACCGCGTCTTGCCGTGCCGGCGAACCGCGCTGACCAGGAACGCGCCCTCGGTGCGGGTGTCGTGGATCGTGACGTCCTGCCACACGGGCGGCACCGCCGGGAAGATCCGGATCAGCCCGCCCCAGCTCTGGATCAGCATGTCCTGCAACGACTTCGCGGCACTCAACGGCGTCTCGATCACCGGACCTGCCTCGAAGTACATCGTGTTGGGCTGGGCGAACCGGGCGACGAACTCCCGCAGGTACTTCAACGCCTCGTCGCCGCGGGTCATCTGGGCGGCGATCGAGGCGGCGCCGGTGAAGGTGAAGCCCCGCAACGACCCCTCGAAGCTCAGCCAGTGCTTCAGCGAGCGTTCGATGAGGTCGCGGCGTTCCGGCTGCTCCCAGTTGACCTCGTGCAACGGGTAGACCGCGAGCATGTGCGAGTAGTGCCGGTGCGACTTCGCGAACGGCACCCCGGTGCCGATCATGAACCCGCCCGCGTCCGCCGGGTACTCGACGAGCTGGTCGAGCACCTCCTGCCACTTCGCCGCCAGCGGGTCGTCGATCTTGAGGATCTTGGCGCTGTCGATGAGGGTCCGGCACGACCAGCGCAGCAGTGCGAGGTCGAAGTTGCAGTCGGGCGCGACGCCGTACTCGGGCGAGTACGAGGGCAGCAGGTGCAGCCTGCCGTCGTTGCCCTTGTGCAGGAAGTGCAGGTAGTAGTTGGTGGATCTGCGCAGTACCGGGAAGACGGTGTCCCTGAGGATCCGTTCGTCCATCGTGTGCCGGTAGCTGAGCCACGCGTTGTGCAGCAACCACGGCAGGTTGCCGATCTCCGGGTCCGGCGAGGGGTGCAGCGGCGAGCCGACGAACCCGGCGTCCTGGAACGTCGGGTCGGTGCTGCGCCGCAACCCCATCGAGTCGGCGCGGAACTCGGGCCTCAGCGCGTCGACGAGGATCTGCTGGTTCTGCGAGATCGTGCGCGGGATCGGGTCGAGCTCGAGGTGGTTGGACGCGAGCACGGCCCAGTACTCCAGCTGGGCGTTGAGGTTGAACCACACCGACGGCCACGGCGTCGGCTCCAGCCACGGCCCGGTGGTGGGCATGATCGGGGCTTCTCGCCGCGCGCCCGACGCGAGCTTGTACAGCTGGATCCAGTAGAAGCTCTGCATCAACGCGTCCGGCACGGACACGAAGCTCTTGCGGTAGAAGCGATGCCACCACTGCTGGTGCTGGTAGCGCAGCACCTCCGGGATCGACGCCCTGGTGACCGCCTCCCTGACCGCCGCCTCGGCGCTGCGGTCGGGAAACGAGTGCTCTACTGACAGCAGCAGTTCCGTACGGCCGTGCAGCTTCCTGACCCGGTACGCCGTCGCCGTCTGACCGCCCGCGACCATCTCCTGGGTGACGAGCGTGAGCTCGTTCTCGGTGCGGGTGACCGGCTTGGGGTTGAGCGGAAACGTCGCGGGCGGTGGTTCGCGGATGATCCGCGGGCTCAGCGCGTCCAGTGCCAGGAACTCCAGCTTGAAATCACGTTCACCGCCCGAAGGCCGCACTTCGAGGTACAGCAACGACTTCTCGGCGTGCACGAACGACCTGACCGCGAGCTCGCCCTTGTCCGTGACGATCTTGCCTCGCAGCTCGGCGTTCCAGAGGTCCAGCCTGAGGTCGACGCCGGTGATCTTGCCGACGGGCGTCAGCAGCACCCGCCCGACCGGCAGCCGCGCCACTCCCCACTCGTTCCCGAACTGCGGCCGGTGGTCCTGCACCTTCGCGTGGTCGACGGTGAACCGGACGGCGTTCGCACCCGGCTCGCGGTACATCGCGGTGGCCAGAAACCCGTTGCCCAGGAACGGACCCTCGTACCAGGCTCGCGGGATCCGCTGCCACACCAGGTCCTGCTCGCCGAGGAACCGCTCCCAGTCGATCCTCGGGGCGCACCCCGTGATGCCGGGACCAGCGCCCTCATCGGCGGCCTCGGCCTTGACCGGCAACGCCGTGAGCGCCGCCCCAGCCACAACCCCACCGAGCAGTCCGCGCCGCGACAGATCCACAGAACACCCTTCACGTCCGCGGGCGGCTGCGAACAAAGATCGGAGGTGTACCTACCGAGCGCAGCCTATGACGGCCCTCACACCCGGTCAAGGCCAGTCAAGCCTCGGATGAAACCGTTTACCAGTTGCCATGACCGGTAAAGTTATACCGTGATCGAACTGAAGTCGGCCGCCGATCTCGAGGTCATGCGCGAGGCAGGTCGCGTCGTCGCCCAGGCCCTCGCCGCCTGCCAGGCCGCCGCCGCACCCGGAGTCACGCCGAAGGACCTGGACGAGATCGCCCGCGAGGTGATCTTCGGTGCCGGCGCGACGTCACCGTTCCTCGACTACCACCCGAAGTGGGCTCCTTCCCCGTTCCCCGGCGTCATCTGCGCGTCCGTGAACGATGTCGTCGTGCACGGCATTCCCGGTCCGCTCCCGCTGCGGGAAGGCGATCTCGTCAGCATCGACTGCGGAGCCCAGTTCGGCGGCATGACCGGTGACGCCGCCATCAGCTTCGTGGTGGGCGAGGCCGCGCCGGCCGACCTGGCGCTGATCGACTGCACCACACGCGCCCTGCAGGCGGGCATCGAGGCCGCCCGGCCCGGCGGCAGGCTCGGCGACATCTCGCACGCCATCGGCGAGGTCGCGCGTGCCGCGGGCTACGGACAGCTGGCCTTCCACGGCGGGCACGGAATCGGCCGGGAGATGCACGAGGAACCGTTCGTTCCCAACAAGGGCAGCGCCGGCGAGGGGATGGAACTGGTGCCCGGCCTGGTTCTCGCACTCGAGCCGATGCTGCACGCGGGCGGCCGCGACTGGTTCCGCACCGACGAGGACGGCTGGACGCTGCGGACGGACGACGGATCGCGCGCCGCCCATGTGGAGCACACCGTTGCCATCACCGCCGACGGTCCGGTCGTACTCACGTTGCTCTGAAAGCGATTCAAGACGCGACGGTAGTGATCACGCTCCCGCGACGCGCATGATTGCCCTCCGCCGCGAGCTCTGGAGGATGCCCATGACTGCGCGTTCCTATCCGTTCGGTCCGGTGGACGGGCTGGAGATCGACCCGACGTACGGCAGGCTGCGTGAAGACGAACCACTCGCGCGCGTCCAGCTTCCCCACGGTGAAGAAGGCTGGCTGCTCACCAGATATGACGACGTGCGCCTGGCGATGAGCGATGCCCGGTTCAGCCTCGCGCAGGCCGCCGTGCGGGACACCCCGAGGATGGGCCCGCAGCGGATGGGCGCGATCCTGACCGACCTCGACCCGCCCGACCACACCCGGTTGCGCCGGCTGCTGGCGCACGCGTTCACCGTGCGCCGCGTCGAGCAGTTGCGGGCCAACGCGGAACGACTCGCCGAAGAGCTGCTCGACGACCTGGAGAAGGCCGGTCCACCGGCAGATCTCGTGACGACGTACGCGGTTCCGTTGCCCGGACTGATGGTCTGCGACCTGCTCGGCGTGCCCTACGAGGACCGCGACCACTTCCAGGACCTCGCCGCCGCGTTCATGTCGGTCACCGCGATGACCGACGAGGAGAAGCTGTCGAAGGTGGGCGAACTGGCGGGTTACCTCGCGGGGCTCGCCGAACAACGCCGTGTGCGCCAGGAAGACGACCTGATCAGTGCGCTGGTGGTGGCGCAGGAGGAAGGCGACCGGCTCACCGCGGACGAACTGGTGCAGCTCACCGTGCTGTTGCTGGGCGCCGGGTACGACTCCACCGCGGCCCACATCGGCAACTCCGTCTACACCCTGCTGCAGTTCCCCGACCAGGCCGAACTCCTTCGCGCCAAGCCGGAGCTGATGCCCGGTGCCGTGGAGGAGCTGCTGCGGTGGATTCCCGCGCAGGAGGTCTCGGACATCCTGCCGCGGTACGCGCTGGAGGACGTGGAACTGAGCGGTGGCACGGTGAAGGCGGGCGAGGCCGTGCTGCTCGCCAAGCACGTCGCCAACCGCGATCCGCGCCAGTACCCCGACCCCGACCGGTTCGACGTGACCCGCAATGCCAAGGGGCACCTGACGTTCGGGCACGGACCGCACCACTGCATCGGCGCGCAGCTCGCCCGGATGGACCTGCAGGTCGCGCTGACGGCGATCCTCGCACGGTTCCCCGGACTGCGGCTGGCCGAGGACGTGCGGTGGCGGACCGGCCTGGCCATGCGGGGCCCACTGGCGTTGCCGGTCGCCTGGTAGCTAGGCCGAGCGGCTCTGCGGCGCCAGCAGTTCGGTGATGGAGTCCAGCGAGATGCCCAGAGCGCTCGCCAGCGCGGCGATCGTGAAGAACGACGGCGTGGGAGCACGTCCCGTCTCGATCTTGCGCACGGTCTCGGCCGACAAGCCCGCGCGGGCCGCGATCTCGACCATGCTCTCCTCGCCGCGGGCGTCCCGCAGCAACTGTCCGAGCCGCCTGCCGCGCTCCCGCTCAGTCGAGGTCAGGGGAATGCGCACCATGACCGCGGATTCTACGCGAAACGCGCAAGTCGAACCTGGCCGAAAACTCCGTTGCGACGCCAACGGATCACGACATAGGTTCGTCGTACACAAGAGAGGAGGTGGTCCAAAGTTGTATAGCTACAGGACTCGTGAGGTGGCTGTCCGCTAGGACCGCCCTCGGTGACGCCTAGTCGTAAACCAAGGCAGCCACCCGGCCCCCGGACTTCGAGCGCTGGTCCCGCTCGGCCCGCTAGCGCGGGAGTCGTCCGGGGGTTGTCCCATTTCAAAGCTGTTTCTTCAGGGCCTTGAGATCCGCCACGAACGCCTCGAAGGCTTCGGTGAAGTTCTCGGCCCGCACCACGGCGGACGGGTGCACGGTCACCCCGATGCGCAGCCCGTCGGCCTCCAGCACCTGGCCGCGGTGCTCGGTCAGCTTGAACGACGACCCCAGCAACGCTTTCGCCGCCACCGCTCCCAGCACGACGACGAGCCGCGGCTTGACGACGCGGAGCTCCTCGCGCAACCAGGGAAGGCACGCCAGCACCTCGGACCTGCGCGGCTGCTCGTGGATCCGGCGCTTGCCCCGCTGGGTGAACTTGAAGTGCTTCACCGCGTTCGTGAGGTAGAGCTCGTCACGCGCGATGCCGGCGGCGTCCAGCGCCTTGTCCAGCAACCGTCCGGCCGGGCCCACGAACACGCGGCCCTCGACGTCCTCGCGGTCGCCTGGCTGTTCCCCCACCATCATCAGCCGCGAGGCCCGGATCGGGCCCTCGCCGAAGACCGTCTGGGTGGCGTCCTTGTAGAGGTCGCACCCGCGGCACTCGGCTGCGGCAGAACGCAGCGCCGCCCAGCCCTTCCCCTCGGGGACGAACTGGGCGGCGGATGCTGTCCTACTTGTCGGACTTGAAGGCATCCTTGACCTTCTCGCCGGCCTGCTTGATGTCGGCCTTCGCGCGCTCGGCGCGGCCCTCGGCCTGCCACTGCTCGTTGTCCGTGGCGTCGCCGACAGCTTCCTTGGCGCGGCCCTTCATCTCTTCAGCCTTGTTGCTGAACTTGTCGTCGGCACCCATGGATCAGGCTCCTTCAGTGGACGTCAGCTACATGGATTGGTTACCCCGCGAGCACCGTGCCAAACAGTTGATAAGGTGATCACTCGCGGTTGAGAACCCAGCCGCAAGCCGATGAGACGGCTTGCTCTGGGTGTGTCCCGCCCCTTCGAGAGCTCCCGAGCACCGTCGTCACATCGGCATGCCGCTGTGACCAGACGACGTGAAAGGAGCCGGCGGTGTCGTCCGCGAGAATCACCGCCCTCGAGGCCGAGGTGGCAGGGCTGCGCAAAGCTCTGGCGTCCCGGACCGTCATCGGGCAGGCCACTGGCCTGATCGCCGCACGCAAGCCCTGCACACCCCAGCAGGCGTTCGGACTGCTGGTCCACATCTCCCAGCACCACAACATCAAGCTGCACGTCGCCGCAGACCGGCTGGTGGCGGCGTTCGTGCACGCGCACCTCGGCCGGACGGTGAAACCGATCGACCAGATGCTGTGGGATCACATCGACGCGACGACCGCGAACGACGCGGGAGAAAGCGACGACGGGTTCGCCGAGGAGGTCAGCAGCACTTCGCCCTGAGGCAGCGGGACGGGCGTTGTGCCGAGATTCACCACCACGCGGGTCGTCCCGCGGTGCAGCGTGAAGCAAAGCCCGTCCTGCTCCACCACGAACCTGTCCAACCGCGGATCGGCCAGCTCCGGGCGGGAGCGGCGCAACGCGATCAGCGCCTTGTACGTCTCCAGCACCTTTGCGTGGTCGCCGTCGACCAGTTCGTCCCAGTTCAGCCGCGAGTTCTCGACGGTCTGCGGTGACATCGGGTCCGGTACGTCCGACTCCCCCCAGCCGTGCCGCGCGAACTCCCTGCGCCGTCCGGTGCGGACGGCCTCGGCCAGCTGCGGGTCCGGAAAGGACGCGAAGAACTGCCACGGCGTGCTCGCCGCCCACTCCTCCCCCATGAAGATCATGGGCGTGTAGGGCGAGCAGAGCACGATCGCCGCCGCGCACAACAACTTTCCTGTGGAGACCGTCGCGGGTAGACGGTCGCCGGTCGCGCGGTTGCCGATCTGGTCGTGGTTCTGGGTGTAGGCGAGGAACCGGTAGCCGGGGACCAACGCCGTGTCGACCGGTTTGCCGTGGTGCTTCTCGCGGAACGACGACCAGGTGCCGGCGTGGAAGAACACCTTCTCCAGCGTGTTCTTCAACGCTCCCGGTGCCGCGAAGTCCTCGTAGTAGCCGAAGGTCTCGCCCGTCAGCGCGACGTGCAGGCAGTGGTGCAGATCGTCGGACCACTGCGCCTGCAGGCCGTACCCGCCGCCTTCGCGCGCGGTCACCAGCCTCGCGTCGTTGAGGTCGGACTCGGCGATCAGGCTGAGCGGCCGGTTGAGCCTGGCCGAGAGCGCGTCCACCTCGGCGGACAGCTCTTCGAGGACGTGCACCGCGCGCCGGTCCGCCAGCGCGTGCACGGCGTCGAGCCTGAGCCCGTCGACGTGGAAGTCGCGAAGCCATTGCAGGGCGTTGTCGATCACGTACCGGCGGACCTCGTCGGAGTGCGGCCCGTCCAGGTTCAGCCCCGGGCCCCACTCGTTGCGCCCGGCGAAGTACGGGCCGAACTTGTCCAGGTAGGCACCGGACGGTCCGAGGTGGTTGTAGACGACGTCGAGCAGCACGGCGAGGCCTCGCGCGTGGCAGGCGTCGACGAACCGCTTGAACCCGTCCGGGCCGCCGTACGGGTGGTGCACCGCGCCCCACAGGACGCCGTCGTAGCCCCAGCCCTCGGTGCCGTCGAAGCTGTTGACCGGCATGACCTCGACGAACGTGATGCCGAGGTCCACCAGGTGGTCGAGCTTCTCGATCGCCGCGTCGAACGTGCCCTCACGGGTGAACGTGCCGATGTGCAGCTCGTAGATCACGCCGCCCTGCAGCGTCCGGCCCGTCCACCTCTGGTCGGTCCACTCGAAGTCGTGCGCGTAGACGCGGGACGCCTCGTGCACGCCGTTGGGCTGCCACAGCGACCGCGGGTCCGGATACGCCTGGCCTTCGATGACGAACGCGTAGTCCGTCCCTGCCGGCGATTCGGCGTCGGAGTGCCACCAGTCGCCGTCGCGCTTCATCTCGTGGTCGAAGCCGTTGACGCGCACGTGCACCGACTCGGGCGTCGGCGCCCACACCGAGAAGCTCACTCGTCCCCCCGCACCAGCAGTGCCACCGGATACGTGCCGAGCAGCGACGACAGGTCCTCGCTCGACGGCCGCCCGGTCAGCACGTCCGTCCACTTCGAACCCGGCAGCGGCAGAACCGTGTCCTGCCAGCCCTTGCGCGCCAGCCCGACCGGAAGTCTCGTGGCCACCGCGATCACGCCGGATCGTTCGAACGCCAGCACGTGCTCGGCGGCCGGACCTTCGGCGCGCAGCGGCCGGTAGCCGTGCAGACCGCGTTTGCGGACGTGCAACGCCTTCTGCACGACCAGGAGCTTCGCGGCGCCCGAGTCGTCGACCTCCGGCAGCCAGCCGTTCTCGATGCGGTCCAGCAGCTCGGCGCGGACCGCGTAGTCGACGGGACGGCGGTTGTCCGGGTCCACGAGCGAGAAGTCCCACAGCTCGGTGCCCTGGTAGATGTCCGGCACGCCCGGCGCGGTGAGCTGGACCAGCTTCTGCCCCAGCGCGTTCGACCAGCCGGGCGCCTTCACCCGTTCGGCGAAGGCGGCGACCTCTGGCTCGTTCAGCACCTTCGCGGGCCACGCGGCCACTTCGGCGTCGAACTCGGCGTTCCGGTCGACCCAGGACGTCTTGACCTTGGCCTCCCTGGACGCCTTCTCCAGGTACTGACCGAGGCGCTCCTCGGTGATCGGGAAGGCGCCGACGAGCGACTGCCACGCGAGCCTGTTCAGCGTCGGCTCGGAGATGCCGTGCTTCTCGGTCATCGCGGCCTCGAACGCCAGGTACTCGTCCGGTATCTCGGCCAGCACCGCGAGCCGCGCGCGAACGTCCTCGGACCGCTTGGTGTCGTGCGTCGACAGCGCGGTCATGGCGGCCGGCGTCTGCGCCTCACGGGCCTGGGCGCGCTGGTGGAACTCCTCGACGGGCATGCCGAACCGGTCCGGCGAGCCGCCGACCTCGTTGAGCGCCACGAAGTTCGTGTACCGGTAGAACGCCGTGTCCTCGGTACCCTTCGCGACGACCATGCCGGACGTCTGCTGAATCCTGGTCGCCAGCTCGCCCCGCGGATCGGCCCTGACCTGCTCGTCGAGCGCGCGCACCGCGGGCGACCTGGCCTTGCGCACCGCGGCCTCCCAGTGGTGCGAGCCTTCCGGCAGGTACGACCGGTACACCGGGAAGTTGACCATCACCTCGGCGACGGCCTGGCACGCGTCCTCGAACTCGACGCCCTGCACGAGCCGTGCGATCCGGCGCACCTCGGCGACCAGGATCGAGTCCGCGACCTGCTGCCGCGACGCGTGCTCGACCTCGTGGAAGGCCGCCGAACCAGTCTTGGCGGCGAACCTGTCGGTGGGCGCGATGAACACACCGCAGACCTCGCGCAACGCGTCGTAGCCCGTCGTGCCGTCGACCGGCCAGCTCTGCGGCAACTGCTCGTCCGGGCCGAGGATCTTCTCGACGACCAGCCATCCGTCGAAGTGCTCGCGCAGCCGCCGGAAGTAACCGCCGGGATCGGCCAGTCCGTCCGGGTGGTCGACGCGCAACCCCGTGACGCCCCACGACAACACCTCGCGGTGGGTCGCCTCGAACACCTCGGGGTCCTCGACCCGCACCGCCGCGAGCTCGGTGATGTCGAAGAACCGCCGGTAGTTGAGCTCGCTGTTGCCGCGCCGCCAGTCCACCTTCAGGTAGTGCTCGTGGACGTCGTCCTCGGCGTCTTCCCCGAGCACCGGCAGCAGGACCTTGCCCGACGACCAGTCGATGTCGAAGTACCGCGCGTACTTCGAGGCCTGGCCCTTCTCGAGAACGTCCTCCCACCACGGATTCGGCACGACCATGTGGTTCGGCACGATGTCGACCACGAGCCCGAGGTCGTGCTCCGCCAGGCTCTTCTGCAGCGCGATGCGACCCTCGTCGCCACCCAGCGCAGGCCGCGCACGGGTCGGGTCCACGACGTCGTAGCCGTGCGTGGACCCTTCGCGCGCGTCGAGCATCGGCGACGCGTACAGCGCGCCGACTCCCAGGCGCGCAAGGTAGTCCGCGACGCCGGCGGCGTCGGCGAACGTGAAATCCGGGGTGAGCTGGACGCGGTACGTGGAGAAAGGCGCGCCCATCAGCCCACCCTCTGCAGCACGGCGAGCGACCGCGCGGTAAGGGTCAGCTGGCCGCCCGCGACGATCGGCTTGGCACCGTCACCGACCTTGCCGGTCGTGGTGTCGACCACCACCGTCCACTCAGGACCGTACTCGGCGTCGGGCAGCGTCACCTCGATGTCCTCGTAGTGCGCGTTGAACGCCAGCAGGAACGAGTCGTCGACCACCCGCATCCCGCGCGAGTCGAGGTCGGGGATGCCCTCACCGTTGAGGAAGGTGACGACGCACTTGCCGAAGTCGTCCCCCCAGTTCTGCTCGGTCATCTCCTCACCGGACGGCGTGAACCACGCGATGTCGCGCAGCTCCTCGCCCTTGCGGATCGGCCGCCCCGCGAAGAACCGCTTGCGCCGGAACACCGGGTGCGCCTTGCGGAACCGGGCGAGCGCCGCCGTGAACTCGACCAGCTCGGCGTTGGTCTCCAGCAGCGACCAGTCGACCCACGACACCTCGTTGTCCTGGCAGTACGCGTTGTTGTTGCCGTGCTGCGTGCGCCCGAACTCGTCACCGTTCACGATCATCGGCACACCCTGCGACAACAACATGGTCGCCATCAGGTTCCGCCGCTGCCGCGCCCGCAGCGCCAGGACCTCCTCGTCGTCGGTCGGCCCCTCGACCCCGCAGTTCCACGACCGGTTGTGGCTCTCGCCGTCCTGGTTGTTCTCGCCGTTGGCCTCGTTGTGCTTCTCGTTGTACGACACCAGGTCGTTGAGCGTGAACCCGTCGTGCGCCGTCACGAAGTTGATCGACGCGTACGGCCTGCGCCCGTCGTCCTGGTAGAGGTCGCTGCTGCCGGTGATCCGCGACGCGAACTCGCCGAGCGTCGCCTGCTCACCGCGCCAGAAGTCCCGGACCGTGTCCCGGAACTGACCGTTCCACTCCGTCCACAGTGGAGGGAAGTTGCCGACCTGGTACCCGCCGGGCCCGACGTCCCACGGCTCCGCGATCAGCTTGACCTGCGACACCACCGGATCCTGCTGCACGACCTCGAAGAATGTCGCCAGCCGGTCCACGTCGTAGAACTCGCGGGCCAGCGTCGCCGCGAGGTCGAACCGGAACCCGTCGACGTGCATCTCGGTGACCCAGTACCGCAGCGAGTCCATGATGAGCTGCAACGTGTGCGGCGAGCGCACGTTGAGCGAGTTGCCGGTGCCCGTGTAGTCCATGTAGAACTTCGGGTCGTCCTCCACCAGCCGGTAGTACGACTCGTTGTCGATCCCGCGCATCGACAACGTCGGCCCGAGGTGGTTGCCCTCCGCCGTGTGGTTGTAGACGACGTCGAGGATGACCTCGATCCCGGCCTGGTGCAGCGCCCGCACCATGCCCTTGAACTCCTGCACCTGGTTCAACGGCAACGCCGAGTAACCGTCGTGCGGCGCGAAGAAGCCGATCGTGTTGTAACCCCAGTAGTTGCTGAGCCTGCGCTCCGCCAGCGTGTGGTCGCTGATGAACTGGTGCACCGGCATCAGCTCGACCGCCGTCACACCCAGCTTGAGGAGGTGGTCGATCATCACCGGATGCGCGAGCCCCGCGTACGTGCCCCGCAGGCGCGGCGGAATCTCGGGGTGGTCGATCGTGAGGCCGCGAACGTGCGCCTCGTAGATGACGCTCTCGTTGTACGGCGTCCTGGGCAACCGGTCGTTCGTCCAGTCGAAGAACGGGTTCACCACCACCGACTTCGGCACGTGCGGCGCCGAGTCGGTGTCGTTGCGCTCGTCCTCCGCCCCGAAGTTGTACCCGTACAGCGCCTGGTCCCACGACAGCCCGTTGGCGATCGCCTTGGCGTACGGGTCGATGAGCAGCTTGTTCGGGTTGCACCTCTGGCCCCGTGACGGGTCGTACGGGCCGTGCACGCGGTATCCGTACTTCTGGCCGGGGCCGATGCCGAGCAGGTAACCGTGGTGGACGAACCCGTCCACCTCCGGCAGCCTCACGCGTGTCTCAGTGCCGTCCTCGTCGAACAGACAGAGCTCGACGTACTCCGCGACCTCCGAAAACAGGGCGAAATTGGTGCCTACGCCGTCGTACCCGGCGCCAAGCGGGTAGGGCGTACCAGGCCAGGGTCGCACAATGCTCCTCACGAACAGGTAGCTACCGAACATGACCGTATCCGACTCACACCGGCCGGGCTTCCAACCGGTGGATCGGGACCCGGTCTGACCGCGTCACAGCCACCTGTCCTCGTGCAGGGGGTCTTCGGCGAAGGGAACGAGCGGTCGGCCACGACCACGACTACCCCGCCGCCGCGTCTTGTACGCCAGTTGCCGACGAACCGCGGCGAACCCGGAGTCAGCGCTCGACCGGGACGACCTGCGGTGGCGGCGCGGAGGTGTGGACGCACGTGCCAGGTGAGTGGGCCCACGCCCACGCCCACTACGGCGTCCGGCCGGACTGATGACAGGTCCCTCGCGCCACACCTCACAGGTGCGAGCGCGGTACCAGCGCCTACCTTCGAGGCGGACCGCGGCCGACGGACGCGGGCTGTGCCGGCGTGCCGGTTTGCGGGTCGACCTGAACCTCGGAAAGCCCGACGCACGGCACCGCAGTGCGCGGACAGAGTCCGCGCCTGTGCCGAGGTCGGGTCCGCTGCGAACCGGTAGGCCTGGTGGACGATCACACCTGAACCCTACGAGCGGGCACCGACGAATTCGGGCCCGTCACTCGAAGGTTCTCACGAGGGTGGGAGCGGCTTAATTCGAACGCGTGATCGTCACCGACAGGCGACTACCGGGTGCAGTCATACTCCTTCGTGTGCAAGTACCAGCTGCCCACGTGCGGCCGTGAGCAACGTGCGTGCTTCCTGGATCTCCACGTACTTCAGGTGTTCGCAAGCAGCCTCCGCGCACGCCAGCGCGTGCTGCAGAGCGATGTTGTCGTCCACGGGTCCTGCGTCCCGCAGCGCGTCACGCAGGGATTCCTCCGCGCGCCGTGCCCCGACCACCGGGTCGCCGAGTGCCGCAGGCCTCACCGAAGCGAGGACCTGCTCGACGGCCAGTTCAAGCACGCCGGTTGGTGTCCGCGTGCTCACGGCTGAGCTCATTGGGTACGCCACCTCCAAAACGTTCGTCGTCCGCCGTCGGGTGACGGCCTTACAGTACTCCGCAGGTACGTGACCTGCCGTTACGCAAAAGTTTCATCTTTCCCGGCTGCGCAGGGGACGGGTGATGTCCCGGACGCGGGGAAAGAGATCGTCCAATGCCACGGGCAGGGGAATTCTCCAGTTCGGGTGCTCGTCGATCGTGCCCGGCACGTTGGGCTGCCGGGTTTCCCGCAGAGCGTCCTGAGGTGAAGTCAGGACCAACGCGCAGGGTGCCTGCGCGAGCAGTTCGTGGGCGCCCGCGACCCGGTCCGCGGAGTCGATGCCCTCCTGGCGCATCAGCTCGTCGAAGTCAGGGCCGTCGGGGCCCGCGAAGAACGTCGCCGCGGTCGGGAGGTCGTGGGTCGAGATGCTGGCCATCTGGTTCGGGTTCCACTGCGACGGCGGGATCAGCGGGTGGCCCTCGGCGTAGTAGTCGCGCTGGAAGTACAGGACGGCGCTGGTCAGCATGCCGTTCTCCTGCAACGTCTTCGTGACGACCGGCTCGACCGTGCCGAGGTCCTCGCCGACGACGACGGCACCGGCGCGGTAGGCCTCCAGCGCCAGCACGCCGAGCATCGCGTCGGCGTCGTAGTAGACGTAGGTGCCGCGCGACGGCGGCTCGCCCGGCGGGATCCACCACAACCGCCACAGGCCCGCGACGTGGTCGATGCGGATGCCGTCGGCGTGCTTCAGGACGCTGCGCAGGACCTGGCGGAACGGGCGGTAGCCGGTCTCGGCGAGCTTGTCCGGGCGCCACGGCGGCAGGCCCCAGCCCTGGCCGTCCGCGCTGAACGCGTCGGGTGGCGCGCCGACCGTCACGTCGATGGCGAAGACGTCCGGGTCCGCGAACGTGTCCGCGCCGCCCGGCGAGACCCCCACCGGCAGGTCGTGGATGACGCCGACGGCCATGCCGGCCTCGTGCGCGGCGAGCCGGACGTCCTGGAGCTGGCGGGTGCAGAGGTGCTGCAGCCAGGCGTGGAACGCGACCCGCTCGGGAGCCGCGTCCGCACGATCCGCGGGCCACGTGCGCCAGTCCTTGCCGTGGACCTCGGCCAGTGCGCAGTACGTGGCGAAGGCCCGGAGGTCGGCGTCCATCTCGATGTCGCCACCGGGGAACAACAGCTCCAGCGCCTGTCGCTTGGCGTCCCAGATCGCGTCGTAGTCGATCAGGTCCTGGTGGTCGGGCCGCAGGTCGCGGATCAGCTGCCGGGTGCGCGGGCAGGCCTGCAGGAACTCCGCGGTGTCGGTGATGCGCAGGTACAGCGGGTTCGCGAACCGGCGGCTCGTCGGCGAGTACGGCGAGCGTTCGACCGGGTGCGTCAGCGACGGCGCCTGCACCGGGTTGACCAGCACCACGCCCGCGTCGAGCTCCAGGGACGACCGGCGCGCGATCGTGGCGAGGTCGGCGAAGTCGCCCATCCCCCACGAGTCCTTCGAGCGGGCGGCGTAGAGCTGCAGCATCCAGCCCCAGGTGCGGGGGACGTCCGGGAGCGTCCTGGGCGCGACGGCCAGCGTGATCGTCTGCTTGTCCGTGACGATCCGGTGCCACCCCAGCGGCAGCGAGTCCGGCAGGTGACGTTCGACCTCGAACGTGTCACCGTCCTCCAGCTCGACGGTGGCCGGCCCGCGCAGGTCGTACGTCTCGTACTCGCGGATGACGATCGTGGGCGGGAGGACCTGTTCCGCGCGGCGTTGTTCGACCAATGCCAGCTCACGGGCGACCGAGTCCTCAGTGGACGCGTCAACACCGAACTGGGCGAGGACCTTGACGACGACCTCGGTGTCGACGACGACCTCTTGCTGGTCCGCGTTCTCGTACCGAGTGGCAACGCCCCAGGCGTCCGCCAGTCGCGCCACCAACTCCTCCACAGATACAAGCTATGTCACAGCTCGGTGCTTATTACCAGAGCAAATGGTCCCTGGTCACCCGATGGGTGCAGGCCGGATGGGACGCACACTCTCAGGTTCATTCCCTTAGACATCCGATGCTTCGCCGGGAATGGCGACCACCGCTTCGACCTCGACCAGAAAATCGGGCCCGAACAACGCGGCGACCTGAACCAACGTGCTCGCGGGGTTGGGCACTTCGCCCAGCGCGGGCCTCAGAATCTCGTCGCGCACATCACGAATGGTCTGAACCTCCGACGCATCAAGCACATACCAGGTGAACTTGATGACATCCGACCAGTCGGCGCCGAGATTTTGGATGACGTGATGAAGATTGCTCAACGCCCGCCGCGTCTGGGCGCCCAGGTCGTCCACCCCGACCACGCAACCCTGGGCGTCGACTGCGACCTGGCCGGAGATGAAGGCGAGCTTCCCGGTGACCGCGACCGCGTGGGCGTAGCCGGGCGTCGTCGGCAGCGCGGGCAACTCGGTCAGGCGCTCTTCGGCGGGCATGTGCCCACCCTACGGTCCCGGCGTGCACGTGGTCGGACGGCTGCTGCTCGGTGCGGTGGATGGGCGAGTTGCGCAGTACAACCTGGACCACGTGCGACAGGCCCCGCGCATCCGTTTCCGCACCGCGACGTACATCGACGGACCGCTCGAAGGACAGACGCATCCCTGCGCACCGGTGGAACTCGGTGCCCGAACCGGCCTCAGTCGCCCCACGCCGTGCTGACCGGCCCGCTCGAGTTGCGCACGACCAGCCGCACGTGGTGCTCCGCCGGCTCGATCTCCCCGCCGCGGATCAACGTGAACAGGTCCGCGACCGCCCGCTCCCCCTGTTCCTTCGCCGCACCCTCCACAGCGGTCAGCCCGACCACCCTGGTGAGCTCCTGCCCGTCCAGCGACACGATCGACACCTCGTCCGGCACCGCGCGCCCGTCCCGTTGCATGCGCAGGTAGATGCCCAGCGCCGCCGCGCCGTTCGAGCTGATCACGGCCGTGGGCAGGCGTTCGCCGTCGAGCAGCACGTCGACCACCTGCTCGCCGCCGTCGACGGTCGGCGAGCACCAGACCGTCCACTCCGGACGGACCTCCAGCCCGGCCGCGGCGAGGATCTCGTCGTACCCCTCGTCCACGCCGTCCGAGAGCACCAGCGCGACGTCCCGATGCCCTAGCGCGACCAGGTGCGAGACAGCCGTCTGCACCGCGTGCCGGAGATCGGCGTCGTCGACCGTGATGTGCGGGACCTCGAGCGACTCCAACGCGGTCTGTTCAGCCTCTGTCAAAGACATGGACAGAAGAAGCACTCCGTCCACACGGCGCCCCAGCGGCAGCTCGCCGAAGAACTTCGACCGCGACTCGGAGTCGCCGAGCACGTACAGCAGCACGTCGTACCCGGCCTGCCGCAGCGCGCCCTCCGCACCGGCCAGCACCGGGCTGACCTCGGACGTCAGCACCGCTATCGCGTACCTGCGGCCACCGGCGAGAGACGAGGCGTCGCGCGCGATGGCGTACTTCATCCGCCGCGCGACCTCGCTCACATGCTGCCGCGTCGCCTCGGACACGCCCGGTTCGCCGCGCAGGGCCCGCGATACCGTCGCAGCGGACACCCCTGCAGCCTTGGCCACATCGGACATGCTGGTCACGGTTTTAGAGCGTATTGGAGATCCATGAAGCCCGGCGACCTCGCCCCCGACTTCACCCTGCCCGACCAGGACGGCACCGACCGCAAGCTGTCCGAGCTGCTCGAGAACGGCCCGGTCGTGCTCTTCTTCTACCCCGCCGCGATGACGGCCGGTTGCACCGCGCAGAGCTGCCACTTCCGCGACCTCGCCGCCGAGTTCGAAGAGGCGAAGGCACAGCGCGTCGGCATCTCGACCGACGACGTCGCGAAGCAGAAGCAGTTCGCGGAGCTGAACAACTTCGACTACCCGCTGCTCTCCGACGTCGACGGCGAGGTGGCGGAGCAGTTCGGGGTGAAGCGGCGGTTCGGGCCGATCCCGGTCAAGCGGCACACCTTCGTCATCGACGTCGACCGCGAGGTCATCGAGGTGATCAAGAGCGAGTTCTCGATGAACTCCCACGCGGACAAGGCGCTGGCGGCACTCAGGAATCGGTGACCGGCCCGGGGACCGTGCCGTGCGCAGCGGGGTGTTGCCCCCTCCACGCTCGCGCCAGGTCCAGGTACTCGTCGACGGTGTTCGCCGTCAGCTGGAAGTCGGCGAACACCTCGTCCACGACACCCTCGACGCGCCGCACGTAGTCCGCGAACTGGCCGATCGTGCCGACGTGCGGGACGTGCGCCGGATCAGCCTTCTCCGCTGTGATGTGCGGGTTGATCCGCAACGGGAACCGCAGCGCACCCGGATCGCGGCCGAACGCCTCGGCCTGCTGCCTGATCGACGCGATCGTGGCCTGAAGCATCGGCAACGGCAGACCGACGGCGAGCCAGCCGTCCGCCCGCCGCGCGACGCGGGTGAGCGCCGGCGGCACCAGGCCCGCGAGCAGCACCGGCGGCCGGCGCACCGGCCTGGCCTTCACCAGCGACTCCGGCACCGTCCACAAGGGACCTTCGTGCGCGACGACGTCGTGGGACCAGAAGGCGTCCAGCACGTCCAGGGTCTCCTCCAGCCGCGCGCCACGGCCTTCCCACGGCACGCCCACCGCCTGGTACTCGTCGCGCATCCAGCCGACGCCGATGCCGAGGTCGATCCGGCCGCCGCTGAGCTGGTCCAGGGTCGTCACGGTGCGCGCGAGCAACGCGGGCGGCTGCCACAACGCGTTGAGCGTGCTGGTCCCGAGCCGCACCCGTGACGTCGTCGTCGCCACGGCGGCGAGCAGCGTGAGCGGGTCGAGGAAGTTCTCGTAGGCGGACGGGATCACGCCGTCCGGGGTGATGTACCGGTCGCGCGGCGCGACCGGGAGCAGCAGCCGGTCCGACACCCACAGGCTGTCGAAGCCCATGGCCTCCGCCTCGGCGGCGACCCGCAGCGTGGCGGAGGGGTCGGCGAACACGCCGTACTGGGGCAGGGCGAGACCGAGTTTCATGCCGCCAGCCTGCCGGGAATCCCTTTCTCCCGTCTTGATTCGCAGGTCAGAACCCGTGGACGCGCTCACATGGGAAACTGCCCGCCATGCGTTTCCACCTGCTCGGACCGGTCGCGGTGTCCGGCGACGACGGCACCAAGGTCGCGCTGCCGGGTGCCCGTGCCAGGGCGACGCCGTTGAGCTTGGTGCGCTCGGGGAACAACTCGTCGACGTTGCGTCCCAGGTGGTCGATCGAGGGGTCCATCGCGACGAACTCCGCGCCGGTGGCGGTGATCCTGTCGGCGAACACACGGCCGGTGCACCAGCGCACGCGGTGACCGCGCGACGTCAGAGCGCGGGCGATGGGCAACAGCGGTGCGACGTGGCCGGGCATGGTCGCGAACAACAGGTCCATGCCCGTAGTCGATCACGCCGCCCTTTCCGGATCCTTTCCGTCGCCGGACGACTCGGACAGCCCCGCGAGCACGAAGTCCGCGATCTCGGCTGCCAGCTGGGAAGGCGGCTTCGGCCCGTCCGGCCGGTACCACATGGGCAGCTGGTTCACGACGCCCAGCGCGATCCGCACCACGGTGTCCGCGGGCACGACGGAGCTGAACTCCCCGTCCGCCTGCCCCTTCTCGATCACCGCGAGGAACGTCTCGTGGTAGCGGCGCCGCTCGGCCCGGAACTCGGTCATCCGGTCCTCGCCGAGCCGGTGCAACTCGCGCACGAACACAGCGGTCTCGTCGACCTGCTCGGCCGTCGAGACCACCAGACTGCCCAGAATCTCCCGGACCGTGGCAGCGGCCGGCAGTCCGAGGCCGATGATCCGGTCCATGTCGGCGGACTGGGACGTGATCAGCAGCCGGTAGATCTCGAAGAGCAGGTCGTCCTTCGCGCGGAAGTAGTGGTACAGCGCGCCTTTGGTCACCTGCGCGGCCGTGACGATCTCCTGCACCGAAGTCGCGTCGTAGCCCTGCGACGCGAACAGGCGCACGGCCGCCGCGATGATCTTCTGCTCGGTCGCGCTGGGCACGGCTAGGCCTTGGGGGCCAAGGCGCGTACCTGCTCCACCTGGTCGCCACCGGTCGGGAGCAGCGCGATGATCGGAGTGTCGACACCGGCGGTCTGGTACTCGGCGACCCGCGCCCGGCACTCGTCGACGGAACCGTGCACGATCAGCGCGTCCACGACCTCGTCCGGGATCGCCTTCGAGGCGGCCTTGCGGTCGCCGGCGGCCCACGCCTCGTGCATCGGGCGCAGCGCCTCGCCGCGGCCCAGCCAGTCGTGGAACGCCGCGTAGGCGGGCACGGTCAGGTAGGTGCTGATCAGCATGCGTCCCAGCGCCCGCGCGGCGTCGGCGTCCTCGGTCGGGCACACGAAGATCCGCGCGGCCAGCTCCGAGTCGCCGAGCTCCTCGCGCACCTGCGCCACGTCGGTCGCGGCCAGCCAGTTCGTGATCGCGCCGTCGGCCTCACGACCGGCCAGGCGCAGCATGTTCGGCCGCAGGGCCGCCAGCATGATCGGCACCTTCTCGGCGGGCGGGCGCTCCAGCTTGAAGCCCGAGACCTTGAACGTGTCGTACTCGGCCGTGACCTTCTCACCCGCCAGAGCCGCCTTCAGGAACCGCAGCGTGTCGCGGGTCCGCTTGAACGGCTCCTCGAACGGGATCGAGTTCCAGCGCTGCACGATCACGGGCGACGACGAGCCGATGCCCAGCACGAACCGGCCACCGGTCACCTCGGCCATCGTCGCCGCGCTCATCGCCAGCGTCGCGGGCCCGCGCGTGTAGACGGGCACGATCGCCGGGCCGAACCGCAGCTCGGAGGACCACTGGGCGGCCAGGGCGAGCGGCGTGAACGCGTCCGTCCCGGTCGTCTCGGCCGACCACACGTCCGTGTAGCCGAGCCCGGCGAGCTCGGACACCAGCGCGCGGTGCTCCAGCACCGGCACGCCGATCAGCGGCAGCGTGATTCCCCAACGAGCCATGAACGCCTCCAGGTCAGCGACTTGGAGGTCACCCTACCGACCGGTCGGTATGCTCACAACTGCCGCGGGCCCGGCCCCTACTTCTTCCGGGCGAACGTCAGCCCGTCCGCGATGGGGACCAGCACCGACTCCACGCGCGTGTCGTTCAGCACGAACTTGTTGAACGCGTCGATGGCGGCGGCGTTGCCCTCCGGCTGCTCCGAGGCGGCCTCGCCGTAGTAGAGCGTGTTGTCCGCGAGCAGCAGTCCGCCCTGACGCACCCGTGGCACCAGCAACTCCCAGTAGTGGACGTACCCGACCTTGTCCGCGTCGATGAACACCAGGTCGAAGACCGGCTCGTCCGGCAGTTCGGCGAGCGTCTGCGCGGCCGCTCCGAGCCGGAGGTCGATCCGGTCGCGCACGCCCGCCGCCTGCCACGCCTCCTCGGCGATCGCGGTCCACTCGACGGACATGTCGCACGTGATGACCTTGCCGTGCGGGGGAAGCGCCTGCGCGAACGCGAGCGTGGAGTACCCGGTGTACGTGCCGACCTCGAGGACGGTCTGCGCGCCGGTGAGCTTGACCAGCAGGGACAGCAGGACCGCCTGCTCGTGCGGGATCTGCATCTCCGCCGAGTCGCCGAGCTCCAGCGTCCTCGCGATCAGCTTCTCCTGCACCGCGGTGGGCTGGCCCGCCTGCTCGCGCACGTACCGGTAGATCTGCTGGGTCATGACCACGGTCTTGAAGTCGTTCACGCGCGGCCTTCTCTCATAGTCGGGTGGCGAACGTCCTGAGTGTCTCTCCGTACCCGGCCCGAAGTGGGTGTTTCGCGAGGTCGTGACCGATGGCGGACAGGACGGCGGCGCGGTGTGCGCGATAGCGGCTCACGCACACGTTCTCCCGGCTGACGAGGAAGAACTCGTCGAACCGGGCGCGCTCGGCGTCGCTGGTGGGCACGCGGGTACGCCCCGACTCGCGCAGCAGCGAGTTGCCGCCGGGCACGAGTCTGCGCATGACCTCCATGTGTGCCAACAGGTTCGCCTTGCTCGCGATGGAAAGAGGTTCGGCCGCCACGGGCCCCAGTGCGGTACGGGCCCGGCGCAGCAGACCGGGCAGGGGCTCGTAGTCACGTGCCCACCGCCCGCTGAACGCCGGGTCGAACGCCATCATCATCGGCCGGATGACGTCCTCGTACACCTCACGGGAACAACTGCCCGAATAGGCGAGCATCACCGAGTACGCGTCATATCCAAGCGCAGCGAGGCGGACTAGTTGCGAATCAGGCTCGCGTATCAACCGATCGAGTGAATCCGAAAGAAACCTCCAGACCAGAAATGCGCCGTGATGGCCGAGAAACCACCGGTGCACGGCGCGTTCCACCGGATCTTCGGGAGTGTTGATCGCGATGGGAATCTGATAGCAGCCGGTCGCGCACGGAATCAATTCCGAATCCGGCATCGGCATCCGCAGAACGGGCAGGTCGACCCAGGTGTGGCCCCAGGCGGGCGCGCAGACCGGGGCGCTCATCGCACACCCTCCACTTCGGACACGACGGTGTCGAGGAGATCGGCGACGCGGCTCAGGGTGGTGTCAAGTGGCCGATCTTCCACAATCGGCGGCACTTCTTCGGCGATCCGGTCGAACACCGCCGCGAGCTTCGGCGCCAGCGGACGCCGCGCGCCGACGTGCACCGCCTGGCGCAGCCCGATCGCGAGCCCCGCGTGCAGGTAGCGCAGCAGCCCCGACTGGTCGAGCGCGGTGAACGCGGCCTGGGTGCCGAACGGGACGACGTCCTGGTTGTGCAGGTTCGTCGGCAGGCTCTGCACGGAGGCGGGCGTGGCGGCGCGGCGCATCGCGGCCACCGTTGCCGTCGTGCAGAGCTGCACGCCCTGCAGCGCGTGATGCCTGCCCGGCTGCGGGCTGAGCATCGGCGGCAACCCGTTGGTGCGGTGGGGATCCACCAGGAGGTCGAGCTGGCGTTCGGCCAGGTTGCCCAGCTGCACCAGTGCGACGTTGAGCTGGTCGGCCGCGAAGGCGCTGGGCTGACCGAAGAAGTTGCCGCCGTGCAGGACCTCCCCGCTCTCGGGGAAGAACAACGGGTTGTCGCTCACGCCGTTGAGGTCGCGCCGCACCACCTCGTCCGCGTGCCGCACGCTCGTGCCGGCCGCGCCGATCAGCTGGGGCGTGCAGCGGATGCTGTAGGCCTCCTGCAGCGGGCGTTCACGCGATGGTGTGCTGCCCTCGAGCCAGGTCCTGATGGCGGCGCCGGTGTCCGCGACGTCCGGATGGCCGAACGCGGCCAGCAGTCCGACCGAGGTGAACTCGGTGCCACAGCCCAGGACGTCGGTCATCAAGGCGGACAACAGCTCCGCGATCCGGTGCGAGCGGTTCGCCTGTGCCACAGCGAGTCCGAGTGCCGCGGCGGTCACCGAAACGCCGTTCACCAACGCGAGCGCGTCCCGCCCGTCCAGCTGCAGTGTCGCGAGGCCCGCTCGGTTGAGCGCGTCCTCCGCCGGCATGAGCTGACCTTCGAACAACGCGTTCCCGTTACCTCGCAACGCATGCGCGACGTAGGCCAGCGGCTGGAGGTCACCGCTCGCGCCGACCGAGCCGAGCCGTGGCACCGCGGGGGCGAATTCCGTGCCCAGCATGGCGATCAGCGCGACGATGACGTGCTCCGACACTCCGGATCGCCCTTGCGCCAACGCGAACAGCCGCGCCAGCACGGCCGCACGGGCTATCGCCGGTGCCATCAGCTCACCGTGCCCGACGATGTGGTGGATGATCGTGTTGTCGCTCTGACCGGCGCCGTCCGCGCGGCCCTCGAACTCGACGAGCGGACCGAAACCCGTTGTGACGCCGTAAATGGCGCGTCCGGAGCCGCTGACGTCGAGCACGAACTCACGGCAGCGGGCGACCCGTGTTCTGACGTCGTCGGGAAGTTCGACGTGCAACGGACTGCGCGCCAACTCGAGGTGGGCAGGTTCGAGTGCCGCCGCCAGGGTGATGGCAGCGGAGGATGTTCCGACAGGCACAACGCCTCCTGTGGGCGATTCGGGGGGCCTCTCGCGACGATCCCGGTTGACCTGTCGGTGAGGAAGGGCCTAAATGCACTACACGAAGAAATATCGGTTCTCAGTGGTCCTTCTGCGTGATGAGCCCGCCGGAACGGTGATCGAACTCTCCGCTCACGATTCGGGCCAAAAGACCGGCCGACTGCTCCACCGGGGTGAACCTGCCCTCGTCGCGCTGAGATCTGGTCCACTGCGACACCCGTAGCAGGTCCGGGTCGTCCGTGTGCGGGGCGCAGCCGCGGCGCATCAGGCCGGTGTCGACCATGCCGGGGTCGTAGCTCAGCACCGCGATCGGCCGGCGTTTGAGCTCGACCGCGAGGTTCTCGCCGAGCTTGATCACGGCCGCCTTCGACACGGAGTACGCCGTGACGTAAGGCCAGCGGTGCACACCGGCGTTGCTGACCACGTTGATGATCCGTCCACTGGTCATCGTGCGAATCGCGGCGTTCATGGCGGACGCGGTGCCGCGCAGGTTCACCTCGAACGTGCGCCACCAGTCGTTCTCGTCGACCTCCCACGTCGGCCCGACCGGTCCGCCGAGCGCGCCGTTGTTGACCAGCACGTCGACTCCGCCGAGGCTCTCGATGAGCTTCGGGGTCGCGTGCGGGTCGCCCAGGTCCGCTACGTGCGTCTCGACGTCGGCACCCTGTGCCCTGAGCTCGGTTCCCGCGGCGTCGAGGGCCTTCTCGTCGCGGCCGGTGATGACGAGGTGATGCCCTTGCGCGCCAAGGACCTCGCTGAACGCCCTGCCGAGCTCCTTGGCGCCACCGGTGATCAGAACGCGCACTACTCCGCGTCTTTCAGCAGCCGGCGCAGGATCTTGCCGGAGACCGACCTGGGTATCTCGTCCACGAACTCAACCTGGCGCACCTTCTTGAAAGGCGCCACCTCCGCCGCCACGAACGCCATCAGCTCCTCGGCCGTGACGTCGCCTTGCGTCACCACGAAGGCCTTGGGCACCTCGCCGTTAACCCGATCGGGCGCACCGACCACCGCCGCGTCCCTGACGCCGGGATGCCTGCGCAACAACGCTTCCAGCTCCGCGGGCGCGACCTGGTAGCCCCGATACTTGATCATTTCCTTGATGCGGTCGACGACGTAGAACCGGCCGTTGTGGACACGCACGAGATCGCCTGTGCGCAGCCATCCGTCCACGAAGGCCTGTCGCGTGGCCGCGTCGTCGTTCAGGTAGCCGTCCATGAGCTGCGGGCCGCGGATGAGCAGCTCGCCCTGCTCCGCGTCCTCGGTGGTGCCGGGTTCGACGATCCGCGCCTCCGTGCCGGGGCTGAGCACGCCGACGCTCTTCGGGTCGGTCTCCAGGTCGCCGTCGAACGTCTGGTGCGTGCCGCCCGCTTCCGTGAGGCCGTAGCCCTGGCGGATGGGCGCGTTCAGCTTGAGTTCGGCCTGCCGGCGGATGGCGTCGTCGAGTGGGGCGGCGCCGCAGAGGACGAGCTTGAGGTGATGCGGTGTGGCTGTTTCCTCGTGGTCCGCGATCGCGGCGGCAAAGGGTGGCACCAGGAACGCGCGGGTGATCTTGTGTTCTTCGAGGCGGCGCAGGTACGTGCCGGCGTCGCTGCGGGGCATGGTGATCAGCGTGGCGCCGCCGAGCAGGCCCGAGTTCAGGATCAGCGCGAAGCCGTAGATGTGGAAGAACGGCAGGTTCGCGGCGAGGACGTCCGTCTCGTCGATGCGCCAACCCTGGCGTTGCTGCTCCAGGTTGGCCACGAGCGCACGGTGGCTCAGCTTGACGGCCTTGGTGAGACCCGTGGTGCCGCTGGAGAACAGGATGGCGGCCGTGCTCGCCGGGTCTGTTCGCGGGAGCGTTGCCGCGTCGTTTTCCGGCAGGTCGTCGAGGTTCAGCGTCGCTTTGACGTTCGCGAGGGCCTTGAGCCGCTCGATCTCCTGCGGCGTGAGGACCGGGTTGATGAGCGCGGCCGTCGCACCGGCGGCCATGATCGCGTGCAGTCCGACCGCGTACATCGGCCGGTTCGGACTTGCGACCGCGATGACGTCGCCGGGCTTGATCCCTTGGGCGACAAGGCCTTTCGCGGTGCGCTCGACCTGCGTGCTCAGCTCGGCGTAGGTGAGGCTCTCGCTCGTGACGGCGTCTCGCAACGCCAGTTTGCCGTCGCGGCGCGCGAGGACGTGCGCGGGGACCGTGATCGCAGGGACGGCCACCGCGGGCAGGGGGCTGCGGTAGATCACGTGCTCGCTCCGGGTTCCACGCCGCCAGTTCTTGGCGGCGTGGCCGGAGATTACTACTGGAGCGAGACTCCGCGAGCCGCCAACCAGCCCACCGGGTTGATCTTCTCGGAGCCGCCGGCCCACACCTCGAAGTGCAGGTGCGGCCCAGTCGACTGGCCGCGGTTGCCGATCGTCGCGATCTGCTGCCCGGCCTTGACCTTCGCACCCTGCGGCACGTCGATGGTGTTCATGTGCCCGTAGACGGTGATCGTGCCGTCCTCGTGCTGAATGCGAACCCACAACCCGAACCCGGACGCGGGCCCGGCCTCGACCACGGTGCCGTCCATCGCGGCCACGATCGGCGTGCCGATGGCGTTGGCGATGTCGACACCCATGTGGCTGGTACCCCACCGCGCGCCGAAGCCGGACGTGAACGTCCCTTGCGCCGGCCGGACGCACTGGGGCCGCTTGGCCTCTTCCTCGGCCTTGACGCGAGCCTGCTCGGCCTTCTCGGCCTCCTGGCGCTTCACGTAAGCGCCCTCCGCGGACTTGAGCGCCTCGCGGACGGTGAACTGCACCTGAATCTGCTCGGCCTGCAACAGCTTGCGCGTCTCACCACCGGTGTCGACCGAGTGGATCGTGCGAATACCGGCGGGTTGCTGCTGTTGCTGCCCGGTCATGACCGCCGCGAGATCCTTCGTCGCGGCGACGGGGACGATGCGGTCGACGGGGGTGACCGTGGCCATCGCCTGGGCGAAACCCGCGCCGGCCAGGGCGCCTGCGGCCACGACAGCCGCTACGGCCTTCTTGCGGTCCAGGTCCACTCTGGCCAGAACGTCGACCAGCTGACCCTTCGCTCGATGCCGTGCCAAGACTTGCCTCCATGCACTCGGGGGAGTCCGCTAACCGCTTCGTGCGTTTCGGCTTGGAGGCCTTGGCGCCTTGCCGGGCTTCGAGGCCTGGCGGCGTCTTCTGGCTTCGGGGGCCTGACGTCGCCGGGCGTTTCGCTGCCCTGCTCGTGGGCTTCCTTGGGTTCCGCCGGCGGGATTCGGGGCCTGCCGGCGGGCCTTGGTGGAGCCCTGGTCGGACTGGACCGTTTCGGGGGTGATCCGTGTCCTTGCGGTTATCGAACCGTGACATGCGGCGGTGAACGTAACCTCGCGTCACCAGCAGAGGCAAGCGATGTGGGCGTTTAGGTGACGAGGCCCACGGCTCGTCACTATGCGTAGCTGAGCGGCTGGTGGGCTGGTCAAGCCGTTTTAGACCAATCCCGGTCTTGGTGTTTGTACTGGTCAGTCGCTTTATCGTGAAAGGTTGCTGGGTGGGTTTAGGGGCCGGGTGCGGCTTGGGGTGACTACGAGGGGTGGCTGGGGCCGCTTGGGCGCCTTGCGGTGGCCTTGGGGGTGGTTCCAGCGGAGGGTTGGGCCTGCCCTGTGCGGGATGGTCACCCTGCGGGTGCGATCCGGCTTCCGGGGGCTGGTGGGTGGTCACCTTGCTTCGGCTGGTCGCGTTCCAGCGGAGGGGTCACCGGTGCGGGCCGGTCGCCTTGCGTGGATGGGCGCGCAGGTCCAGACGGGCCGGGTCAAGTCATCGCCGCTTCGCGACGATTGCGATTGGGGCTTGACTTCGAGCCTCTAGCGAGATGCTTCATCGGCCTTAAAAGGCCGGGCATAAGGAGCCCGGCCGTTCCCTCAACGGTAGCATCTCGCACTCGAAGTCAAGCCCCAATCGCCAAGCTGGGCACGTCATCACCGCAGCTCAGAGCGGTAGAGGTTCGGACGGCTCGCTTCGCATCGCCAGTGGCGGCAGGGTTGCTCGCCTTCGGCTTCGCACCGCATCTGAAGGCCTGAGAACGGCTCGGCTTCGCCTTCGCGGCCGATCAAGTGCCCATGTCCCAGCACCCGCCACTCGCTCCCGGCCGACTGCCCTGGCGGGCGCTCGGTCAGGCCGACCGTCGCCCACCGCCATCGCACCTCACCCGGCAGCCCCTGACGGGCGCCCGCCCCGCCCAACCCACGTCCACCCGGCGCCGCACCTCCCTCGGCGGCCCTTGACGGGCGCTCCGCTCGGGCCAGCCCAGCCTCGCCCACAGACCTGGCGTCCGATGACCCGGTGCTCGGCTCGCAACCGCACCTCGCCCAGCAGCCTTGGCGGGCGCTCGGCTCACGCGACGTACACCCACCCGCCACCGCCACCGCACCCTCGCCCGACTGCCCTGGCGGGCGGTCGGCCCGGCCGACCGTCGCCCACCCGCCACCGCACCTCACCCGGCTGCGCCTAGCGGGCCCTCGGCCCACGCGACCCACTCCCACCGGCCGCCGCTCCCTCACCTGGCAGTCGTTGACGGGCGCTCGCCCCGCCCGCCGCCGCACCTAACCCGGCAGCGCGTGACGGGTGCCCGCTCACACGACCCACGCCCATCCGCCGCACCCCCAACCGGCGGCCCCTGGCGGACGCCCGGCCCACCCGGCCCTCGCCCACCCGCCACCGCTCCCCTACCCGGCAGCCTTGGCGGGCGCTCGGCCCGCCCGACCTGCCACAGCTCCCCGCCCCGGCTGCCCCGCGGGTGGCTGCCCGACTCGCGCAAAGCAAAGGGCCGCCAGACGCGTCTGGCGTCCGGCGGCCCCGCGATCAACCAGGCCTTACTTGTAGCGAGCGGCGGCGGGCGGTAGCGGGACCACCGGCAGGCCCTCGTGGATCACCTTCATGGCGTTGAACCACGTCGGCGCGGCCACCTGGCCGCCGTAGACACCGGCCGAGGAGCCCGGGCAGAGGCGGATCGGGTTGGCGCAGATGACCTGCGGGTTGCTGCCGTCGGCGTAGGTCATGACGGCGCCGGCGTACTGCATGGTGGCGGCCATGAAGGCCACGGACTTGTGCTCTTCGGTGGTGCCGGTCTTGCCGATCATGCCGCGGTTCCAGCCCGGCGGGACGGCGCCTGCCGCGGTGCCGGGCGAGACGACGTCGTGCGAGAGGCCCTGGGCCAGCGAGTTGGCGAGGTCCGGGGCCACTGCCTGCTCGCAGGGCTTTTCCTTCAGCGCGATTTCCTTGCCGTAGCGGTCGATGACCTTCTCCACCGGGGTCGGCGGGCACCAGGTGCCGCCGGAGACGATGGTGGCGGCGACGTTGGCCAGCTCCAGAATGCTGGTGGCGCCGGGGCCGAGGGTGTAGGAGCCCGCGTTGGCCTGCTTCGTCCAGTCGCCCTGGGACGGGCCGTTGGAGCCGTCCTGCTTCAGGGGCTCGCCGCCGCGGTTCACGCTGCTCAGCGTGTCACGCATGCCCAGGCGGTAGGCCATGTCGACGACCTTGTTCAGGCCCGTCTTCTCCTGCAGGATCACGAACCCCGTGTTCGGGGAGGTCGCGAGGGCCTGGGTGAGCGACATCTTGTCCGAGTAGGTGCCGGCGTTGTGGATCGTCCAGGGCGTGCCGCCGTTCGCGTACGCCCGCGAGGTGTAGGAGGCGGGGACGTCGATGGTCTTGTCGATGCCGGTGACGCCGTTCTCCAGCGCGGCGGCGGCGGTGAAGACCTTGTTCACCGAGCCGGGACCGAACGGGAGGACCTCGGCGGGCACGGGGCGGGCGACCTGGCCGAGCTCCGCGCTGTTGCCGTAGTCGCGGTTGGCGACGAGAGCGCGGACCTTGTGCCTGTCCTTGCCGGGCTCGACGACCGACATGACGTTCGCGATGCCGTTCTGGGTCTTCGGCACCTGCTGCTCGGCCGACTGCTTGGCCGCCCTCGTGGCCTTCGGGTCCATCGTGGTCTTGATCGTGAGGCCACCGCGCTGCAGCTGCTTGTTCGTGATGCCCGCCGCGCGCAGGTAGTCGAGCAGGTAGTCGCAGAAGAAGCCGTAGATCGGGCCGTCGCCGGCACCGACACAGCCCTTGGGCAGCAGCTGCAGGTTCTCGACCACGCCCAGCGGCGCCGCCTTGTACTCCTCGGCCTTCTTCTTGGACTCGGCCTGGTCCGTGCCGAACGCGCCGTTCTCGCTCATCTTGTCGATGACGATGTTGCGACGCTCCAGCGCCTTCTCCGGGGAGGCGCCGGGGTTCAGCGACGACGGCCGGTTCGCGATCGCGGCGAGCAGTGCGGCCTGCGGGACGGTCAGCTTGTCGGCCGTGGTGTTGAAGTACGCCTTGGCCGCCGCGCCGACGCCGTAGGTCTGGTTGCCCAGCGGCACGATGTTGAGGTAGCCGGCGAGGATCTCGTCCTTCGACACCTCCTGCTCGAGCTGCAGGGCGATGCGGGCCTCGCGCAGCTTGCGGCCGACGGTCGCCTCGGTGGCCTTCTCCCAGGCTTCCTGCTCGTTGTCCGCGCCGAGCACGAACGCCATGTAGTTCTTGACGTACTGCTGCGTCAGCGTCGAGGCACCCTGGGTCGCGCCACCGTCCACACCGGCCTTGGCGGCGGCACGGGCGATGCCCTGCCAGTCGACGCCGCGGTGCTCGTAGAACCGCTTGTCCTCGATCGCGAGGATCGCGGCCTTCATGGTGTCCGAGATGTCCCCGGACGCCAGCGGAATCCGGTACTGGTCGTACAGGTAGGCGATCGGGTCGCCGTTCATGTCCTGGATGGTGGTGACGAGCGGCAACTCCGCTTTCGCGAGATCACCGGACGTCTTGTCGACCTCGTCGGCCGCGCGGTTGGACGCGAGCCCGAGACCTCCGACGAACGGGAACACCATCGCGGCGAGGAGCACACCCGCCGTCAGGCACAACCCCAGCAACTTGACCAAGCCTGACGCGCGTGCGGCGAACAACCCGCAACTCCTTCCGAACCAAACCCCAGAGATCCCTACATATAAGTCGCGCGAGAGGCCCGTGAGGTTGCGTCCGCTGATCGACTGCTTTCAACCTACCGGAGTAGTCGCAGGCCGATCGTGGGACTTGCCCTCCGCACCTCCACACCCGAGTGGTCGGGCAACAGGTCGTCCAGGAAGCCATAACGCGTCAGCTCCTCGTCCGGCCTCCTGCTCACCGTCCGCCACCAGACCGCGATGTCGCCCCAGCCCGGAGCCGACAGCGAACCACCGAAATGCTGCACGGACAGCGCGGCGCACAGGTTCGCGAACCGCACCCGGTGCTCGAGCGGCCACCCGGCGAGAGTGCCCATCACGAACCCGGCCCCAAACACGTCACCGGCACCTGTCGCGTCGAGCTGCGCGACGTTCAGCCCCGGCACGTCCACGACCTCACCGGTAGCGCTGTCGACGGCAACGGCGCCCCCGCCCCCGCGTGTGACGACCACCACCGGCACGTGCTCGGCCAGGCTGCGCGCGGCGGCCTCCGGGGTATCGGTGCGCGTGTAGCCCTGCGCCTCCACGTGATTCGGCAGAAACACGTCATAACCGTCGAGGCGGCGCAAGAGCTCCGGCGACCACGCCCCGGTGCGGTCCCAGCCGATGTCGGCGAACAGCAGCGCGCCGTTCTCCTTGGCCGTGCGCACCCATTGCTCGTCCTCTGCCTGAATGTGCACAAAACAGGCTTTGGTGGACGGCGGCGGACAGAACAGATCGTCTGCCACGACGGGCGCCTTGTGTCCGTGCGTGACCATCGAACGGTCGCGCTCCATCGCCATGGACACCGTCACCGGCGAGTGCCACCCGTAGAAACGACGGCAGTAGGAGAGGTCGACGCCTTCCTGGTCGGCCAGCACGTCCCAGCAGAAGTCGCCGTACGCGTCCTCACCGAACGCCGCCGCCAGCGCCGTCTTGAGTTCCAGCCTGCGCAACGCCACCGCGAGGTTCGCGATCCCACCCGGACACGACCCGAGGCCCTCCGCCCACACCTCTGTCCCCGGCTCCGGCGGGCGGGGCAGGCCGGTGAAGATGATGTCGAGGAAGACGGTGCCGGTGAGCAGCACGTCGTAGTCCGGGTCAGCCATGCGGACAACCTTGCCACCCGGCACCGACACTCATGCGTTAGGAATGATCCCCGTGGGGGTCCCGCTCAGGAAGAACGTCCAATTCCAGCTGCTGTGGGCGGGCGGTGCCGTCTCGCAGCTCGGCACGACGATCACGACGCTCGTGCTGCCGCTGTTCGTCTTCGCGCAGACCGGGTCGTACTTCTGGGCGGGCGTCGTCCCCGGCGCACGGGCCGCCGCGCTGATCATCGCCCTTATGCCGGCCGGTGTGTGGGTGGACCGGTGGGACCGCGAGAAGACGTTGGTGTGGAGCCAGTCCGTGCAGGCAGCGACCGCCGCCGGGCTGGCCGTCGCGGTCCTCGCCGGGTACGCCCACGTCGCCGTCCTAGTCGCGCTGGTGGCCGTCGACGGCGTCTGCACCGCGTTCGCCGGGCCCGCCCGCGCCACCGCGATCCAGGCCGTGGTCCCGAAGGACCAGCTCAAGACCGCCTTCGCGCAGGAGGAGGCCCGCGGCCACGCGGCACGGGTCGCCGGTCCTCCGCTCGGCCCGCTGCTGATGGCGCTGGGCAACGCCGTGCCGTTCGTCGTCGACGCGATCACGTTCGCGGTGTCCGCCGCGTGCGCCTGGTTCGCCAAGCTCCCCGCCCGTGCCGAGCAGCAAAAGCCCCAGCAGCGCATGCACCACGACCTCAAGGACGCGGGCCGGTGGCTCTGGCACCAGACGGGCCTGCGCAACCTGACGCTGATCTTCCTCGTGCTCAACCTGCTCGGCGGCGCCACGGTGCTGCCGGTGATCGCGCTCGTCCAGGAGCACGGCGGCACGGAGTTCGTCATCGGCGTCGTGTTCGCGGGCATCGGCGTCGGCGGCATCCTCGGCGCGCTCGTCTCTCCCCGGATCACGCTCGCGCCCGGCAAGCTGATGGTGGCGGTGCTCGTCGTCTTCGGCCTCTGCGACCTCGCGATGGCACTCCCGTTCGGCGTCTACTGGCCGTTCGTGCCCCTCATGCTCTTCTCGATCGTCACGCCGTTGATCAACGTCACGGTGTCCGCGCTGCACACCGAGCTCGTCCCCGAGGACATGATGGGCCGCGTGGACGCCGTCGGCACGCTCGCCGCCCGCGTGCTCACCCCGCTCGCGCCGGTGCTGGGCGGATTTCTGGCCGGTGCGGTGGGCGGCACGGTCGCGTTGGTCGTTTTCGGCGCGCTGATCCTGGTCACGGCCCTGGTCGCGGCGTTCACGGACCTCAGGACTGCAGTCCCGAGCGCATGAGGTGCTCGTTGCGCAGGCGGATGAGCCGCGGCATGTACCGGTCGAGCACCAACAACTCGGCGAGGCGCCCGAGCGGGCCGAGCGGTGCGGCGAAGTCGACGACGTCACGCATGACCGTGCCACCGGTGCCGTCCGGCTCGAAGTGGTGCTCGTGCCGCCAGCGCCGGAACGGCCCCTCGACCTGCTCGTCGACGAAGTAGCCGGGCGGATCGAACGCGGAGATGCGCGAGGTCATCCGCCACGGCAGCCCGAAGTGCCTGGCCTGCCAGGTGACCGTGTCGCCCAGCCGCATCCGGCCGGAGGTGACGCCACCGACGATCCGTTCGCCCGAGCCCGCCATCGACGCGGTGTGCACCCCGACGTCCAGGCTGAGATCGAACACGTGCCGCGGCGGCGCCGCGATGCCGGTGATCACCTCGAAACGGGTCATACCTGTGACCGTGGGCAAGCCGACCTGAGAGTCAGCCCTCCTCCGCGATCATCTCCCGCATCCGGGTGAGCGCGCGGTGCTGCGCGACCCGCACCGCACCCGGCGTCGACTCGACCGCCAGCGCGACCTCCTCCGCCGACAGCCCCACCGCCACCCGCAGCACGAGAATCTCGCGCTGGCGGGCCGGCAGCTTGTGCAGCAGCCGCGTGACCTGGGCCATCATCTCGCCGTTGACCGCGTGCTGCTCCGGTCCGAGCTCCAGCGACGGGCAGTCCGGCAGCTCCGGCACCACCTCGGCGCGGTTGCGGACGGCACGGCGGCGGGCGTCGGCGACCTTGTGCGCGGCGATGCCGTACACGAAGGCCAGGAACGAACCCGGCTCGTAGCGGTACTTGGACAACGCGCCGAGCACCGCGACGCAGACTTCCTGCGCGATGTCCTCGGCCGAGACGAGAGTGCGTTCGCGGCCACCGACGCGGGCGCGGCAGTAGCGCACGATCAGCGGCTGGATGCGGCCGAGCAGGTGCTCGACCGCCCGTCTGTCTCCGGCAAGAGCGGCGTCGACGAGATCCGTGAACTCGGCTTCGGCGAGCCACTGGTTGGAGACCGGTGCCTGGCGCACCCGACGGCGCATGGGCACCGTTGGCTGGTTCCAAGTGTCCTCGGGAGCGAGGACGCCTACACCGCCACCGGTCCGCACGGCTGTGGGTTGGACCATCCCGGCGACCTCCTCCACTACAGCGACACTAGGGGCTTCACTGAAGTAGAGAGCGCAGCGAGCCGTTTGATACCGCCTGCATCCAAGAGGACCACGAAGTCCAGCCGGGTGGGGCGACCAGCACCCTTTTGGGGTAGAACATGGTCCTAATGGCCCAGCCGTTCGGCCATGGCAAATTGTTGTACGCCCAGGTAGTCAACGCGGAAACCTGCCTCCGAGTAGGCGAGGTAGAACTCCCACATCCGGCGGAACGTGTCGTCGAAGCCGAGCTGTTCCACCTCGTCCCAACGAGTGAGGAACGTGTGGCGCCAACGGCGAAGGGTCTCGGCGTAGTCGGGCCCGAACGAGCGCGTCTCGACGATCCGCAGCCGCGTGTGGTCGCGCACCGACTCCTCGATCGACCGGACCGACGGGATGAGCCCACCGGGGAAGATGTACTTGTGAACCCAGCTGTAGGTGGCCTTGCTCGCGAGCATGCGGTCGTGCGGCATGGTGATCGCCTGCAGCCCCACCCGGCCGCCCGGCGCGAGCACCCGGTCGAGCATCGAGAAGTACGCGGGCCAATACTCGGCACCGACTGCCTCGATCATCTCGACGCTGACGACGGCGTCGTACTGCCCGTGCTCCTCTCGGTAGTCACGCAGCTCGACCGTCACTCGATCGTGGAGGCCCGCTTCCCTCACCCGGTCCAGCGCCAGCTTCCGCTGTTCCGCTGAGATCGTCAGCGACGTGACGGTCGCTCCCCGCTCGGCCGCCCTGATCGCCAGCGCGCCCCAGCCCGTGCCGATCTCCAGCACCCGCGACCCCGCGCGAACGCCCGCGTAGTCGAGCACGCCGTCGATCTTGCGCAGCTGGGCCGTGTGCAGGTCGATGTCGCGGTTCTCGAACAACGCCGACGAGTACGTCATGGTCTCGTCGAGGAACGCCGCGAACAGCTCGTTCGACAGGTCGTAGTGCCGGTGGATGTTCTGCCTCGAACCCGCGACGTCGTTGACCTCGTGCTGGCGCAGTTCCGCCCACCGCCGCATCCGCTGCAGACCGGGCGGGATCAGCGTGGTCAGCCGTGCCGCGAACGCCGACAGCACGTCCGCGAGTTCGTCGGACGCCCAGTCGCCCACCATGTACGCCTCGCCGAAGCCGATCTTGGCGTCGGCGCCGAGCCGGTGGAAGAACGCCGCGGGCCGCACCAGCCGCATGACCGGGCCACCCGCGCCCCACCTCCTGCCGTCGGGCAACTGGACGGTCACCGGCAGTGTGCGCACCGCGTTGCGGAACAACGACTCGGCGATCCGCGCGCGCAGGGGCGAGCGCGGCGTCGTGAACAGACCCGGCCAAATGCCCTGGCCGGGTCGGGGCAAGGACAACGTGCTCATTTGAGTTCCTCCGTGGAGACCCCAGCCCAGAGGTGGAGAAGAAGCGACTCGGCGGATTGTTAGAATGCGAACGATGTGTGGCCACGTGAAGCGGGCGTTCAAGTACCGCTTCTATCCGGCTGAAGCGCAGGCGGCTGAGCTCGCGCGCACGTTCGGGTGTGTCCGCCTGGTGTACAACCTGGCGTTGCAGGCACGGACGGAGGCATGGACGCTGCGCCAGGAGCGAGCCGACTACCCCACGACATCGGCGATGCTGACCGCGTGGAAGCGCACCGACGAACTCGCTTTTCTCAATGACGTGTCGTCTGTGCCGCTTCAGCAGGCGCTGCGGCACCTCCAAGCGGCATTCGTCGGCTTCTGGACCAGACGTACCCGGTACCCGCGCTTCAAATCGCGAAAGAGGTCGCGTGCCAGCGCCGAATACACCCGGTCGGCGTTCCGATTCCGCGACGGAGCACTGACGCTGGCGAAGATGTCCGAGCCACTGGACATACGTTGGTCCCGGGCGTTGCCCACGGGAGTGGTTCCTTCGACGGTGACCGTGTCCTGCGACGCTGCGGGACGTTGGTTCGCATCCCTGCTCTGTGACGATCGAATCGAGATATCGCTGCCCGGCCCAGGCACGGCGGTGGGTATCGACGCCGGTCTCAATCACCTGTTCGTCATCTCGACCGGGGAGAAGGTCGTCAATCCTCGGCACGAGCGCCGGGACCGGCTCGCTTTGGCCAAAGCTCAGCGCGCCATGTCCCGCAAGCAGAAGCTCAGCAACAACAGGGCGAAGGCCCGGACCAAGGTCGCCCGTATCCATGCCCGGATCGCCGACCGGCGCTCTGACCATCTGCACAAGGTGACCACTCGACTCGTGCGCGAGAACCAAACGCTCGTTGTCGAGGACCTGGCTGTGTCGAACATCGTCCGCAACCATCGTCTCGCCCGTTCCATCAGCGATGCCGGCTGGCGGGAGTTCCGTCGGATGCTGGAGTACAAAGCAGCTTGGCACGGGCGGGAAATGATCGTGGTCGATCGCTGGTTCCCGTCGTCCAAGCTCTGCTCGGCTTGCGGCGCGCTCGCTGCCGCGATGCCGCTGAACGTACGTAAGTGGACATGCGGTTGCGGTGCAACGCACGACCGGGACATCAACGCTGCGCGCAACATTTTGGCCGCCGGGCTGGCGGTGACAGTCTGTGGAGCCAACGTAAGACCTCAACGGAACAGTCCGAAGGGGCCGTCGGCGCTGAAGCAGAAACCCCGGCGGTGCGAGCCGCCGGAATTCCTCCTGTTCGAGGGGAAGGAAGTCAATCACCACTCCTGGGAACGATCGGCAGACGCTTGAAGTACAGAGCGATGCCATGGCGGCGGATCAGCGCGGACACGCGCTGGGGCATCAGCGGCCGTCTGAGGAGCATCCGCAGCCCCGTGCTGCGCGTGCCCTTCATCGTGGCGCTGAAAGTCGTCTTCCCGTTCTGCCGCAACGCGATGGTCACGGACAGCTGACTTCCTGGTTTCGGCAGCCTCATCACGTAGTGGCCGTCGACCTCGAGGAACGGGGAGACGTAGAACTCCTTGTCGACCGAGGCCCGGCCCTGGTCGTCCGTGCGCAGCAGATAGCAATGACGTCCGCCGTAGGTGTTGTGCACCTCCGCGACCACACACACGAGCGCTCCGGACGCGTCGTGGCACCAGTACACGGACAGCGGGTTGAAGACGTAGCCCAGCACGCGCGCGTTGGCGAGCATCAGGACCTGCCCTCCGCCGAGCTCGATCCCCCGGCCGGCCAGCCACTCGTCGAGGTTCTCCCGAATGGACTTCGAGGGCGACCCGACGTGGTCGCGGGCCTCGAAGCGCGCGAACGGCTTGACCCACCAGGGCAGGCGGGGCAGCTCGTCGAGGTCGACGAGCCACATGTACGCGCGGTGGCTGAAAGTCCGCTCGATCAACTCGCGGCGGGCGTGGGTGATGAGGACGTCGTAAATCACCAGTCGACCCCGAAGTGCCTGGCCGCACGCACTCCTGACGCGCAGCCGTCCTCGTGGAAGCCCCAGCCGTGGTACGCGCCGGCGTACGCGGTCGTCGTGCTGTTGATCACGGGAAGACGTCGTTGTGCCGCAACGGATTCCGGCGTGTAGATCGGGTGCTCGTACACCATCCGCGCGAGCACGCTCGAAGGGTCGACATCGTGCGGATTGAGCGTGACCACGAAGTCGCGCGGTTCGTCGAGCCGCATCAGCCGGTTCATGTGATAGCTGACGAGCACCTGCTCATCGGCCTCGTGGCACGCTCGCTTGTAGAGGTTCCACGACGCCTTCGCCCCGCTCGTGCGCGGCAGGATCGAGGCGTCGGTGTGCAGCCAGGTCTCGTTGCGCGAGTACTGGAACGCGCCGAGCACCTCTTTCTCCTCGCGCGTCGGATCGGCGAGCAGTCCGAGCGCCTGGTCCGGGTGCGTGGCGATGACGACGTGGTCCGCGTTGTGCAGCACGTTGTCGTCGTCACGGATCTCCACGCCACCGCCGGTCCTCATCACCGCGCGAATCGGCGTGCTGACGTGGACGGCGCGCAACCCCTTCACCGCACGGTCGACATACGTGCGTGAGCCGCCCACGACCGTCTTCCACTGCGGCGTGCCCCCGACCGACAGCATGCCGTGGTTGCCGAGGAACTCGAACAGGTACCACGCCGGGTACTTCAGGCTGAGCGCCGCGCCGGACGACCACACCGCGCTGACCAGCGGGATGACGAAGTGGTCGACGAAGTACCGCGAGTAGCCGCCGATCACGAGGAATGCGCCGAGCGTGACGTCGTGCGCCTCCTCGTGGTCCAGGACGCGCTGGGCGTGCCGGTAGAAGCGCGTGATCTCCGACAGCATCCTGAGGTAGCGGCTGTTCGTCGCGTTGCCCGGTTTCGCGAACAGCCCCGGCAGCTTCTTCGCACCCGCGTACTCGAGCCCGCACCCGTCGCACCGCACGCTCATCGACATCTCGGAGTCCTGAGTGGACACGCCGAGCTCGCGGAAGAGCCGGATCAGGTTCGGGTACGTCCGTTCGTTGTGGACGATGAACCCCGAGTCCACCGCCACTCCACCGATGTCGTGCGTGTGCGCGTGCCCGCCGAGCCTGTCGTCGGCCTCGAACAACGTCACGTCGTGCTCGCGTTGCAGCACATAAGCGGCGGTGAGCCCGGCGACCCCCGCTCCGATGACGGCGACCTCAGCCACGCGAACCTCCCAATGGCACGTCGAGGCCCCGCGGCGAGGCCTCCCGCATGGCATTCGCGATGTCCGGTGCCACCGGTTCGAGCCCGAGTTCACCGTGCACGAAGTCGACGACCAGCCTGGTCCAGTCCCGCGCCCGCTTGAGCATCGCGTGGCCGTCCCCCTCGACGCTGAACCGCGCGACCCGGTCCGTCACGGTCTTGGCCTGCCGCGCGAACCACAGCGACTTCGCCGGGTCGGTCATCCGCTCCTGGTCGCCGTGCGCGATGAGCAGCGCCTTGCCCCTGAGCTGTTCGAACGGCTCACCGGGCACGATCCACGGCGCGAGCGCACACACCGCGACCACGCTCGGATGCCCCGCCACCCTCAGGGCGGTGCGGCCGCCCATCGAATGCCCGACGAGCACGACCGGCCTGCCCGGATGCAGTTCGGCGATCTTGTCGAGCGCCCACCGCGCGTCCTTGACCGGGTCGAGGCTCGGCGCGTTCCACCCGCGGACCCGGTAGCGCAGGTTCCATACCTCGACACCGGGCGCGCGCAGGGCCCGGGCCAGCGGAATCATCCGCAGGTACGCGAGGTTGTGGCGCCGAACGGGTTCGGTGCCGTGTTCCCGTCCGCCGTGCAGCACGAGCACGACGGCATTCGTATCGGCTGGCGGTTTCAGCACGTCGACATGCGGATGCACACCCGGTGTTCGTGCGGCCACGTCTTTCGGCTCGGATCTTGAGAGCCAGGTCACAGCAGTATTGTTCGAACCTGTGATCGAGCACATCAGCATCGAGACCGAAGCCGGCACCTTCGACGCCATCGCGTCCGGCCCCGAGGACGGCCGCCCGGTCCTGCTGCTGCACGGCTTTCCCGAGGCCGCCATCGAGTGGGAGCACCAGGTCGCGGTGCTGGGCGTGAACGGCTACCGCGCGGTCGCCCCCGACCAGCGCGGCTACTCCCCCGGCGTGCGCCCGGAGCAGGCCTCCGAGTACACCGTCACGCATCTGGTCGGTGACGTGATCGCCATGGCCGACGCGCTGGGCTGGGGCACGTTCGACCTGGTCGGCCACGACTGGGGCGGCGCCGTCGCGTGGTGGACCGCGATCGAGCACCCGGACCGCCTGCGCACGCTCTCCGTGTTCTCCACGCCGCACCCCGGTGCACTGAAGACTGCCCTGCAGACCGACGAAGAGCAGGCGATGCGCTCGCAGTACATGCGTGACTGGCGTGAGCGCAGCACGGAGAAGCGCATGCTCGACAACAACGCCCACGCCATCAAGCAGATGTTCGAGTGGCGGGTCCGGCCCTCGCACGTCGAGGAGTACGTCCAACGGCTGAGCGAGCCGGGCGCACTGACGGCGGCGTTGAACTGGTACCGCGCCGGCAAGCCGCACGGCGCCGCGGACAAGGTCAGCGTCAAGACGATGTACGTCTGGAGCACCGAGGACGTGGCGTTCGGGTCCGTGGCCGCGTTCGAGACCGAGAAGTGGTGCACCGGGCCGTACCGCTTCGAGATGGTCGAGGACGTCAGCCACTGGATTCCCGAAGAGATCCCTGAAGCGGCCTCGTCGATGCTGCTGGAGCACCTGGGCTAGGTGCGCGCAGGGCCGGCCACATCGCGGCGGCCGTGTACGCGCCCAGCACGGCGAGCCCGGCCCAGCACGGCAGCGGGAAGAACCCGGCCGACGGCGCGTAGTGCGCTGTCACCTGCGGATACTCCACCATCGTCTGTTTGACGGCGAAGCCCGCGGCCGGGGTGAGCCGCAGCAGCCACTCCGAGACCGCGTCGGGCAGCAGCGGGAACGCGGTGGCGGCGTAGGGCACGGCGACCAGCGACAGTCCGATGAGGATCGCCGCCCAGCCGCGGCGCAGCCACCCGCCGAGCCCGTAGGCGAGGACCGAGCAGAGCGCGAGCGCCGCGGCGACACCGACGACCACCCGGGCTCCGGTCAGCAGCGGCACCGGCGACGTGGGGATGCCGTTGCTCATCAGGATCGCGGAGGTCGCCGGGACGACGATCCCGACGGCCACCAGTCCGGTGACGAAGGTGGCCGCCCCGGTGACAGCGGCACGGGCGGCGATCACCTGCCGGGAGGACGTTTCACGGGCAGTCCGAGCGCCGTGGCGAGCCGCGACGACGATCACGATGATCAGCGCGATCACCAGGCCCGGCAACGACTTCTCGACGGTGCGCGCACCACCTTCGCCGATCGGCCCGATGTCACCGGCGCCGCTGACGGTGATGACGCCGTTGTCCTCCACGGCTCCTGACGCGTTGTGGTACTTCTCCCAGTCGGTGTGGTTCATGTCGCCGATCGGCTCGCTGGCCCACGGGCCGGTGCCGCCCTCGACGACGACGTTGTCGAAGACGCCGACGGCCTGGGTGAAACGAACCTCCTCGATCGCGCCACCGAGGCCGGTCCTGCGGAGCGTGAGATCGCCGGGCGAGGTGGCGAAGAGCCCGACCCGCACGGTGTCCGGCAGTCCGTCGAGCTTCGCCGTCGCGACGGCGCGCCACTGCTCGCCGTCGGCCGACTCCGAGCCGGTGATGGTGTCGCCCGAACGGGACAGGCGCAGCCAGCGCGGGGACTGCTCCGAGACGAGGCCCGCGCTTCCGGCGACGTCGTGCTCGTAGTCGTGCTGGAAGCGCACGCCGTGGCTACCGGTCATCGCGAGCGCGGCATAGTGCGAGCCCTGCCGCACGCCGTCCTTGACGATGATCCCTGCCTTCGCCCACGGCACGAGCCCGGACACGATCTGGTCGTGGTTCGGCGGCGGATAGGTGATCGTCCCGGTCATCGACGTCATCCGGGCGGTGATGCTGCCTTCACGGCCGAGGTCCTGATGCCGGAACCAGAACGTGTCGCTGACGACGGAGCCGTCGGCCGCGGTGGGAACGGCCAGGCACGCGCCGTCGCAGGACGATCTGGTGCCGGCGGCGAGAAGCAGGCCCAGTGCGATGACGGTGAGGGCTGCGGCGGCCAGGGAGATCAGGCGGCCCGGACGGCGAAACGCGGTCCACTCCCGACGGAGGAGTTGGGTGATCGGCATGGCGACGGGTCTACCGATCGGCGGGTAACACGGTCCGAACCGGCGTTGTCATGCCGGTGTTAGGTCCTCCCGGGCATCCTGGGGCCATGAGCAGGCTGCGCAGCGGGACGGTCGGGGCACGGTTCACGGTCCTGTACGCCGTCGTGTTCCTCGTGTCCGGCGCCGGGCTGCTGGTGCTGACCTTTCTGCTGTCCGGCGGCGGCTCGAGCGACATCGCACCCGCCGGGAACCCACCCGCCCAGGGCAGCCTCGGCGCCGCGCAGCAGCACATCCGGCTGCTGGAGGCCCAGCTGGCCGAGGTGCACACGCAGCAGACACGCCAGCTGCTCGCCGGATCGGTGGTGGCGCTGATCGTGATGGCGATCGTCTCGCTGCTGGCCGGCCGGGTGCTGGCGCGGCGGGTGCTGCGGCCGTTGCGGACCATCACCAGCGCCACGCGGCGCATCTCCGCCGACAGCCTGGACCGGCGGCTCGCGGTCACCGGTCCGGCCGACGAGGTGAAGGGCCTCGCCGACACCATCGACGAGTTGCTCGAACGGCTCGAAGTGTCGTTCGCCGCGCAACGCCGCTTCGCCGCCAACGCCTCGCACGAGCTGCGCACTCCGCTGGCGACGATGCGGGCGTCACTGGACGTCGCGGTCGCCAAACCCGACCCGGCGGCCTCGACGGTGGCGCTCGCGGACCGTCTGCGCGTGCAGCTCGACCGGGTCGACCACCTGCTCGACGGGTTCCTCGTGCTGGCCAGGGCACAGCACGGCGAGTTCGCCGACGCCGCCCCGGTCGACCTCGGCGAACTCGTCGGCGCGACGCTGCGCGAGATGGCCGCCGAAGTGGAGGCCAAGAGGTTGACCGTGGTGGTGAAGGTGCCGCCGGGAACGGTGACGCAGGGCAGTCCGGCGCTGCTGGCGCGACTGGTGGGCAACGTCGTCGACAACGCCGTGACGCACAACGAGACCGATGGCTGGGTCAGGATCACCGGATCCGCGGGCGAGGAGGAGACGGTGCTCGTCGTCGAGACCGGTGGGAGCGTCTTCGACCAGGTGGAGGTCGACCGGCTGGCGCAGCCGTTCGAACGGCTCGGCGGTGAGCGCATCGGCTCCTCGGGTCTGGGTCTGTCCATCGTGGCCGCCGTCGCCGCCGCGCACGGCGGCCGGCTCGCCCTGCTCGCCCGGCCTGAAGGCGGCCTGCGCGTGTCGATCACGCTGCCGGCCGCGAAGGTGCCGGTGACGGCGTGAGGATCCTCGTCGTGGAAGACGATCACGCACTCGCCGAGGTCGTCGCGGAAGGACTGCGCGACCAGGGGATGGCCGTCGACCTCGCGCACGACGGGCTGGTCGCCGCCGAGAACGTCGACCTCGCCCCGTACGACGTGGTGGTGCTGGACCGGGACCTGCCAGGACTCCACGGTGACGTGCTGTGCCAGCTGATCACCGAGCGGGCCGACCGGCCGATGGTGCTGATGCTGACCGCGGCGAGCGCGCCCGGCGACCGGGTCAGCGGGCTGACTCTGGGTGCAGACGACTACCTCGCCAAGCCCTTCCACTTCCCGGAGCTGATCCTGCGCATCCGGGCGCTGGCCCGCCGCAAGCCGGACGCCAGGCCCAGGATGCTGCGCGTGGCCGGGATCGAACTGGACCCGGTGCGCCGGACCGCCGTTCGCGACGGACGGCAGCTGACCCTCTCGGTGAAGGAGTTCGCCGTGCTGGAGGCGCTGCTGCGGGCGTGCCCCGGCTTCCTGAGCGCCGAGGACCTGCTCGAACGGGTCTGGGACGAGAACGCGGACCGGTTCACGAACACAGTCACGGTGACGGTGGGCCGGCTGCGCCGCAAGCTCGGTGAGCCGCCGATCATCGCGACGACGCCGGGGGTCGGCTACCGGATCGCTTGATAGATTCGAGGCCATGCGCGTGGCCGGCCTCCTGCTAGCCGCGGGGGCAGGCCGCCGGTTCGGCTCCCCCAAGGCTCTCGTCTCGGTGGACGGCAAGCTCTTCGTCGACTCGGCGGCCGAACTCCTCAAGGCCGCCGGGTGCGATCCGGTCGTCGTCGTCCTCGGTGCCGCCGCCGGCGAAGTCCGAGCCAAGGCCTCTTTGGACGGCGTGACCGTCGTCGACAACCCGCACTGGGACACCGGAATGGGCTCGTCGCTGCGAACCGGCCTGCACGCCATCGGCGTCGTGGACGCGGTGGTCGTGCTCCCCGTGGACACACCTGGTGTCACCACCGCCGCCCTGCACCGCCTGATCGACCTCGCCGAGCCGGCGGTCCTGGCCCGCGCGGTCTACGACGGCGAGATCGGCCACCCGGTCCTGATCGGCTCGGACCACTTCGCCGGCGTGATGGCCTCCGCGGCAGGCGACCAGGGCGCCCGCGACTACCTCAAAGCCAACACCGTCCGCCACGTCGAATGCGCTGACGTGGCGGACGGTGCGGACATCGACAAGCCAGAGGACCTCAGGCGACGTACCGGCGGAGCTTGATGCCCGACGACACGTTGGACGCGCTCAGCCAGGCAAGCCCGCCACCCGCGTACGCCGGGTCGGACACGGCGAACTCGTTGCCACCGGCGCGGTAGCCGACGATCGTGGCGTAGTGGCCGCCCGAGTAGTTGCGGCCGTTCAGGCGGATCACGTTGATCACGACGGCGTGGCCGCGGTCGGCGTTGTAGACGACGTCGGCCTTGAGTTTGGTCAGCAGCTGCGCGTCGGTCGACCACTGCTTGACCTGGTAGTAGGTCGAGCCGGTGTAGTGGTCCAGCGCGTTCTCGAGGTTCTTGATGTTCGGCAGGCCGTCCGTCGTGACGTGCATGTAGGACGCCAGCGTGGACTGCTCGACGTACTTGCCCCGCGCGGTCAGGGCGATGCGGGCGGCGGCAGCGGAGCACCAGTAGCCGGTCTTCTGCACCTGGAACTGGTGCGGCAGAACGCCTTCACCCTGGATGCCGAGCTCGGCGGCGGCCGGGATGACGTTCTCACCGGGCGCGGCGAAAGCGACCGGCGCGGTGAAGATCGTCATCGCGACACCGGCCGCGGCGACCGCCCCGGTGATCTTCGCAAGCTTCATCTCTCGGATCCCCTCAGTGGTGGCGCCGAACCCCTGGCGCGACGCTCGGTAAAAGCTTGTCGGCAGGCCGCGACCACCCGCCACCACATTCGGCCAAGCCCTAAAAAGCCAGGTAGAAGCACTCAACGGTCCACCGGGACCCACGCAGAGTGTGCGGTTTGCACCGTTCGGCTGAGTCGTCTCGAATCCGGTACAGGGCCTGAGACGCTGTGCCACTCTGCTTGCCGTGCTGCGTGTCCACTTCACGGCGGAGGACCTGGCGAGGGTGCGTGTCGCCCCTGGTCCCGACCCGATGTGGGAGATCCTGCTGAGCCTGCACGTGCTGCGGCAGCGTTCGGCGACCTCCGTGTTCGGCACGTGGCGCGCGAACGTGCGAACGACCCTGCCCGACGACGCCCGCTGGCTCATGCAGCTCGCGCCACCCGTCGGCTACTCCCCCGACTTCCTCACGCCCACCGCGGGCTCCTGCGCCCTCGACGCCGGCATCGACGCCGTCCTGTCCACGCCCGTCGAGTCCTTGCGCGCCGACCTCGCCCAACTGGGCAACCAGCAACGCCTCGACCCGCGCACCCACAGGCTGGCCGGCGGCGACGTGGCCACGTTGGACTCGCTCGGCGAGGCGTTGCGCGCCTACCACCGCCACGCGCTGGGTCCGATCTGGGACGAGGTCCGCGCCGGCGTCGACGCCGACCGCGCGGTCCGGGCACGTTCCTTTCTGGACGGCGGCTGCGAGGGCATGCTCTCCGCCCTGCACCCGACCATCGCCTGGTCGCCGCCCACGCTCCGGATCGAGTCCCGCTTCCCCCAGCGGGACGTCCACCTGCACGGCCAGGGCCTGGTGCTCGTCCCGTCCTACTTCTGCTGGGAACGCCCGATCATGCTCCGCGACCAGCGCCACCCGCCGGTCCTCGTCTACCCGATCGCGCGCGACCTGCACATGGCCACCACCGGCAAACGCTCGCTGGAAGCCCTCCTGGGCCGCACCCGCGCCGCCGCGCTGGAAGTCATCGCGGGCGGCTGCACCACCACCGAACTGGCCAGACGACTCGGCATCTCCGCGGCGTCGGCCAGCGCCCACGCCTCGGTCCTGCGCGACGCGGGCCTCGCCGTGGCCCAGCGTCACCGCAACTCCGTCCTCCACACCGCCTCGGCCCTGGGCGTCGAACTCCTGGCCTAAGGCCGCGCGCGCACCGCCGCACGCGCACATCCACCAGCGACGATGAGCTGCGCCAACGCCACCCACACCGGCCACAACTCGGAGTAGGTGATCGCAAGCGCTATGTGCGTGGCCCCGGCAGCCGTGAAGACCGCCGCCAGCACGACCCAGATGTAGTAGTACCGCCTGATCCAACCCACCCCCTGCCGACACGAGTCCTCATCGCGCGTATCGAGGTTTGTGGTGCTCGGGTTACTGGTGAGGTCACCTGCGATCCGGTACTACTGACCCGCATGACGACCGACACCGTGACCGGCTCCGACTACGGCAACCTCGTGCGCACCCACCTGACGCGCGTCGAACAGCAGAACGCGGCCGCGCTCGACGACGTGGCCGAACTCGTGCTGGCGGCAGTCCAGGCGGACGGCATGATCCTCACCGCGGGCGCCGGCCACTCCCTGGCAGCGGTCGCCGAGACCTTCTACCGGGCAGGCGGCCTGGCCTGCGTTCGCCCGATCTACCACCCGGAACTGCTCCCGATGCACGGCGCCATCAGCAGCACCTCGGCCGAACGCCGCTCGGGCCTCGCGGGCGAGGTCCTCCGCGAAGCAGGCCTCGCCCCGCACGACGTCCTCTTCGTCTTCTCCACCTCAGGCGTCAACTACTACCCGGTCGAACTGGCCCAGGAAGCCGCCAACGCGGGTTGCCCGGTAGTAGCGGTCACGTCGGTAGCGGCCAGCGCCCAGGCCCCCCGCCGAGCAGGCGCCACCCTCGCCGAGGTGGCCACCGTCGTCCTCGACAACCTGGTCCCCCCAGGCGACTCCACCTACCCGGTCGACGCCCCGGTGACCGCCGCGGTCTCCACCCTCGCCACCACGTTCCTGTGGAACCTGCTGATGGTCCGCCTGATCGACAAGGCCACCGAGACCGGTGTGCAACTGCCGCTCTGGCGCAGCGCCAACGTCGAAGGCGGCGACGCGGCCAACGCCGACCTGCTCAAGCACTACCAGACCCGCGTCCCGCAGCTGGGTTGAGTATCAATACTCAGGGATTCCCAGCAGGCTCGCGTTAGTCTCCCACCGGGGAAAGCACTTACCTGGGGGGACTTAACAGTGGAGCCCAAAACCCGTAGATGGATCCTGATCAGCGGCGCCCTAGCCACCGCCACCGTCTTAGGCGTGGCGGGCGCCCTGCTCTGGAGCCCGGACCCGGTCATCTCAGCAACTTCATCAACCACATCGGCGCCACCATCCGAACGCCCGGCAGACCGCCCGGCCGACGTGGCCCAGTCCTTCGTGAACGTGGTGTTCAGCTCGGACGCCACCCTCGCGGCCAACATGACTGACGCGTCGGACGCCGCCACCACGGCGATCAGGGCCACCAAAACAGGCATGGGCACCTCCGCCTACCAGGCCCGCCTGGCCGCGACCACGCCACCCACCGCCGACGCCACCACCGCGGAAGTCGCCGCATCAGTGACGTGGACGTTGCCGAACACCAGCCTCCTGAAGTACGACATCAAGATCCCGCTGCAGAAGTCCGGCAACCGCTGGCAGGTCCACTGGGCGCCGACGATCATCCACCCGCAGCTCACCGAGGGCGCCTCGCTCACCTACCGCGCAGCCCTGGCCGACGGCGCCCTGCTGGGCCGCGACGGCAAGCCCCTGGTAGCAGGCACCATCCCGGACGGCATCTACAAGGCCATCACCGGCCAGGTAGGCGACGTCAAGGGCACCGACGGCTGGGAAGTGGGCATCACCACCGGCGGCACCTTCACCGCCCTGGACGGCAAAAAGCCAGTGTCAGGCGAAAAGATCACCGTCACGATCGACCCGGCCCGCCAAGCAGCGGCCCAGAAGGCGGTGGACGCCCTATCGCAGGGCGCGGCCATCGTCGCCGTAGATCCCTCCACGACCGAAATCCTGGCGGTGGCCCAGAACAAGGCCCTCTCAGGCACAAACCCGTTCATCGGCCGCTACGCCCCAGGCTCGACCATGAAGATCGTAACCGCGGCCGCCGCCATGGAAGCCGGCCTGGTCAACGCCGACACCACCCTGCCGTGCCCGGCCGAAGCCACCGTCGGCACCCGGCACGTGAAGAACGCCGACTTCGGCCGCGACTCAACCCCGTTCCACACAGCCTTCGCCCTCTCCTGCAACACAACCTTCGCCCAACTGGGCCACCAACTCTCCCCGGACGCCCTCCCAGCGATGGCCAAGCGCTTCGGCCTAGGCGCCGACTGGACCATCACAGGCGTGGAAACGAACACCGGCAAGGTCCCGCCCGCCTCAGGCGACCAACAGGTGGAGAACAGCTTCGGCCAAGGCAACGTAGTGGCCAGCCCCTTCGGCATGGCCCTGGTAGCCGCCACCGCCGCCTCGGGCCGAACCCCCACCCCAACCCTGCTACGAGGCAAGCCCGCCACCCCGAACGACGTAGGCGCCGCCCCACCCCGAGCCGCCATCCCGGCCCTGCAGTCGATGATGCGCGAGGTGGTCACCAGCGGAACCGCCAAGCAACTGGCAGGCTTCTCCACCTTGCGGGGCAAAACCGGCACCGCCGAAGCAGGCGGCGGCTCGGCACACGGCTGGTTCGTCGGCTACACCGGCAACGTCGCTTTCGCAGTATTCGTAGAAAACGCAGGCTCATCCCAAAGCGCCCTAACAGCAACAGCAGCTTTCCTAAACGGCTAACCAGCCACCCGCACGCATCGAGCAAGCCCAACGGCGCCCGATGCCGCAGGCGAGGCGACCCGAAGGCGAAGCCGAGGCAAGCTTTTAACGTGCGCTTCAGGTGGGGTCCCGTCACGAGTCGTACCTGATCGTCTGCCGCGCCAGGATCGGGGTGTCAACCGGACACGCTTTTCGTCAGGATCGGGGTGTCAACCGGACGAAAA
>NZ_JBEXVQ010000035.1:0-100723 GCF_040629405.1 Lentzea sp. NPDC005914 | reverse complement strand
GTGCAGACCTAGACACCTTCACCACACACGGAGGTCTTCCTCATGATCAAGGCGACATGCCGGACACGCCGTCAACAACGTCCGTGATCACTACAGCTAGTCGATCTTGGCGCTACCTCCGGCGGAACGCACGGCCGTGCTCGCGAGGATCTCGTTGTCGGCCGGGTTGGCGTCACCCTCGTAGTGGCCCGGCAACATCGCCACGAGCTTGAACGTCACCTTGCCGGTCTTCGCGTCGTCCGCGGTGTAGGTGTAGGCGAACGGGAACTCGACCTTGCCGTTCGCCGACGCGACGACCTGCTGTTCGAGGTTGGCGACGGTTTCGTAGTAGCCGTACACGGACAGCCGGCGAAGTTCGACGCGGACCCGTTCGTCGTACCGCGTGTTGCCGACCGACACCTTGATCCGCTTGGTCTCGCCCGCCTTGGCCGAGGCCGGGACGGACGGGCTGGACAACGTGACGTCGTGCGTCGTCACGTTGATCGTCCGCGTGGTCGTGCCGGTCCGGCCGTCCTTCGTGGAGCCGGTGATGCGGACGGGGTAGCTGCCGTCCTTGGCGTAGCGGTGGTGCACGCTGGCCGGTCCGGTGATCGGGGCCGAGAACCCGTCGCCGAACTGGATCTCGCCGCTCACCAGCTCCCTGGCGAGCGGGTCGCCCGCGTAGTGGTCGAACTCGACGTCGTCGAACACCGACGGCTGCTCGGGATCCAGGTTGAAGGCCGGCCTGATCGCGGGTGCGTTCGCGAAGTCGAGCTCGAACGAGCCGGCGCGCTGCACGTCGTCGGCGACGCGGATCAGGTAGGTCTCACCGGCGGTCGCGGTGAACACCAGGCCGTAGTAGTCGTTCTTGCTCTGGCAGTCCAGTTCGGACAGATCGCTCGCGCGGTGGGCGCTGAGCACGGTCGACTGGTAGGCCGCCCTGCCCACGTGCACCGAGCGGGTGCGCTCCGGGGTGTAGCGGTACCAGACGGACTGGGTGGCCTCGGGTGCGCAGCTCGCCGTCACCTCGTCCGGCTCGGCCGACGCTCGCCGCAGGTCGCCCTCCAGCGTCGAGGGGAAGCCCGCCACCGTTGCCGCGGCGCGGTTGTCGTTGGCCGCGTACGGCGTAGCTGCCAGATCGAAGGTGAACTCGTGGCCGTTCGACGCGTAGGACTCGATGAGCGCGATGTGATAGGTCGTGCCCGCCTTGACGGGGAAGATGTCGTTGGACAGCCCCGTGTCGTAGCTGCAGGCACCCGGAACGAGCGTGAGCGCGCCGCGCGTGCCGGTGTAGACGCCCAGGGGCGGCCCGGTGGGGGACGACGCGCGCAGCAGCCCGTCCTCCTGCGCGGTGTAGTGCAGCCAGATGGTGCTCTGGCCCCAGTAGTTGCAGGCGGTCGGGTCATCGGTGGCCTTGGTGGCGCCGGCCGTGGTGACCTTCGCGCTGAACGGCAGCGCGGTGATCGTGGTGGCGTTGTCGAAGTCGTCGTTGGCAGGAGCTTCGGCGGCGAGCGCGATGCCGGGAACCAGTGCGGCGGCGAGCACGGCCGCGGCTGCGGCGATGAACGTTCTCATGACAGTCCCCCGGTTCAGATCGCCGCGGCCGCGGCTGCGGTGGCGGCGGGGCGCACGGTCGTGGCGATCGCGATGACCTCGTTGTCCAGCTCGCGGGCGTCGCGGAGCGGGTAGGCGAGCGACACCTCCGTGCGGAAGGTCACCTTGCCCGTGGCCGCGTCGCCCGGGGTGAACGTGTAGGAGAACGGGACCGCCACCGTGCGGGTGCGGTGCGCGGGGATCTCGAGGGTGGTGCTGCCGACCTCGTCCCACGAGGAACCGTTGCTGCGGAACAGCTTCACCGTGGCCTTCTCGAGGTAACGGGTGTTCGAGACGTTCACCGTGATCGGCTTGCTCTGCCCGGCCCGCGCGGAGGTCGGGACGGTGAACTTCGTGATGCCCACGTCGTGGGTCTCGATCTTGATCTCGGTGCTGGCCGTGCCGGTGCGGCCGTCGGGCGTGGTCGCCTTCATGGTGACCCGGTAGGTGCCGTCCTTGGCGTAGCGGTGGTTGACCTGGGAGGTCTGGGCCGGCGGCGCGGTCGTGCCGTCACCGAAGTCGAACTCCGACGTCAGCGGGTTGTCGAGATCGCTGTACGAGTCCGGGTAGAAGCTGACGTCGCTGTAGACGTTGAACCCGTTGCCGTTGTAGCCGAAGGTCGCCTGCAGTGGTGGTGCCTCGGCCAGCCCCACCGTTACGGGCTGGTAGTTGTTGTGGGGCGCGGTGAAGCGCAGGTAGTACTTCGTGCCGGCCGTCGCACGGAAGACCTTGGTGGGGTAATAGCTGCCGTCGGCGCACATGACCTCGGTCAGCGAGGCGATGTCGCTACCGGTGTAGACGGTGAGGTCGGCGTCGTTGCTGCTGTTGCCGCCCTGGGCCCGCGGCACCAGCGACTGGTCGGCCGAAGGCGTGTAGGAGTACCAGATCGACGGCTGGTGCTCGTCGTACACGCAGCTTGAGTCGGGTTCGTCGGCCTCGAAGGAGGCGACCGACATGTCCGGCTGCTCGGTGAACGGCAGCGCGCTGATCGGCTGGGCCGCGGCGAAGTTGTCGTTGGCGGCCGGTGCGATCTTGTCGAGCGAGAACTTCAGCGCGCCACCGGGTGAGTCGTAGCCGCTGATCATGAAGTAGTAGGTCGTGCCGGCCGTGACCCGGAACGTCGCGGGGTAGCGCCTGCCTGTGGTGCACGAGTTCTCGACGCCGCGCAGGTCACCGCGCGAGCCTGTGTGGGCCGCGATGATCATGTCGCGGTCGCTGCCTGCCGACGTGGCGCGCACGATCGCGTCCTCGGTGGCCGTGTAGTGGAACCACACCGAGGCCTTGACGTTGTAGAACTGGCACCAGGACGGGTCGTCGGCCGCCTTGGTCGCCTCAGCGGTGTTCTGCTCGACGGTGAAAGGAAGTGCCGTGATCGCCGTCGACGACTCGAAGTCGTCGTTGGACGGTGGTGCCGCTTGCGCCACGCCGGGCGCGAGCACCCCCAGCACCGCCACGGCCGCGACCGCGAGCGCGGTCGATCTCCAGGAAGGCATGCGAAACGTCCCCCTCGTCGTTGCCCCCGCCTCCGAGGGCACCCGCCTCCTAACGCACAGGGGCGGGGTGTCGGTTGCCCACCCCGCCCCGAATTGCTCCGTGCGGCCTAGCGGGTGAACCGCAGGGTGATCACCTGGAACGGCCGCAGCACGATCTCTGCCGACGCGTCGCCCAGCGGTCGTTCGAGCAGGTCGGTCTCCGCGATCGCGGTATACGAGAAGGAAGTGGTGAGCGTGGCGCGGGCTCGGCCGCCGTGCGCCTCGTAGAGCCGGACGACGACGTCGCCGGATCGGTCGTCGGCCAGCTTGACGGCCTCGACCCTGATCGCCGGGTTGTCGGTGCGCACCAACGCTTCCGGCGCGTGCGAGCCCTGGACGGACCGCGGCGGCAGGTTGATGCGGTAGCCGGCGTCGATGGCTGCCGGCAGGTCACCGATGACGAGGGCGTAGCGGAAGCGGTGCTTGCCCTGGTCGGTCTCGGGGTCGGGAAACCTCGGCGCGCGCAGCAGGGACAGGCGGACGGTCGTGGTGGTGCCGCCGTCCTCCCGGGTGGTGCGGGTGACCTCGTGGCCGTAGGTCGAGTCGTTGACCACCGCGACGCCGTAGCCGGGTTCGCCGACGTGCAGGAAGCGGTGGGCGCAGATCTCGAACTTCGCGGCTTCCCACGAGGTGTTGGTGTGCACCGGGCGGTGCAGGTGGCCGAACTGGGTCTCCGCCGTGGAGACCTCGGCGCGCAGGTCGAGCGGGAAGGCGATCTTGAGCAGCTTCTCGCGCTCCTGCCAGTCGACCTCGGTGTCGAAGTCGACCTGCTTGGCGCCTTCGCGCAGCCGGATGGTCTGGGTGAGCACCGAGCTGCCGAACTTCGCCCGCACCACGACGCCATCGGAGGTGTCGACGCGTTCGGACGGGATCAGGTCGGCCTTCCAGTTGCGGTAGAACGGGTCGATGTCCCATGCGTCCCACTGGTTCGGGTTGTCGCGGTGCAGCTGCGGCATGCCGGCGAACCCGTGCGGCGGCAGGACCTCGCGGTCGTTCTCCAGGTCCAGTACGGACAGCACGATGCCGTCGGCGTCGATCGTGACGCGGAGGCGGCCGTTGTCGAGGACACCTTCGACCGGCGCGACGTACGGCAGCGGCGCGTCGTTGCCGAGCACGTCGAACGTCAGCTCGTCGTCGCCGTCGCCCTTAAGAGCGTCGATGGCCTTGGTGGTCAGCGCCTTCAGTTCGGACGCCACACGGGCGTAGGTGGCCTCGGCCTCGCGGTGCACCCAGGTGATCGAGCTGCCCGGCAGGATGTCGTGGAACTGGTGCAGCAGCACGGTCTTCCACAGCCGGTCGAGGTCGTCGTACGGGTACTCGCGGCCTTGCAGCGCGGCCGCGGTGGCCCAGTGCTCGGCCTCGCGCAGCAGGTGTTCGCTGCGGCGGTTGCCCTGCTTGGTCTTGGCCTGGGTGGTGTAGGTGGCGCGATGCTTTTCCAAGTACAGCTCGCCCGCCCACACCGGCGCGTCCGGGTACTCGTCCTGCGCGGCCTGGAAGAAGTCGCGCGGGGGTTCCACGCGAACCGTCGGCGAGCCTTCGAGGTTCGCGACGCGGTGTGCGGTCTCCATCATCTCGCGGGTGGGGCCGCCACCGCCGTCGCCGTAACCGAACGGCACCAGCGAGCGGGAGGCCTTGGCGTGCTCGGCGAACTGGCGTGAGGCGCGGGCCAGCTCCTCACCCGAGAGCGACGAGTTGTAGGTGTCGACCGGCGGGAAGTGCGTGAAGATCCGCGTGCCGTCGATGCCCTCCCACCAGAACGTGTGGTGCGGGAACTTGTTGATCTGGTTCCACGACAGCTTCTGGGTGAGGAACCAGCGCGAGCCGGAGAGCTTGATCAGCTGGGGGAGTGCCGCGCTGTAGCCGAACGAGTCGGGCAGCCAGACCTCCTCGGTCTCGACGCCGAAGTTGTCCAGGAAGAAGCGCTTGCCGTGCACGAGCTGGCGGGCCATCGCCTCGCCGCCGGGCATGTTCGTGTCCGACTCGACCCACATGCCGCCGACCGGGACGAACTGTCCACTCCGGACCTTCTCGCGGACCCGGTCCCAGACGTGCGGGTGGTGGTCCTTCATCCACGCGTACTGCTGCGCCTGCGAGCACGCGAAGTAGAAGTCCGGGTACTCGTCCATCAGCTTCGTGACGTTCGAGAAGGTGCGAGCGCATTTGCGGACCGTCTCGCGCAGGGGCCACAACCACGCAGAGTCGATGTGCGCGTGGCCGATCGCCGAGACCTTGTGCGCGGAGGCACTGGCGGGCAACGACAGCACGTGTTCCAGCTCGGCGCGGGCGAGGTCGGCGGTGGCCGCCACCTCGTTGAGGTCCAGCGCGTCCATCGCCCTGTCCAGCGCATGCAGGATCTTGTGCCGGCGCGGGTCGTGGTCCTGCAGTTCCTTCATCAGCGACTGCAGCACCTCGATGTCGAGCATGAGGTGCCAGACCTGCGGCTGGAACACCGCGAGCTCGGCCTTGAGGATCTTGTACGACGGCTCGGTGCCCGCCGTTTCCTTGTCGCCCAGCGCGGTCGGCAGGAACGGGTGGAAGTCGAGGATGGTCGGGTTGCCCGCGGCCTCGAGGTAGAAGAGGACCTCGTCGCCGTCGACGGGCAGGTAGGTGTTGCGCGGCTCGATGCCCTTGATGGGTTCGCCCTGGGCGTTGTAGGCGAGGCCCTCGGACTGGAAGCCGGGGCCGGGGTGGGTGAAGCCGAGGTCCAGCACCACCTCGACCTGCTTGCCCTGCCAGGCCGGGGGAACCGTGCCGGTGAGCTTGAACCAGCTCGTGCCCCACGGCGGTCCCCACGCGTCGCCGACGCTCGCGGGTTCGTAGGTGGCCTGAAGGGCCTCAGCGACCGGGACGGGCTCGTCCGGCACGTTCCACACGGCCAGCTCGAGCGGCGCGGTCTCGCCGTAGATCGCCGGGCGGACGCGTTCCTTCAGCGTGCGGTTGAGTCGGTCTTCCAGCAGCGCGCGTTCGTCGTGCACGTGTTCACCCCAGCTCGATCGAGGCCCGCACGCCCGAGCGTGCGAGGGTCATCCACTCTTCGAAGAAAGCACCACCCGGCCCCCACGAGGGCCGTTCGCCGTGCAGCTTGATCGGTGTGCGCTCCGCGGGCGCGGGCGCTGCCTCGCGCACCATCCGGGCGATCGCCTCCCCGAGCGGCTTGACCTTGCGTTCCGTCGTCAACAACCCCAACTCGTACTCGCGTTCGGGGAAGTCCACCAACGCGCGGTCGACGTCGTGCGAGCACCACCACGTGACGCCCCACAGGTTCTTGCAGGTCAGCACATTGGCAAGCGTTTGCTCGGCGAACGCGGGAGCCTGCTCGGCGCTGATCTCGGGCTGGGCGGCGCCGACCTCCTGCAGCCACACGGGCCGGTTCGGGTCGCTCGCGTGCGCCTTGGCCAGTTCGACCAGGTACTCGGCGTGTTGGACGCTCTCCGGCGACATCGGCCCGTAGCGCTGCGCGGTGCCGTTGAAGACCCACGAGTGGACGGTGGTCATCGCGCCCTTGTTTGCCGCGTGCTCGGGCAGGAACGCGTGTTCGCTCTCGTACCAGACGGCGTCGTACTCGGAGTGCACGTGCGCGAAGCCCGGCGCGGCTCGGTCGCACTCCGCGAGCAGCGCGTCGATCCACTCACCCGCCTGCTGGGGCGCGCACGGGTTCGACTCGGTGAGCAGGTTGACCTCGTTGCCCAGGGTGAAGCCGAGGAAGTTCGGCTTGTCCTTCAGCGCCTCGGCCAGTGTGCGGATGTAGAACTTCTGCCCGCTGATCACGTCCGGGTCGGTGAAGATGTTGCGGCGATGCCAGGTCTGCACCCACGACGGGTAGAAGTCGAAGCTCGACAGGTGGCCCTGCAGCACGTCGACCTGCACGTCCAGGCCGGTCTCGCGGGCGGCGTCGAGCATCTGCGCGAGCTGCTCGACCGCCTTGGGACGGACCAGGCCGCGGTTGGGCTGGAACACCGGCCACAGCGGGAAGATCCGCACGTGGTCGAGTCCGAGGGCCGCGATGGACTCGAAGTCGGCTTTGACGTCGTCGAGGGAGAAGTCGAGCCAGTGGTGGAACCAGCCGGTCGACGGGGTGTAGTTCACGCCGAAACGCAAGGGTGAGCTCCTCGGGTTCTTAGCCCTTGATCGCGCCTTCTCCGACTCCGCGGAAGAAGTGCTTCTGCAGCAACAGGAACAGCAGGATCAGCGGGAGGACGGCGATGATCGTGCCCGCCGCCACCAGCCGCTGGTTCTGCACGAACGTGCCCTGGAGGTACGCCAGGCCGATGGTGAGCGTGTACTTCTCCTGGTCGCTCAGCACCACGAGCGGCCAGAGGAAGTCGTCCCAGCTGAACATGAACGAGAACAGCGCGACCACGACCAGCGTGCCCTTCACCGACGGCAGCGCGAGGCGGGTGAAGCGCTGCCACGCGTTGGCGCCGTCGATGACCGCGGCTTCCTCGACTTCGGCGGGGAGTGCGAGGAAGGCGTTGCGCAGCAACAGGACGTTGAGCGCGGCGATCGAGCCGGGCAGCACGACGCCGGTGAGGGTGTTGGTGAGGCCGAGCCCGCGCATCACCAGGAACAGCGAGATGAGAATGGCCTCGAACGGCACCAGGATGCTGCTGGCGAAGATCACCGCGGCGACCCTGCGGCCCTTGAACTTCAGGCGTGCCAGGGCGTAGCCGGCCATGGCCGCGCCGAGGCAGTTGGTGATGACGTTGACGCTCGCCACGCCCAGCGAGTTGAGCGCGAACGACCAGACCGGCACGACGTCGGCCACGGCCGCGTAGTTGCCGAACGTCGGGTCGTCGGGGATGAAGTCGGGGACGAACACGTCCTCGTTCGGTCCCTTGATGCTGGTCATGAACTGCCACAGGAACGGGCCGACGCTGATCGCGAGGATGGCCAGGAGTCCCGTGTAGCGAAGCGCAAGTTTCACAGCTGGTCCTCCCTGCGGTTGAGCTTGAGGGTGATCAGCAGCAGTCCCAGCAGGATCACGAACAGCACGAAGCTCAGCGCCGAGGCGTACCCGACCTCACCGGTGAGGCCGCGGCCGGTGAGCTGGATGAGCATCACCATCGTGGTGCTCGCGCCGCCAGGACCGCCGGACCCGCCCGACAGCAGGTAGACCTCGGAGAACACGCGGAATCCGTTGACCGCGCTCAGAGCCGCGACGAGCACCATCGTCGGCCTGAGCGAGGGCACGGTGACCGACCAGAACCTCCTGACCGGTCCCGCGCCGTCGACCATCGCGGCCTCGTGCAGGTCCTTCGGCACGTTCGCGAGCGCGGCCAGGTAGATCACCATGTAGTAGCCCAGGCCGCGCCACACCGTCACCACCATCGAGCTGACCAGCAGGAGCGTCGAGTCGGTCAGGAACCCGATCCTGGTGCCGCCCAGCGCTTCCACCACGTTGTTCACCAGGCCGCGGCTGTCGAGCAGCCACGTCCAGATGAGCCCGACCACGACCGCGGACGCGATCACCGGCGTGAAGAACGCCGTGCGGAAGATCCCGATGCCCGGCACGACCTTCTGCGCCAGCATCGCGATCAGCAGCGGCAACAGCACCAATGGCGGGACGACCCCGGCCATGTAGAGCAGGCTGTTGCGCGCGGCCAGCCAGAACTTGGGGTCCTGGGCCATTCGCACGAAGTTGTCCACACCGGTGAACCGGCCGCCGCCCAGCGCGCTCGCGTCGGTGAACGAGAGCACGATCATGTTCAGGAACGGGAAGATCACGAACATGAGGCAGACGGCCAGTCCTGGCAACAGGAACAGCCACGGCGTGTACGGGCGGTGCGTCACTTGAGCAGCCTGTTGCATTCCGCTACGGCGTCGTCCAGTGCCTGCTTGGCGGACTTCTTGCCGAGCATCGCGTCGGCCAGTTGCTGCAGCAGTGCTTCGCGCATCTGGTCGCTGAACTGCACGGGCGTGTAGTTCACGGCGGTCTTGAGCTGCTTGGCCGCCGCGACGCGCACGCGTGCCTCGTCGCTGCCGTCCTCCGTGGTGAAGTACGGGTCGTCGCCGCCCTTGGTGGTGCTCGGGAAGATCGAGGCGAGCTTGGAGAACTTCACCTGGTTCTCGGCGTTGGTGACGAACCGGCCGAACGCCAGCGCCGTCGCCTGGTTCTTGCTGCTCTTCGGCACGCTCACGCCGTGCAGGAACATGTTGGCGCTGCCCGTGTTCGTGATGGGCGTGGTGATGCCGATGTTCGCGTACAGGCTCGGCGCGTCGGTCTTGAACTTGCCGAGGTCGTACGCGCTGCCGGGGTTGAGCGCGGTCTGCTGGGCCATGAACTTCGCGCCGGCACCGGTGTAGTTCTGCGTGAGCGCCTCGGGAACCAGCGCGCCCGCGTCGTACATCCGCTTGTAGCTCTCGACGAACTCGACGCCCTTGGCGTCGTTGAAGATGAACTTGTCGTTCTCGAACACCTTCACGCCGTAGAGGCCGAAGTCCGCGATGGTCGGCGTCTGGCCGAGCATCGCGACCTTCTTCTGCGCGAGCTGGAGGGCTTGCTGTTCCAGCTCCTTGAAGTTCGTCGGCGGCTTGTCCGGATCGAGCCCGGCCTGCCGGAAGAGCGCCTTGTTGTAGAAGACCGGCCCGGTGTTGAGGTACCAGGGGAAGCCGTAGCAGCCGCCCTTGCCGGGGATCTCGAACGCCTGCCAGGCGTTCTCCAGGTACTCGGGCTTGGCTTCCTTGAGCGCCTGGTCCAGGTCGACGAGCTGCCCGGCCTTGGCGAGCGGGAAGCTGAGGTCCGGCGGCACGTTGATGACGTCGGGCAGACTCCCCGCGCTCGCGTCCGCCATGACCTTGGCCAGGTACCCGTCCGCGGGCTGGTCGACCCACTTCACCGTGGTGCCCTGGTGCTGCTTCTGGAACGCCTCGATCACACCGTTGACGTAGTCGGTGTACTTGGGTTTGAGCGACCACGTCTGGAACGTGATCTCACCGGTGACCTGCCCGCTCGCTGATGAGCCCGACCCGGTGTTGCTCGACAGACCACAGCCCGCGACGGGCACCGCCACCAGGCCCGCGAGGAACGTGCGCCTCTTCATTGACACCCACCTCCTTGGTCGCGGACCCTAGCTAAACCGGTTTATCTCCGGCTAGCCTCCGAACGTCTTGTTGTCTCGTTCCGGACAGGGGCGGCGCGTGAGGTAGAGGTGCGCCGGGGCGAAGACGCACTGGGAGAAGTGGGCGTGCCAGGCGAGGATGAGCCGGATGTGTCCGGTGTCGCTGCGCCGGGCGAAGGTGCTGGGCGAAGGGTGCGCTGAGTGAAGAGGCCGACCATCAAGGACATCGCGGCCGCGGCCGGAGTGTCCAAGGGGGCTGTGTCGCTCGCGTTGAACGGGCGGACCGGCGTTTCCGAGACCACGCGGGCTCGGGTGCTGGAGGTGGCGTCCTCGCTGGGGTACCGGCCTTCGGTCACCGCTCGGGCGTTGTCGTCCGCGTCCGCCGACGCGGTGGGGCTGGTGCTGGTGCGGCCGCCGCGGGCGCTGGGGGACGAGGCGTTCTTCTTCCAGCTGATCGCCGGGATGCAGTCCGAGATGTCGTGCGCGTTGTTGTTGCAGGTGGTGTCGTCCCGGGACGCGGAGATCGAGCTGTACCGGCGGTGGTGGGCCGAGCACCGGGTCGACGGGGTGTTCCTCGTCGATCTGCTCGTGTCGGACCCGCGGGTGGAGCTGATGTCATCGCTCGGGCTGCCGGCCGTTGTTGTCGGTGGGGCCGGGCATCACGGGTCGCTCGCGTCGGTGTGGGCTGATGACTACGCGGCCATGACTTCCGTTGTGGAGTATCTGAAGGCGTTGGGGCATCGGCGGATTGCCCGGGTCGCTGGGCTGGCGTCCCTGTTGCACACGGTTCGGCGGGATCAGGCGTTCTTGTCGTCTGTTGTGGACGGTGTGATCGTTGCCGGGGACTACACGGCTGAGGCTGGGGCTTCGGCTACTCGGTCGCTGTTGGAGGGGGTTCAGCCGCCTACCGCCATCGTTTATGACAACGATGTGATGGCTGTGGCTGGGGCTGAGGTGGCTGGCTCGCTGGGGATTGAGGTGCCTGGGGAGTTGTCGCTGGTTGCTTGGGATGACTCGGTTTTGTGTCAGCACGGGAGATTGACGGCGTTGTCTCGGGACACGTTCGCATTCGGGGCTCGGGCTGCTCGGGCGTTGTTGGCGGTGCTGGAGGGGGCTTCGCCTACGGATGTCGAAGATGTGTTGCCCGAGTTGGTGGTTCGGGGGAGTACTGGGGTTGCGCCTTCGGCGCGCGCCTCGGTTTCGTAGGTGGTCGTGTTGTGTTGGCGGGTTCCTGTTGGGAGTCCGTAGCGTTCCCCGGTTGCGTTGGGTGCCTTGCGGTTGCGTGCTTCCCCTTGGGGGCTCTGCCCCCAAACCCCCGCCAATCTGATCGGGGGGTCCAGCGCCGCGGGCGGGTTGATGGCACGCCTGTTGCTTTCGGCGGCTGCACGTTCCGTAGGTGGTGCGGTCCGGGTGGGATCCCGTCACGAGCCGAGCCAGAGCGAGCCACACCAGAGTCGGGGTGTCAACCGGACGAAAAGCGTCGAGTTGACACCCCTCCTCGGGCGCGGCAAGTGCTGAGGCACGACTCGTGACGGGACCCCACCCGGAGCGCACGGGACAAGCAGCTCGCCTTCGGCGTCGCCATTGCCTCGGCTTCGCCTTCGGGTCGCCTCGCCTGCGGCATCGGGGCTATTGGGCAGCTCAGGCTGGTCAGGTCAGGGAGGCGACTTGGTCGCTCACCACCTGGGCTGCGGCGGACACCAGGGCCGTTACTGCCGGGTTCGTCGAGTTGTCCTGGCGCCACCCGAACTGCGTGTAGACGCGGAACGTCGGGGACCAGGGCAAGCGGACCAACCTGCCGTCGGCGAGTTCGTTGGCGACGGTTACTTCGGGCATCAGGGCGATGCCCAGGCCTGAGGCCACTGCGCGTTTGGCGGCGTCCACGGAGTCGAGTTCCAGGACGGGGGCGCGGGTGTCGTCGTAGCCGAGTGAGTGTTCGAAGAGTTCGTGGTAGGAGGCGCCGTTCTCGGCTCGGATCAGGGTGCTGCTCGTCAGGTCGTCCTCGGTCAAGGATTGGCGCTGGGTGAGCATGTGGCTGGGGCCCGAGACCATGACGAGAGGTTCGGGGCACAGGACGGTGGTCTCGAGGCCTTCGCGGGGTTCGATGGCGCCGATGAAGAAGGCGCAGTCGAGGCCCCCGTCGCGGACCGAGTTCAGGTTGTTGAGCGTGTTCCGCGAGTGCAGCGAGAGTTGTACGGACGGGTAGCGCCAGCACATGTATTCGATGAGCGGTAGCAGACGGTAGTCGGTCAAACTCTGTGCGGAGCCGATGACGAGTTTGCCGTGGGGCTCGCCGTTCATCGTTATGGCTTTTCGGGCCTTTTCGGTGAGGTTGATGATGTTTCGCGCGAACGGGAGCAGTTCAACGCCCGCGGACGTCATCTGGATACCTCGGGGGAGCCTGCGGAAAAGGACGACTCCCAGGGCCTCCTCCAGGGCCTTGATGCGGGTGGTGATGGTCGGCTGCGAGCAATTGAGCGTGGCTGCGGCCTTGGTGAAGCTGCCGGTCTGTACCACGGTTGTGAACGCGAGAAGCTGGCGTGTCTCCATCAGGCGGATCCTCGGAGTAAACCGGTGTGACGACTTTTTCTCGTTCGTTCCCGTGGTCCTGTTACGCATGGTGCGGGAGTTGTAACGCTACCTGTCGGTCGCGCGACGCCGATTAGTGCTAACGGAGTCATCTTGATCGGTCTGGAATCGGTGTTGCGGCCGAAAGAGTGAAATTGAGATGGGCGGTTCCACGGGCCGTAGTTGGGTGGCTCTTTTCAGTGAGGTTTTTAGCCTGACGAACAAAAAACTCGGCCGTCCGGAGTGGGCGGCGGCGTCTGGAAGGGCTGCTGGCAGGACACGGCGCTCGCTGCGGTGAGCAGCTGATACGTCGGCGAGCAGCGTGACCTGGGCGGCGGACGTCACGGGTTTCACCTCGTCTGCTGGCCCTGAAGTTCGGCCTTGGCAGGCCCGCGCCGAGGCGCTCGTCGTCTGGGGAAGAGCCGGATCGGCCTGGCTCGCGGTCCGGTCGCCGAGGCCTGGACCGGGGTGGCGGCGGTCACAGCGCGGGTCTCGCCTAGACTCGCTGGGAATCCGGGCGCCACCTAAGGCGGTACCGGCTGTCTGCACGTTCTTGTTCGTTACGAGGAGTCCACGTTGAAGAGCACCGTCGAGCACCTGAGCCCGACGAGGGTCCGGATCAACGTCGAGGTGCCGTTCGACGAGCTCAAGTCGAACTTCGACCAGGCGTACCGGAAGCTCGCGAAGCAGGTCCGCATCCCCGGGTTCCGTCCGGGCAAGGCCCCCGCCAAGGTGCTGGAGAGCCGCATCGGCCGCGCTCCGGTGCTGGACGAGGTCATCCAGGAGGCCATCCCGGCCAAGTACCTGGAAGCGGTCAACGCGGGTGAGGTGCGCACGCTCGGCCGTCCCGACTTCGAGGTCACCAAGATCGAGGACGGCGAGACGCTCGCGTTCACCGCCGAGGTCGACGTTCGTCCCGAGATCACCGTGCCCGCCTTCGGCGAGCTGGAGATCACGGTCGACGAGCAGGAGGTCACCGACGAGGACGTGAGCACGCAGCTCGACGAGCTCCGCGCCCGCTTCGGCACCCTGACCGGCGTCACCCGCCCCGCCGAGACCGGCGACTTCGTCGTCGTCGACCTGTCGGCCACGGTCGACGGTGAAGAGGTCGAGGAGGCGCGCACCAGCGGCCTGTCCTACGAGATCGGCTCCGGCCAGCTCGTCGAGGGCATCGACGACGCCCTGGTCGGCGCGTCCGAGGGCGAGACCAAGACGTTCAACACCACGCTCGTCGCCGGCGAGCACCAGGGCCGCGAGGCCGAGGTGTCCGTCGTGCTGAACTCCGTCAAGGAGCGTCAGCTCCCCGAGCTGGACGACGAGTTCGCCCAGCTCGCCAGCGAGTTCGACACGCTCGACGAGCTCAAGGCCGACCTGCAGACCCGTCTGGGCCGCGTCAAGAAGATGCAGCAGGGCGTCCAGGCGCGCGACAAGGTCCTCGAGGCGCTGCTCGAGACCACCGACGTCCCGCTGCCCGAGGGCATCGTCCAGGGCGAGATCGACGCGCGCAAGCACGACGCCGTGCACGCCTTCGACCACGACGAGGCCAAGTTCGCCGAGTGGCTGACCGAGCAGGGTCAGTCCGAGGAGGAGTTCGACGCCGAGCTGCGCAAGGCCGCCGAGCAGGCCGTCAAGACGCAGCTGGTGCTCGACTCGATCGCCGACGCCGAGCAGGTCACGGTGTCCGACGGTGAGCTCACCGAGCGGATCATCTACCAGGCCCAGCGCTTCGGCATCAGCCCCGACGAGTACGTCAAGCGCGCGCAGCAGTCCGGCCAGCTCGGCGCGATCTTCGCCGACGTCCGCCGCGGCAAGGCGCTCGCGAGCGTCGTGCGCCAGGCTTCGGTCAGCGACAACTCCGGCACCAAGCTGGACCTCGACGAGCTCTTCGGCGAGACCAAGTCCGATGAGGACAGCACCGAGCAGTAACGCTGTCAGCGAACGCGGGCGGTGTCGGGCATCTGACGCCGCCCGCCTTCGTTAAGGTCGGTTGCAGAAGGTTTTGGCATTCCAGATTCGTTCCACCTGGAGTTAGGCAGGCAGACGTGACGCAGCACTCCTTCCCGACCCCCGAGATGCGGTCGGCCACCGCCGGGATGAACCTCAACGACTCGGTGTACGAGCGGCTGCTCCGCGAGCGGATCATCGTCCTGGGATCACAGGTCGAAGAGGGCATCGCCAACCAGATCACCGCTCAGCTGCTGCTTCTCGCCGCTGAGGACCCCGAGAAGGACATCACCCTCTACATCAACTCGCCCGGCGGCTCCGTCACGGCGGGTATGGCCATCTTCGACACGATGATGCTCATCGAGCCGGACGTGGCCACCTACGCCATGGGTCTCGCGGCGTCGATGGGCCAGTTCCTGCTCTCCGCGGGTGCCCCCGGCAAGCGCCACGCGCTGCCGCACGCCCGCATCCTCATGCACCAGCCGTCGGCCGGTGTCGGTGGTACGGCCGCCGACATCGCGATCCAGGCGGACATGCTGACGCGCACCAAGCGCGAGATGGCGGAGCTCATCGCCGAGCACACCGGCCAGTCGGTGGAGACCATCACCCGTGACTCCGACCGCGACCGCTGGTTCACGGCACAGGAGGCGCTCGAGTACGGCTTTGTCGACAAGGTCGTCACCCGCCCCCAGTCCGTGCGCTCGGGCAACTAGGAAGCTGAGGAGATCTCGAAGTGAGCCAGTTCCACACGCCTCAGTCGCGCTACGTGCTGCCCTCGTTCGTCGAGCGCACCAGCTACGGCATGAAGGAGTCGAACCCGTACAACAAGCTGTTCGAGGAGCGCATCATCTTCCTCGGCGTGCAGGTTGACGACGCCTCGGCCAACGACGTCATGGCGCAGCTGCTCGTGCTCGAGTCCGAGGACCCGGACCGCGACATCCTGATGTACATCAACTCGCCGGGTGGCTCGTTCACCTCGTTGATGGCCATCTACGACACCATGCAGTTCGTGCGCCCGGACATCCAGACGTACTGCCTCGGCCAGGCCGCCTCGGCCGCCGCGGTGCTGCTGGCCGCCGGCACGCCCGGCAAGCGCCACGCGCTGCCGAACGCGCGAATCCTGATCCACCAGCCTTCGATGGAAGGCGCGTACGGTCAGGTGTCCGACCTGGAGATCCAGTCGAACGAGATCCAGCGTGTGCGCCGCCTGATGGAGTCCACCCTCGCGCGGCACACGAACCGGACGGCAGAGGAGGTCCGCGAGAGCATCGAGCGCGACCGGATCCTCACGGCCGAAGAGGCCAAGGAGTACGGCATCGTCGACTCGGTGCTGCCCTACCGCAAGCTCTCGGCCAAGTCCTGACGGGCGTCGGTGGGTGAGGTGTGCTCGCGAAGAGCGCTCGCCTCGCCCGCCGCCCGGTGCTCGTCTGGGGAACACCCCAGGCCCCGGGACCGTCCTGAGGGTTGGGAAACCCCAGCCCTCGGGAATCGCGTACCCACCCGACACGCCGATGTGACCGGTCAACCGGCCTGATCGGCGCGTTGGGGGACGCGGGTCCTCCCCTGAAACGGGGTCGGCCAGGTACCGTCAGGAGAACGGGCTCAGCACCCACAGCCAGTGGGACTGCCACAGCAAGTCAGCAGGCGCACTCAGCAGGTGTGCGCCGGAGGGGACATAGGTCAGCGGTCATGGCGCGTATCGGTGACGGCGGCGACTTGCTGAAGTGCTCTTTCTGCGGAAAGAGCCAGAAGCAGGTGAAGAAACTCATCGCCGGCCCCGGCGTCTACATCTGCGATGAGTGCATCGATCTCTGCAACGAGATCATCGAGGAGGAGCTGGCCGAAGCCGGTGACGTGAAGCTCGACGAGCTGCCGAAGCCCGCCGAGATCCACGAGTTCCTCGACCAGTACGTCATCGGCCAGAGTGATGCCAAGCGCACCCTCTCCGTCGCCGTCTACAACCACTACAAGCGCATCCAGGCGGGCGACCGCGGGCGCGAGGGTCGTGACGACGGCGTCGAGCTGGCGAAGTCGAACATCCTGATGCTCGGCCCGACGGGTTGCGGCAAGACCTACCTGGCGCAGACGCTCGCGAAGATGCTGAACGTGCCGTTCGCCATCGCCGACGCGACGGCGCTGACGGAGGCCGGGTATGTCGGTGAGGACGTCGAGAACATCCTCCTGAAGCTCATCCAGGCCGCCGACTACGACGTCAAGCGCGCCGAGACGGGCATCATCTACATCGACGAGGTCGACAAGATCGCTCGAAAGAGTGAAAACCCGTCGATCACGCGCGATGTGTCCGGTGAGGGCGTGCAGCAGGCGCTCCTCAAGATCCTGGAAGGCACCACCGCATCGGTGCCCCCGCAGGGCGGCCGCAAGCACCCGCACCAGGAGTTCATCCAGATCGACACGACGAACGTGCTGTTCATCGTGGCCGGTGCCTTCGCGGGCCTGGAGAAGATCATTCAGGACCGGGTCGGCAAGCGCGGCCTTGGCTTCGGTGCCGAGGTCCGCTCCAAGGCCGAGGTGGAGGCGTCGGACTTCTTCGCCGACTCCATGCCGGAGGACCTGATCAAGTTCGGCCTGATCCCCGAGTTCATCGGGCGTCTGCCGATGGTCGCCTCCGTCACGAACCTCGACAAGCCGTCGCTGGTCATGATCCTCACCGAGCCGAAGAACGCCCTGGTGAAGCAGTACCAGAAGCTCTTCGAGATGGACGGCGTCGAGCTGGAGTTCACCAAGACCGCGCTCGAAGCGGTCGCCGACCAGGCGATCCTGCGCGGAACCGGTGCCCGCGGCCTGCGCGCGATCATGGAAGAGGTCCTGCTCCCGGTGATGTACGACATCCCGAGCCGCACGGACGTCGCCAAGGTCGTCATCACCGAGCAGACGGTGAAGGAGAACGTGAACCCGACGATCGTGGCCCGGCAGCCCTCGCGCCGGGAGCGTAGGGAGAAGTCGGCGTAGTTCTTGATCTCTCTGAATGGGCGTCGGTGATCTCACCGGCGCCCATTCGGCGTTCTAAGGTGGAGACATGTCGCTGCCTCACGTGCTCCTGATCCACGGCTACACCGGTTCCGGTCCCGGCCACTGGCAGCGCTGGCTGGCCCAGACGGTGTCCGAGCACGGCGGCATGGCCGACATGCCGCACTTCAGCGACCCGGACCAGCCCGACCGCGACACCTGGCTGCGCGAACTCGACACCCACCTCGAAGCCGCGCCCACCGACCGCGAACGCGTCGTCGTCGCCCACTCGCTCGGCTGCTACCTCTGGCTGCACCACGCTGCCCGTGAGGGCATCCCTCACGTCGACCGCGTGCTGCTGGTCGCGCCGCCCGCCCCGGACTACCCGGAACCGGCCATCAAGTCGTTCTTCCCGGCCCCGCTCGACCCGGCTGGTCTGCGCCGCGCCGCCACCGAGACCCGCCTGGTCGTGGGCGACGGCGACCCGTACTGCGCGATGCCGGTGGCGAAGCAGCTCGCCGAGTCGTTGCGGATCGAGGTCGACGTGCTGCCGGGCGCGGCGCACATCAACACCGACGCGGGCTACGGGGAGTGGCCCGCGGTGCTCAAGTGGGTGCGGTCGAAGACCGTGCCGCTGTCACCGCGCTAGATCACTTCCTGGGGGGAACGTGAACGACACGGCGGACTGGCTGCACAGCAGGCTGGCCGGACTCCTGGCAGAGCACGGCGTCGTCGGTGCTCAGGTAGCCGTGCTGCAGAACGGCGAAATCGTCGACGCGGCAGCGGGTGTGCTGAACAACGTCACCGGTGCTCCCGTGACGTCCGGCTCGATCTTCCAGATCGGCTCGATCACCAAGATCTGGACGGCGACCCTCGTCCAGGAGCTGGTGAACGAGGGCCTGCTGGACCTCGACCGCCCGGTGCGCGCCGTGCTGCCGGAGTTCACGCTCGCGGACGACCAGGCCGCGCAGGAGATCACGCCGCGCCAGCTGCTCTGCCACACAGCGGGTTTCCAGGGCGATCTCTTCCACGACACCGGCAACGGTGACGACATGCTCGAGAAGTACCTGGAACGGATGGCCGACACACCACAGGAAACGCCTCCCGGCGAGCTGTACTCGTACTGCAACAGCGGCTTCGTGGTGCTCGGCCGGATCGTGGAAGTGTTGCGCGGCAAGCCTTTCAACGCAGTGCTGAGGGAACGGCTCGTCGACCGGCTCGGACTGCCGAACGTCGCCACCCACCCCGCCGAGTACGGCCGGCACGAGACGGCGACGGGTCACAGCGAGCTGGAACCGGTCCTCACGACGGCGCCCGACGGGGACGCACCGGCCGGGTCGGTGCTCGCGATGAGCGCCCGCGACCTGCTCGGGTTCGTCGAGATGCACCTGAGCACGACCGAGTTCGACGCGATGCGGCAGCCGCAGGTCACACCGCCCGACTTCGGTTTCGGCGGCGGGCAGGGCCTCGGCTGGATGCTGAACGACTACCCCGAGGGCGTCACCGGCCTCGGCCACACCGGCTCGACACCGGGTTTCATGGCCTATCTGCGGGTGATCCCGTCAGCCGGGCTCGCGGTCTGCGTGCTCACCAACGGTGGCGCGGCACTGCCGGTCGCGCGGGCGGTGTACCGGAAGGTGCTGGGCGAACAGGCGAACGTCACCCTGCGGGAGTTCCCCGTGCCGCCCGCGACGAGCGTCCCGATCGACGTGGAGAAGGTCGTCGGGCTCTACCGGTCCACGGCGGTCGACACGCACATCACCGCGGGCGAGCAGGGCCGGGTGAAGGTGCGGTACGTGCCCCGCAACGGCGTGCCGGAAGAACTGCTTGGCGGCGAACGGGAGTACACCGGTCTGCGCGACGACGCGTTGATCACGGTGGACGACGAGGGCGGTCACCACGGGGTGATCGTCCTGTGTGGACGAGACGAGCGGGGACGGGTCAAGTACGTGCACTGGGGGCGTGCGGCGGTACGGGTCTAGACGGCGCGCTTGGCGTACTTGGCGAGGAACTGAACGACATCGGGCGTCACCTTGCGGTAGAAGCCGTCGTCGTGCCCGCCGGCCTTCACCGTGCCGACCTCGGGCCGGACGTCGTGGATGAACCGCCGGGTGCCGTCGATGAACCGGTCGCGGTCACCGATCCACACGCCCAGCGCGGTCGGGCCGGTCGATTTGAGGTGCCGCAACGGGTCCAGCGACGCCCACTCGCCCTCGTCCTTGAACGCGCGGCGCTTGGCCATCTCCGGCCACGTCGTGATCAGGCCGGGGGAGATGGCCGCGGTGGCCGCGACCGGGTCGCCGCGTTCGGCACGGCGGCGGGCGTAGAGCAGCGCGCCGAAGCCGCCCATCGACACGCCCGTGACGGCGAAGGGCTGGCCGTAACCGCGCTCGCGGAGCCAGCCGGGCACCTCGTCGAGCAGCATCGCCATCGGGTCGTCGCCGGGGACGTTGTCGTGCCAGTAGTTGTCGCCGCCGTCGACCGCGACGAAGCCGAACGCCGGGACAGAGCCCTTCGCGACGGCGGAGGACAGCACGTCGGCCAGGTCGCCGATGCTCGCGTGGCGGGCGTCGCCGTGCAGGCCGTGCAGCAGGATCGACATCGGCAGGCCGCGCGGGTTCGAGCCGGTCGGGAGGTAGAAGGCGAGCGTGACCTCGCGGTGGCGGGCGGCCGAGTACACGCGCTCGATGCGGACCGTCGCCTTGGCGGCGGGCGTGCGGCTGACGCGGTCCGCCGTCGCGATCTGCTGTTCGGTGGCATCAGAGGACGACACGTACGTCGCGACGCCGGTGGCAGTCGCGATGATCACGGCGATCGCCGCGATGAGGCTGCGGCGGCTGTACGTGGGGTCCCCCATGCTCACCTCATCGCGTGGGTACCGTTCCTCGTTTCCCTCTCAGAGGACGGAACGCACGCGTAAGGAAGACAGTTCCTCATCCGAATAGCCCAGCCAGCGCAACACGGCGTCATTGTGCTCGCCCAGGTCGGGCACCGCACCCGGTGCCCACTCGAAACCGGCCACGGGCGGCGGCAGCATCCGCACGGATCCGCCGGGAATCCGCACGTCAACCCACGTGGAGAGCTGCGGGTGGGTGGGCAGTTCGGTGATCGACCGGGTCAGCGCGGCAGGCACGTCGACCGCGTCCAAAGCCGCCAGGAGCTCCGCCGCCGTCATGGCGCAAAACGCCCGTTCGAGGAGCTTTTGCAGCTCCTCCCGATGCCTCACACGAGAGGCCACTGTGGCGAACCTCTCCTCGGCGTCGAGCCCGATCAGCCCGCACAGCCGCTGCCACTGGCCGTCGTTCTGCACGGCGAGGTGCACGGCACCGTCCGCGCACGCCACCGGCCCGTACGGCGCGATGCTCGGGTGATGCGCGCCCGACCGCGGCGCCGCGGCACCCGTCCCGGCGGCGTAGAGCATCGGCTGGTGCATCCACTCGGCCATCGCCTCGAACAGCGACAACCGCAGCCGCACGCCGGAACCCGTCCGCCCGCGCTGCAACAACGCCGCCAGCACCGCCGCGTGCAGCTGGACGCCTGCCGCGATGTCCGCGACGGAGATGCCCGCGCGGGCTACCACGTCGCCCTCGCCGGTCAGCGACACCAGCCCGGTCTCGGACTGCACCAGCGCGTCGAACGCCTTGCGGTCCGCGTACGGCCCGTCCCAGCCGTAGCCGGACAGCTCGCCGACGATCAACGACGCCGGCAGGTCGAGACCGAGGCGTGCCCACACCCGTGGCGACAGGTTGCACAGCAGCACGTCGGCGCGGGCGACGAGCCGGTCCAGCACATCACGGCCATCGGAGTGGTTGATGTCCAGCGACACCGACTCCTTGCCGACGTTCGTCCACGCGAAGTACGACGAGACGTCACCGCACGACGAGTCGTAGTGCCGGGCGAAGTCGCCCGTGCCAGGCCGTTCGACCTTGATGACCCGTGCCCCGAGGTCGGCCAGCAGCCGCGTCGCGTACGGCACGGCGACGGCCTGCTCCAGGCTCACCACCACGACGCCGTCAAGCGGTCTCAAGCACGCGCTCCCCACCGGTGTAGACGTTCATCGAGTCGCCGCGCAGGAACCCGACGAGCGTCATGCCCTGCTCCTCGGCCAGCTCCACGGCGAGCGACGACGGCGCCGACACCGCGGCCAGGACCGGAATTCCGGCCATCGCTGCCTTCTGCACCAGCTCGAACGACGCCCGCCCGGACACCATCAGCACCGCGCCGGTCAGCGGCACCAGGTTCTGCAGCACCGCCCAGCCCAGCACCTTGTCGACGGCGTTGTGCCGCCCGACGTCCTCGCGCACGACCAGCAGCTCGCCGTTCACGAACAGCCCCGCCGCGTGCAGACCGCCGGTGCTCTCGAAGACCTTCTGCCGTTCCCGCAACGCGTCCGGGTAGCCCGTCAGCGCCTCCGGAGTGACCCTCACGTCGTCCAGGGCGGGGGAGTAGCGGGTCTTGAGCTTCACCGCGTCGAGCGCGGCCTTCCCGCACACGCCGCACGACGAGGTGGTGTAGAAGTTCCGCTCCACCCCCGTGTCCGGCGGCGGCACACCCTCGGCCAGCGCGACGTCCAGCACGTTGTAGGTGTTCATCCCGTCGGGCCCGGTGCCCTCGCAGAACCGGGCGATCGAGATGTCCCCGGCGCCGCCGATCACGCCCTCGCTGAGCAGGAAGCCGTGCGCGAGCTCCACGTCCTGGCCGGGAGTGCGCATCGTGACGGCCAACGCCTTGCCGTTGACCCTCAGCTCCAGCGGCTCCTCGGCCGCCAGCGCGTCGACCCGGCGGCGCCGACCGCTCGGCGACACCCGCTCGACCGCTCGGCGAACCGTCACTCGGCCCATGTGCACATCTCCTTCGGACCGCTATGTTCCCCAACGACCAGGCTACGTGGGAGGGATCTCGGGGCATGGACGACGTCGTGATCGTCGGGGGCGGCCACAACGGATTGGTGGCGGCCGCGTACCTCGCACGGGCGGGTAAGTCGGTCAAGGTGCTGGAGAAGCTGCCGCACGTCGGCGGCGCGGCCGTGAGCGCGTCACCGTGGGAGGGTGTCGACGCGAGGCTCTCGCGGTTCTCGTACCTGGTCTCGCTGCTGCCGGACCAGATCGTCACCGATCTGGGCCTCAACCTGACCCTGAGGTCTCGCTCGGCGTCTTCGTACACGCCCAACGGCAAGACCGGGTTGCTGGTCGAACGCGAGCCCGGCGAGGCGACCGCGGCGTCGTTCGGGGCCGTGTGCGGGTCGCTGGACGACTGGGAGCGGTGGCAGCGCTGGTACGCGGACCTGGAGCTGATGGCTGCCGCACTGGCGCCCACTCTTCTGGAACCACTGGTATCCCGTGACCATCTGCGCGTGCATGTCGACGCGGTGGTGCGCGGAAGGCTGTGGGACCAGATCTTCGAACGGCCGATCGGCGCGACGCTGCAGGAGCTGTTCGACAACAACCTGGTGCGCGGCGTCGTCGCCACCGACGCGTTGATCGGCACGCACTCGTCGCTGCATTCGTTGCGCGCCAACAAGTGCTTCCTCTACCACATCATCGGCAACGGCACGGGCGAGTGGAAGGTCCCGGTCGGTGGCATGGGCGCGGTGACCGCCGAGCTGGAACGGGCCGCCCGCGAGGCCGGTGCGGAGATCGTCACCGGCGCTGAGGTGACGTCCGTCGAGTCGGACGGCAAGACCGCCGCAGTCACCTGTGGCGGTGACACCTCCGAAGCCCGGTTCGTACTGTCCAATGTGGCGCCTTCCGTGCTGGGACGGTTGCAGGGCAACGAGGTCCACGACGCCCCCGGCTGCCAGTTGAAGATCAACATGTTGCTGCGGAAGCTGCCGGAGCTGAAGTCCGGTGTGGACGCGCGGCTTGCGTTCGCCGGCACGTTCCACCTCGACGAGTCCTACGACCAGCTGGAGACCGCGTACCTGGAGAGCGTCGCGGGCCAGGTGCCGTCGGTGCTGCCGGGCGAGATGTACTGCCACTCGCTGACCGACCCGTCGATCCTCGGGCCGTCGCTGGCGGGCCACGAGACGCTGACGCTGTTCGGCCTGCACCTGCCGGCGTCGTTGTTCGAAGGCCGCAACGAACTGCTGCGCGACGAGCTGGTGGACCGCTATCTCGACCAGCTCAACGCCCACCTGGTCGAGCCGATCCAGGACTGTCTCGCGACCGACGCGAACGGCAAGCCGTGCATCGAGGCCCGCACGCCACTGGACCTGGAGGAAGAGCTCGGACTGCCGGGTGGCAACATCTTCCACGGAGAGCTCGACTGGCCCTTCGCCGAGACCGACGACCAGGTCGGCAAGTGGGGCGTGGAGACCGACGTGGACAACGTCCTCGTCTGCGGCGCGGGCTCCCGGCGCGGCGGTGGCGTGAGCGGTATCGGCGGCCACAACGCGGCGAAAGCCGTGCTGGAGCGCATTTAAGACATTTTTGATGACATTCCACGTCATCTCTGGTTACAGTTGTCGGCGTGGGGGACTTTTACGGGATCGCGGAGATCGCCGACGCCATGGGACTGAGCCGGCAGCTGGTGGCTGTGTGGCGCAAACGGCGTTCGCACGGCATTCCGGAGCCGGACGCCGAGCTCGCGTCCGGCCCGATCTGGCGGCGCGAGACGGTCGAGCCGTGGATCGAACGGACGCGCGGCCGGCTGGGCCTCGCGGGTGCGCGGGAGTCGGCGAGCAGGAGCCTGAGGCTGCGCACGTGCCGCCGGGTCCTGCGGCTCGCGGCTCTGATGCTGGAGGAGCCGCAGCGGCCGCGGGTGCTCAACGACGCGGCCGACCAGTTGCGCGACCTCATCCACGAGGTCGATCAGACGGCCGACGACGTCGTCGGTGCCCTGTTGCGTGAGCTCATCGAGCCGGTGCGCGACCCGGACGTGCCCGCCGAGCTGCTGCGGGTGCCGGTCATCGAGTCGTTGCCGCTGGTGACCGCCGTCGCGCGTAACTCACCAGACTGGTGACGAGCGCGCCGAGTGTTGCGATCGCCATGTCGGCGTGGGCGTCCCACATGTCGCCCTGCTGGCCGTTGTAGGCCTCGGCGACCTGCGGGGCGAGCGTCATCGCGATCGCCCACTCCAGCAGCTCGTAGGCCGCGCTGGTCGCCAGCACGATCTCCAGCGACCGCAACAACTTCTGCCGCAGCATCGCCGTGAGACACACGCCGTACGCGAAGTGCACGAGCCGGTCGAAGTGGTTGCGCTTCCACGAGAACACCTCGGACAACCGCACGCCGAACACCGCGTTCGTCCAGTCGTCGTACGGCACGAACGAGTAGATCCACCTCGCCGCGATCGTGTGCAGCGCCAGGAAGAGCAGCGCCCAGGCCCACTGCGCGGTGTCGAGGCGCTTCCTCAGCAGCCACAGCGCGATGATCGCCACGGCCGTCAGCGAACTGTGCAGTGCCTGCTCAGCGGGCCACGGCGGGTTGATCCACGTCAGCGCGACCAGCGCTCCGAACGCCCCCAGCAGCCACAACTGCCCCCGTGTCATGCGCACAGCTTGGCCGATCATGGGCGGTTTTATATCAGGATTTATATATCAAGGAACCTTGCTAAAGGTTTCTTGATACGCGTACGGTGGTCGCATGACGGACGCTCCCATCACTGATCCCAAGGTGCTCCGGGCGCTCTCGCACCCGTTCCGGTGGAAGTTGATCAACCTGCTCACCGAGCAGGGGCCGAGCACGGCCACCCAGTGCTCGGCGAAGCTCGGGGAGAGCGTCGCCAGCTGCTCGTACCACCTGAACATGCTGGCCAAGTACGGCTTCGTGGCCGAGGTGGAAGGCCCTGGCCGGCAGAAGCCGTGGCGGATCGTCAAGCGCCACCAGATGATCTCGGCGGAAGGGCTCGACGAAGAGGGTGCGCTGGCCGCCGAAGCCGCCGAGATGGCCTACCTGGAGCAGGAGTTCGAGCGCATCCGCGACGCCGTGCGTCAGCACGAGCACCTGTCGGACGAGTGGCGTGACCACTACGGCGTCACCAGCACCACGACGTTCATGACGCGCGAGGAACTGCGCGAGGTCCAGGAGGAGATGCGGGCGTTGATCGACCGCTTCGACGCGCGCGTCGAGAACCCGGAGTTGCGGCCCGAAGGATCCCGGGCGGTGCGCTTCTTCGTGAGCACGACGGTTTCCCAGGACTAGCTGACCGAATTGAGGGGATTGGCCATGTTGTCGCACGACCAGGCGTTTGCTATCGCGAAGATGAAGCGGGTCGAGCTGGAGTCCGACGCGGAGGCTCGGCGGCTCGTTCGCGCACCTGAGGAACCCGTTCGCAGGACAGGTGGAGGAGTGCTCGCGTCAGGGCGCCGCCGCTGGAGGCTGTTCGGTCGCGTGCGACCGGCGTAGCGTGTGCACTCGCCGCCGCTGTAAAGGTTTTCACCACGTTTCAACCCGATCCGAGGGGAGAACAAGGGTGTTCCGGAGACTCGGCACGGCGGCGACCGCGGCACTGTTGGCCATGGCAGTGCTCGCGGAACCCGCCCAGGCGGCGGAGTTCAACGTCAAGGACTACGGCGCCGTCGGCAACGGCAGCGCCAACGACACGGCGGCCATCGACAAGGCGATCACGGCGGCGAACGGCGCGGGTGGCGGCACGGTGAGGTTCCCGTCCGGCATCTACCGCTCGCCCAACTCGATCCACATGAAGAGCAACGTGACGCTCCAGCTCGACGCCGGCGCCACGATCATGGGCGCGAGCGGCAGCGGGTACGACAAGCCCGAGCCGAACCCCAACGACAAGTACCAGGACTACGGCCACAGCCACTTCCACAACGCCATGATCTGGGGCGACCGGCTGACCAACATCGGCTTCGTCGGCGCCGGCACCATCGACGGCGGTGGCGCGCTGATCACCGGCAACCCCGGCAGCGGGCAGGCCGACAAGATCATCTCGTTGACGCGCTGCGAGAACCTGACCGTGAGCGGCATCAAGCTGCGGCGCGGCGGGCACTTCGCGATGCTGATCAACGGCTGCAAGAACGTCACGTCCGACCGGCTGACGGTCGACACGGCCAGCGACCGCGACGGCTGGAACATCATCAGCACCACCAACGTGACGATCACCAACGGCAACTTCGCGGGCAACGACGACGCGCTGGTGTTCAAGAGTGACTACGCGCTAGGGCAGAAGCTCAGCAACGGCAACGTGAAGGTCTACGACACGAAGCTCAGCGCCGGGTGCTGCAACGCGTTGATGTTCGGCTCGGAGACGTGCGGTGACTTCACCGGCTACGACTTCCAGCGCATCGACATCAAGGGCTCCAACAAGTCCGGGCTCGGGCTCGTGTCGATGGACGGCGCGGTCATCTCCGACGTGCACTACAAGGACATCACCGTCACAGGCGTGAAGTCGCCGATCATGATCAAGGTCGGGGCGCGGAAACGGTGCGGGAACAATCCCGGCGTCGGCACCGTCAAGAACATCACCTACGACAACATCACGCTCAACGGCGCCTCGGGCGGGTTCAGCCCCACGATCCACGGCGACCAGGACGGCCACGTCACCGACGTGACCTTCAGCAACGTCAAGATCAACGTGCCGGGCGGCAGCGGCACGACGTCGACCAGCCCGCCGAGCAACGACCGCACCAACTACAACCCGAACAGCATCGGCACGCGGCCCGCGTACGGCTGGTACATCCGCTACGCCGACCGCATCAAGTTCCTCAACGGCAGCGGGGTGTCGTTCACGAACAACGACGGCAGGCCAGCCGTGATCACCGACAACTCGACCGACATCACGTTCGACACGTTCAGCTTCGAACGCGGCACGAACAGCCCGACGGACTTCCTGTTCCGCAACACCAACGGGTTCTGCGTGCGCAACAGCGGATCGCCGCGGATCCAGAACACCGGTTCGACCGAGAAGTGCGCTGTGGGCAACGACTTCAGCGTCACCGTCGACCCCAGCTCCCGGACGATCCAGCCCGGCGAGACCGCGTCGTTCGCGATCCGCACGGCCGCGGTGAGCGGGTCGCCCGGCCCGATCGCGCTGGACGCGGAGAACATCCCGCCCGGCGCCGTGGTCCAGTTCAACCCGGCCACGGTCACGCCCGGCCAGACCGCCACGATGACCGTCGCGACCCTGCCGGACACCCCGCAGGGCACGTCGGACATCACCGTCACGGGCACGTCGGGCTCGGTCACGAAGTCCGCCACCGCACGGCTGACAGTCGGCAACGCGCCGGATGAACTGGTGTTGAGCGCGTTGTCCGTCGCTGACACCGGGAACGCGGGGGACTGGTCGTTGCAGACCAACCTGCGCACCGGGGTCGCGCAGTACGGCGACCGCGACTTCACCTTCAGCGCGGTGCCTGCCGAGATCGCGGGCTCGCAGTGGGTCCGCACGGCCAACGACTCGAAGTCGGCGACGCAGAACCCGTTGGTGAGCTTCGCGATCAACCGTGACGCGGTGGTCTACGTCGCGGTCGACACGCGGCTCGGCAAGCGTCCGTGGATGGACGGGTTGTGGCTCGACAGCGGCATGTCGCTGGTCAACACCGAAGGGTCCCCGAAGACCTTCCGCCTGTACGCCAAGGGCTTCCCGGCGGGGCAGGTTCAGCTGGGACCCAACGGTGGCGGCAGCAACTACACAGTGCTTGTCAAATAGCCTCGAGCCTGACGATCACGGACTTGGAAGTCGGAGTTCCTGAGATGTCCGCCTTGGAGTCCAGCGGCACCAAGGGGTTCGCCTCGGGGAAGTACGTGGCCACGCACCCCCGCGCGGTCGAGTAGGAGACGATCCGGAACGACTCGGCGCGGCGTTCCACAACGCCCGTCGGGTCGTCCTTCCACTCCGACACGATGTTGACCATCTGGCCGTCGGTGAACCCCAGCGCCTTGATGTCGTCGGGGTTCACGAACACCACGCGACGGCCGTCCTTCACGCCGCGGTAGCGGTCGTCCAGGCCGTAGATCGTGGTGTTGTACTGGTCGTGGCTGCGCAGGGTCTGCATCACCAGGCGACCCTCCGGCACCTCCAGCACCGTCATCTCGTTCGCGGTGAAGTTCGCCTTGCCGGTCGCCGTCGCGAACTCCTGCGAGTCACGCGGCGGGTGCGGCAGCACGAAACCGTCCGGCTGGCGCACGCGCGTGTTGTAGTCGGTGCAGCCCGGCACCACGCGGGAGATGTGCTCGCGGACGACGTCGTAGTCCTTCTCGAACTCCTCCCACGCCACAGGATGCGAGGAGCCGAGCGTCTTGCGGGCGAGGCGGCAGACGATCGAGACCTCGGACAGCAGCTGGTCGGACGCGGGCGTCAACCGGCCGCGCGAGCGGTGCACGACCGACATCGAGTCCTCGACCGTCACGAACTGCTCGCCCGAGTGCTGCACGTCGCTCTCGGTGCGCCCCAACGCGGGCAGGATCAGCGCGGTGCGGCCGTGGATCACGTGCGAGCGGTTGAGCTTCGTGGAGACGTGCACGGTCAACGAGCACTGCTCCAGCGCCTTCTCGGTGACCGGCGTGTCCGGGGTGGCGCTGACGAAGTTGCCGCCCATCGCGATGAACACCTTGCCGCGGCCGTGGCGCATGGCGTTGATGGCGTCGACGGTGTCGAAGCCGTGCTTGCGCGGCACGGAGATGCTGAACTCGTTCTCCAGCGCCAGCAGGAACTTCTCCGGCATCTTCTCGTAGATGCCCATCGTGCGGTCGCCCTGCACGTTCGAGTGGCCGCGCACGGGGCACAGGCCGGCGCCGGGCTTGCCGATCATGCCGCGCAGGAACATGACGTTCGCGACCTCGCGGATCGTCGGCACGCTGTGCTTGTGCTGCGTCAGACCCATTGCCCAGCAAGCGATCGTGGCCTTCGAGTCGACGAACATGCCGGCCACGCGGGTGATCTGCTCGCGGGTGAGGCCGGTGGCGGTGAGCACCGCGTCCCAGTCGAGCGTCTTGAGGTGTTCGGCATAGGCCTCGAAGCCGTGGGTCTTGGCCTGCACGAAGGCCTTGTCGGCCTTGTCCCACTGCAGGATCAGGTGACCGATCGCCTGGAACAGCGCCTGGTCGCCGCCGACCTTGATCTGCACGAACTCGTCGCACAGCGCGGTGCCGCGGCCGACCACGCCCGCGACGTTCTGCGGGTTCTTGAACCGCATCAGCCCGGCTTCCGGCAACGGGTTGACCGCGATGATCTTCGCGCCGTTCTTCTTGGCGTCCTCCAGCGCGCTGAGCATGCGCGGGTGGTTCGTGCCGGGGTTCTGGCCGACGACCACGATCAGGTCGGCGAGCTCGAAGTCCTTGATCGACACCGAGCCCTTGCCGATGCCGATGGTCTCGTTCAGCGCGGCGCCCGAGGACTCGTGGCACATGTTCGAGCAGTCCGGCAGGTTGTTGGTGCCGAACGAGCGGACCAGCAGCTGGTAGAGGAACGCGGCCTCGTTGCTGGTGCGGCCGGACGTGTAGAAGATCGCCTCATCGGGTGAGGAGAGCGCGTTCAGCTCTTCCGCGATGAGGGTGAACGCGGCGTCCCAGCCGATCGGCGTGTAGTGCGTGGCGCCGGGCTTGAGCACCATCGGCTCGGTGAGCCTGCCCTGCTGCCCGAGCCAGTAGTCCGTCTTCGTCTGGAGGCTCTCGACGGAGTGCTCGGCGAAGAACGCCGTCGTGATGCGCCGCTTCGTCGCCTCCTCGGCGACGGCCTTGGCGCCGTTCTCGCAGAACTCCGCCATCTTGCGGTGGCCCTGCGGCTCCGGCCACGCGCAACCGGGACAGTCGAAACCTTCACGCTGGTTGAGCAGGCGCAACGTCTTGACCGTCCGGCTGACACCCATCTGCTCGACCGCGCGGTCGAGCGACACGAGCACGCCGGGAATGCCCGCCGCCCATGTCTTGGGGGTGCTGACTTCGAGCGCGGACTCGTCGACGTCGTGCTGCGGGGGCTTGCTGCTCATACGTGCATTCTTCGCTGATCGACGTCGACGCCGCCAGCGCCCCCGAAGAACGCGGCGGCGTCGTCGTCACGGGCCCCAAGGGGTTGAACGGTCCGTGACGGTCAATTGTGATCGCCGTCACTCATGCCCGGCACCTCTGAAAGGGTGATCAGTCGCAGGTGTTCTCCGTGGGCATCTGACCGTCCGTGGAGAAGAACTTCTTGTCGTCGCCCGGCAGTCCGTGGTCGGGCTTCGGCGGTTCGCTGAACTGCGGCGCGAGGAACCCCTCCTTCGCCGCCGTGCAGGCGATCGAGTACTGGAAACCGGTGGAGTCCGACGGCCACAGACCCGCCGGCGTGACCGTGTACGTCACCTGCTCGCGGATGGCCGCGACCATCTCCAGCTGGCTCGTCAGCTTCTTCGGGTCCGGCGGCTCGAACGCGTACGCGAACACGTAGTCCGTCGTCACGGCCGGATAGCCGTCCTTCTCGCCGAGCGTCATCTTCCCGGACGCGCGGATGCCGTGGGGGAGCAGCTTCATGCCCTGCTTGAGCCGCGTGGTCCAGCCCGCGAGGTCCTTCGTGATGTGCTCGCGCACGTCCGGCGCCAGCAACGCGAGGAACCGGTCGGGCTTGTGCTCGTCCAGCATCGCCGGGTCCATCCGCGACGCGACGATCGCCTGTCTGACCTGCTCGTACGCGGGGTTCCCGTCCGGCGCGACGATGCCCTTCTCGCCTTCGGCCCACTGCTCGGCGGGCGTGCCGGCGAACGGGATCTCTAGGTTGACGCCGACCTGCGGCAGCTTCACGTCCGGCAGCGAGACCTCGCCGAACCTCCCGGCCTTGTAGAGCCCGAACAGCACCGCGCCGATGACGACCAGCGCGACGGCGGACACGACCTTGCCTCCGTGCCGGTGCCAGCGGGCCTGCCGGCGTTGCCTGCGGATCTCCCTCTTGGCGCGTCTGGTGGCCGCGCGGATCCACGCCGCGTCCTTCAGATCGGGATGGTCGCCGATGTCGTACTGCACGTTCTCCCCCAGGAATGGTCCGCTACGCACTCACACGTTCGCGGGCCCGTCCGGGTTGCCATCGCCGTTAGCAGGTATCTCGTTTCAAGTCGATACCCCCACCTCCGTAGACTTGACAGCTGTGACTGAACTCGACACCGCACCCCAGCGTCCTGACCTCCCCGCCGCGTGGACTCCGGCGGAGGTAGAGGCGGAGCTGTACCAGCGGTGGGTCGACCGGGGCTACTTCACGGCGGACCCGAGCAGCGACAAGCCGCCGTTCACGATCGTGCTGCCGCCGCCGAACGTGAACGGCAGCCTGCACATGGGCCACGCCCTCAACCACTCGGTCATGGACGCGCTGACCAGGCGCCGCCGCATGCAGGGCTACGAGGTCCTGTGGCTGCCCGGCACCGACCACGCGGGCATCGCGACGCAGAACGCCGTCGAGCGCGCCCTGGCCGGTGAGGGCCTGTCGCGGCACGACCTCGGGCGCGAGAAGTTCGTCGAGCGCGTCTGGGAGTGGCGCGAGGAGGTCGGCGGCCGGATCCTCGGCCAGATGCGCCGCCTCGGTGACGGCGTCGACTGGACGCGCACCCGGTTCACCATGGACGAGGGCCTGTCGCGCGCCGTCCAGACGATCTTCAAGAAGATGTTCGACGACGGCCTGATCTACCAGGCCGAGCGGATCATCAACTGGTGCCCGCGCTGCCAGACCGCGCTGTCGGACATCGAGGTCGACCACAGCGAGGACGACGGCGAGCTCGTCTCGATCCGCTACGGCGACGGGGAGAGCTCGATCGTCGTCGCGACCACCCGCGCCGAGACGATGCTCGGTGACACCGCGGTCGCCGTCCACCCGGACGACGAGCGCTACCAGCACCTGATCGGCACCGAGGTCGAGCTGCCGCTGACCGGGCGCCGCATCCCGATCGTGGCCGACGAGCACGTCGACCCGAAGTTCGGCACGGGTGCGGTCAAGGTCACGCCCGCGCACGACCCGAACGACTTCGAGATCGGCCAGCGCCACAACCTGCCGAACCTCACGATCATGGACGAGCGCGCCACGATCACCGCGCACGGCCCGTTCGAGGGGCTCGACCGGTTCGAGGCGCGTCCGGCGATCGTCGCCGCGTTGCGCGAGCAGGGCCGGATCGTCGCGGAGAAGCGGCCGTACGTCCACGCGGTCGGCCACTGCTCCCGGTGCGACACGGTGGTCGAGCCGCGGCTGTCGCTGCAGTGGTGGGTCAAGGTCGAGGGCATCGCGGCCGCGGCGTCGGCCGCCGTTCGCGACGGCCGTACGACGATCCACCCGGCCGAGCTGAACAAGCGCTACTTCGACTGGACCGACAACCTGCACGACTGGTGCATCTCGCGCCAGCTGTGGTGGGGCCACCGGATTCCGGTCTGGTACGGCCCGAACGGCGAGGTCGTCTGCGTCGGACCGGACGACGAGGCGCCCACCGGTGAGGGCTGGCGTCAGGACGAGGACGTCCTCGACACCTGGTTCTCCAGCGGTCTGTGGCCGTTCTCGACGCTGGGCTGGCCGGACGAGACCGAGGACCTGAAGAAGTTCTACCCGACCACGGTTCTCTCGACCGGCTACGACATCCTGTTCTTCTGGGTCGTCCGGATGATGATGTTCGGCCTGTACGCGATGGGCGAGACCCAGCCGTTCGACCACGTCTTCCTGCACGGTCTCGTCCGCGACCAGTACGGCAAGAAGATGTCGAAGTCCAAGGGCAACGGCATCGACCCGCTGGAGTGGATGGACCGCTACGGCGCCGACGCGACGCGCTTCACGTTGCTGCGCGGGGCGAACCCCGGTTCGGACCTCGCGGTCGCGGAGGAGTGGGCGGCCGGTTCGCGCAACTTCACCACGAAGCTGTGGAACGCCACCCGTTTCGCTCTGGCCAACGGTGCGACGGTGTCTCGTCCGCTGCCTGATCGTTCCGAGCTGACGGCCGCGGACCGCTGGATCCTGGACACCCTGGACGAACTCGTGTCCACTGTGGACTCCAACTTCGAGTCGTTCCAGTTCTCCCGTGCCTGCGAGGCGTTGTACAGCTTCACGTGGGACGAGTTCTGCGACTGGTACCTGGAGATCGCGAAGGTCCAGATCGCGGACGGCCGCGTCGAGGCCACGCAGTCGGTGCTGGGGCACGTCCTCGACGTCCTGCTGCGCCTGCTGCACCCGGCCGTCCCGTTCATCACCGAGACGCTGTGGACGTCGCTGATCGGTGAGGAGTCGCTCGTCATCGCGTCGTGGCCGCAGGCGTCGGGTGCGGAGCGCGACGACGACGCGCTCGCGCAGATCGAGGGCCTGAAGAAGCTGGCCACCGAGATCCGCCGGTTCCGCTCCGAGCAGGGCCTCAAGCCGGGCCAGAAGGTCGCGGGCAAGGTCCGCGGCGCGTGCTGCGTCGGCCTGATCGACCAGGTGCCGTCCGTTCGCTCGATTACGCGCCTGACCGAGCCGGGCGACGAGTTCACCGTCTCCGCGACGCTCGAGGTCGGCCTGCCCAAGGGCGCGGTGAAGGTCGAGCTGGACCTGTCCGGCGCGATCGACGTCGTGGCCGAGCGCAAGCGCCTCGAGAAGGACCTGGCGGTGGCCACCAAGGAGCTCGCCCAGACCTCGGGCAAGCTCGGCAACGAGGCATTCCTGGCCAAGGCGCCCGCCGACGTCAAGGCCAAGATCGAGGCCCGCAAGGCCGCCGCCGAGTCCGACATCACCCGCATCAACGAGCGCCTGGCCGCGCTGCCGGAGGCGTAACAACCGTGGAACACAACCTCGACGAGTTTCTCGACGTCGAGAACGAGCTCAACCAGCGGTGGCCCGAGACCAAGCTCGAGCCGTCGCTGGACCGGATCAAGGCGCTGGCGCACGTGCTGGGCGACCCGCAGACGAACTACCCCGTGGTTCAGCTGACGGGCACCAACGGCAAGACGTCGACGTCGCGCATGGCCGACGCGCTGTTCGCGCGCATCGGCCTGCGCACCGGCCGGTACACGAGCCCGCACCTGCAGCTCGCGACCGAACGCATCAGCCTCGACAACCAGCCGATCAGCCCCGAGCGCTACGTCGAGGTCTACCGCGACATCGAGCCGTTCGTCGCGATGGTCGACGCCCAGTCCGAGATCCGCCTGAGCAAGTTCGAACTGCTCACCGGCATGGCCTACGCGGCCTTCGCGGACGCCCCGGTGGACGTCGCCGTCGTCGAGGTGGGCATGGGCGGCACCTGGGACGCGACCTCGATCGCGGACGCGAAGGTCGCCGTCCTGACCCCGATCGGCCTCGATCACACCGAGTACCTCGGCACCCGCATCGAGGACATCGCCGCGGAGAAGGCCGGCATCATCAAGCCGGACTCGGTGGCGATCGTCGGCGAGCAGACGCCGGAGGCCATGAAGGTCATCCTCGAACGCGTGGCCGCAGTCGACGCCATGGTCGCCCGTTTCGGCAGCGAGTTCGGCGTCGTGTCGCGCGCCGTGGCCGTCGGCGGTCAGCTGGTGACCCTGCAGGGCCTCGGCGGCATCTACGAGGACATCTTCCTTCCGCTGCACGGCGAACACCAGGCAGCCAACGCGGCTCTGGCCCTGGCTGCCGTCGAAGCCTTCTTCGGCGCGGGCCCCGAGCGCCAGCTCGACGTGAAGGCCGTCCGCGAAGCCTTCGCCACCGTCGAGACCCCCGGCCGCCTGGAGCGGGTCCGCTCGGCCCCCAACGTGTTCGTCGACGCGGCCCACAACCCGCACGGCGCCGCCGCTCTGGCTCGCGCGCTGGAGTCCGAGTTCGGCTTCCGCAAGCTCGTCGCGGTCGTGGCGGTCATGGCCGACAAGGACGCCGAGGGCATCCTCGCCGCCCTGGAACCGGTGGTGCAGGAGCTGGTGATCACCACCAACTCCTCCCCGCGAGCCATGGACCCGGACGTGCTGGCCGGCCTCGCCATCCCGATCTTCGGCGAGGACCGCTTCGAGGTCTGCCCGCGCCTCGACGACGCCATCGAAGAAGCCATCCACCTGACCGAGGACGAGCTCTCCGGCGGCGGCGTCATCGTCACCGGCTCCGTCGTCACCGCGGGCGAGGCCCGCGCCCTGTTCGGCAAGGAGCCGGCATGACCGAGGCCGCGTCCACTCCGGCGCCCCTGAAGAAGGATCCGCTCAAGGCGTTCCGCGGCATCATGGCCGGCACGCTGATCCTCGAGGTCATCGTTGTGGCCCTGGCCCTCCCGGTGATCGCCAAACTGCACGGCGGCGTGGGCACCCTGGCCGGCTGGGTGGCGTTCGGCTTCATCGCGGTGTTCATCGCGATGTGCGCCTTCGTCCGACGCCCGTGGGCCATCGCCGCCGTCGTGGGCCTGCACGTGCTCCTGATCGCCACCTGGATCCTGCTGCCCGCGCTGGGCGTGATCGGCGTGATCTTCGGCCTCGTGTGGATCTACATGCTGTGGCTGCGCAAGGACCTGCTCAAGCGCATGGCCGAAGGGCGCCTGCCCGCGCAGCAACAGCAACCGGCCGAGTGAGCGGACATGTCTCGCTGACCGCAATTCAGCAATGAAACGCTGACGAAATAGCGCGATGAACGGGCCGTGCGGAACTTCGTACCCGTACTTGTCGCAATGCCGTGGTGAACCTTCGTCTTGTTCACCCGATCGTGCTTTGAAGCCCGGACAAGCCTCCTGACCCGGCGCTATGCTCCTTGGCGCACGAATCTGCAAGGAGGGCACTGGGGATGAGTGGGACCAAGGTCGATCTCGAGACACTGCGCGCCGCCATCAAGGAGTACGAGTCGATCCGCGACGAGCTGCAGATGTCGCATCAGGCCGGCTTCACGCTGGCGACCGTTCAAGCCGCCGGTCTGGACATGCCGAGCAAGGTCTACGCGAACTGGGCCGGCAACGCGGGCAAGATGCACCAGCAGTCCAACCAGCAGCTCCAGGACGTGCTGACCACCCGGATCGACAACCTGAAGGCCACGCTGCAGCAGTACGAGCAGACCGAGCAGGGCAACCAGGCCAATCTCAAGCCGAAGGACTGAGCAGTTGCGCATCCGAACCATCGTCGCCGGTACCGCCGCACTCGCCCTGCTGGCCGGATGCGGCGACAGCGGTGGCACCACCGGCACGCCGACGACCGGCACGCCGACGACCAGCACCGGCAACGGCGGCGCAGCGCCCAAGATCGGGAACCCGCTCGACGTGAAGGCCTTCGAGGCCGATCCGTGCAGCGCGGTCACCCCGGCCCAGGTGCAGGCGTTCGGACTGCCCGGAGTCAGCGGCAGGACGAACCCCGGTGCTGTCGGAACGGCGTGCATCTGGCTCGGCACCAGCACGCCCGCGAAGATGTCGCCCGGCATCGCGATCCTTCCGGACGGCACCAGCATCTCCTCGATCCTCGCCAAGAAGGACTCGACCTACCAGGTGTTCGAGCAGCTGCCGGACATCCAGGGCTATCCCGCGTACATCGCCCTCGTCAGCGACGGGCGCGCGAGCGGTAGCTGCGAGCTTCTCGTCGGCGTCTCCGACAGCAGGACGATCGGCTCCACGTTCCAGAGCTCCACCGGCAGCGCCAAGTTCGCGGACCCGTGCGGTGCCGCCACCGAGTTCGCCACTCTCGCCATCACCACGATCAAGGCAGGTGCGAAATGACAGGACCCGCGCCCAGCTGCTTCACCCAGGACAACTCCCGCGCCGAGGGGTTCTCCGGGCACGAGATCTACGCCCAGATGACCGGCGGACCCGGTACCGCGTCCGCGCAGCAGGCCGCGACCGTCGCCGGCAACCTGGAACGCAGCTACGCAGGAGTCGAGTCGCGCCTCAAGAGGGTCGGCGAGACGCTCGGCGAGGCGTGGACCGGGGCCAGTTCCGACGCCGCTCAGGCCGCCGCCAACCCCATCAACCAGGCCATGATCCAGATGCAGGACGCGCTGCGGCAGGCCGACCGCTCGCTGTCCAATCAGGTCTACCAGTTCAACTACAACAAGGCTCAGCTCAAGAACATGCCGGCGAGCAAGCCGGACACGGACATCTGGGACGACCTGTCGCCGTGGGACACGGACACCGAGGACGCGGTGAACGCCTACAACGGCGACGAGTCGCACAACCGGAAGGTCTACAAGGAGTTCCAGAGCGCGAGCAACACCAACCGCGGTGAGCTGCCCCAGGAGTTCCCCGGCGTCACGGCGGACAACCTGCAGGTCGAGGTCGTCAACACCGGTGGCGACGACGGCCGGGACAAGACCGGCAACAACGTCGACAACTCGAGTGTCCCGCGCGGCACGCCGAACCACTCGACCTCGACCGGCACCCCGCAAGGCACGACCGGTGGCACCACGTGGACCCCACCCGGCACCATCACCGGTGGCAACGACACCACGACGTCCCAGGCCGTCGGAGGAGACGTCAACAGTCCTCTGAGGACCGAGTTCCCCGGCAAGCCGCCCGTCGGCAGCGTGATCGAGCGCCCGCCGAACACGGGCATCCCGCCGATCGGTGTGCCGGTCGGCCCCGGCGGCCTGAACGGACCCGGCGGCTCGGGCTCCGGCCGCGGTCCCGGTGGCGGCGCGAGCCGAGGCCCAGGTGGTCCCGGTGGCAGCGCGGCGGGCAAGCTCGGTGGCGGCAGCGGCTCCGGCCGGCTCGGCGGTGGCGGCCTCAGCGGCACCAGTAGCGGCACCTCGGGGCAGCAGCAGCCCGGCGGCAAGTCCGGTGTGTTCGGCGGCATGGGCGCGGAGGGCGGCCCGAACGCCGCCGGGCGCGGTGGCGCGGGCGCGGCGGGCAGGGCCGGTGCGGGCGGCATGGGCGGCCACGGCCAGAAGGGGCAGGGGGAGGACGACCTGGAGCACAAGTCGGCCGACTACCTGATCAACGAGGAGAACACCAACGAGATCATCGGTGACATGCCGATGGTCGCGCCGCCGACGATCGGGGGGTGAGCGTGCTGCGGTCGTCCATTCAGCTGTCCGACCTCGCGTTCGACGTGCTGTGGAAGCAGGAGCGGCTCGGGGAGTACCACCCGGCGCTGTCCGTCGACTCGCCCGGCGAGACCGAGGACGAGCGCGCGGTCATCGAGCGCGAGGTCATCGGCGAGCTGCGCAGGGTCGGGCTGGACCACCCGGACGTGCGCGGCACGCTGCACCTGATCGCCAAGGCGGAGCAGGACTACTCGGCGTGGATCGCGGTGACGCCGAGCGAGACCAGGCCCGTGGTGGTCGCGGCGAACTCGCAGCACGGTGTTCTCGCCGTGCACGACAACGGGTTCGTGCAGCTGCACCCGATCCGGCCGGAGAACGCGCCGGAGGTGCTCGCGATGCAGCTCCCGGACGTGCCCGCGGGCCGCGGCGCGTCGATCAACGTGCACGAGTCGGAGATCAACGTGCACCAGGCCGGCAAGCCGTCGCCGTCGATCGCGCTGCGCCAGCTGCTCGCCCAGCCCCGCAAGGGCACGGCGAAGCTGTACGCGGCCAAGCGCAACGGCGAGGGCCGGCAGCGGGCCAAGACCTTCCTCACCACGATCGACTTCGAGGACGGCCGCTGGCTCGTGGTCAAGTACACCGACGAGAACCAGCAGACGTGGGTGCACGCCACGCCCGCGTCACGGCAGATCATCACGGACTGGCTCAAGCGCCTGACCTGATTTACCGCTGACTAACCGGACTGCACCAGCGTCGCGGCTGTGAGAAAGCCACTTGCTCTCGTCGCCGCACTGGCCGCGACGCTGCTGTCCGTCGGTGTCGGCACCGCCCACGCCGAGACCGTCCCCGGATGTGCCTCTGCCAAGCAGATCGGCTCCACCGGCGCCATCACCTTCCAGGGCAAGCAGATCGGCTCCGTGAAGCAGTTCGCCGGCTGCGGCAAGAACTACCCGTACCTGTGGGTCTGGGACTCGTACTACAACTCCCACCGCGACGTCCACGTCAGCAACTGGATCGCGGAGTTCAGCGGCGGCGAGGAGATCCCGCACGGCGGCGGCGAGGCCACCGGCAAGCAGGAGCTGTGGGGCAAGGGCGCGGCCACGCTGGACAAGTGCACCAAGGCCGTCGCCACCATCCGGACCGGCTCCGGCGTCACCGACTACGTGTGGGGCGCCACGGACAAGCGCTGCTGAAGTTCATCTCGGGTTCGGCGGCCGGTCAGAAGCGGGGACTAGAAACCGCGCATGACCTTCGACCGTCGCACGTTGTTCAAGGCAGGCGCAATCGGAACGGCCGCGGCGCTGGTGCCCTCGGGCATCAGCCTCGCCAAGACCGACCGCCCGGTTCTCACGCACGGCGTCCAGTCCGGCGACGTCACCTGGGACGGCGGCATCGTCTGGACGCGCGCGGACCGTCCGTCCCGGATGCTCGTCGAGGTGTCCAACGACCCGAAGTTCCGCCTCTCCCGCCACGTGCGCGGTCCGCTGCTCACGCCGGAGACGGGCGGCACCGGCCAGGTCAGGGTCGGCCACCTGCTGCCCGGCCGCACCGCCTACTACCGCGTCACGGCCGAGGACCTGCACGGCCGCAGCTGCAGCGAGCCGGTCACCGGCAGCTTCTCCACCGCCCCGCTCGGCCGCGACCAGGTCCGCTTCGTGTGGTCCGGTGACGTCGCGGGCCAGGGCTGGGGCATCAACCCGGACATCGGCGGTATGCCGATCTTCAAGGCGATGGCGGATCGCAAGCCGGACTTCTTCATCCACAGCGGCGACAGCGTCTACTCCGACGGCCCGATGAAGGAGTCGGTGACGCTCCCGGACGGCCGGATCTGGCGCAACGTCGTCACGCCCGAGAAGTCCAAGGTGGCCGAGACGCTCGACGAGTACCGCGGCCAGTTCGCCTACAACCTGCTCGACGACAACCTCAAGCGCTTCGCCGCCCAGGTCCCGACCTATGCGCAGTGGGACGATCACGAGGTCACCAACAACTGGTACCCCGGCGAGATCCTCGAGCTCCCTCAGTACACCGAGAAGCGCGTGGACGTGCTGGCACAGCGCGCTTTCCAGGCGTTCCACGAGTGGATGCCGATCGACCAGCACCGCGCCGTCGACGGCCGCGTCTACCGGAAGTTCTCCTACGGCCGCAACATCGAGATCTTCGTGCTCGACATGCGCACCTACAAGGACAAGAACACCTCGCCCAAGGACCAGCCGGGCGTGATCCTCGGCGAGAAGCAGGCGAAGTGGCTCGTGGACGCGCTCAGCCGCAGCACCGCCACATGGAAGATCATCGCGGCGGACCTGCCCATCGGCCTCACGGTCCCGGACGGCGTCGACATCGAGGGCGTCGCGAACGGCCTGCCGGGTGCTCCCGACGGCCGTGAGCACGAGATCGCCTGGGTGCTGCGCGAACTGAAGAAGCGTCGCGTCCGCAACACCGTGTGGCTCACCGCGGACGTCCACTACACGGCCGCGCACCACTACTCGCCGGAGCGCGCGGCCGTGGGCGACTTCGACCCGTTCTGGGAGTTCGTGTCCGGCCCGGCGCACGCGGGTGCGTTCGGTCCGAACGCGCTCGACCCGACGTTCGGCCCGGAAGCCGTGTTCGTGCACGCCCCGCCCGCTCCGAACACCTCGCCTCTGGACGGGTTCCAGCACTTCGGCGAGGTCGAGGCGAACCGCCACGAGCTCACGGTGTGGCTGCGTGACGCAACCGGCGCATCGCTCTGGTCCAAAACGCTGAAGGCCGCCTAGAGGTCGCAATAGGGTCGGTGTGTGCCCATCTCGTTCGACACCACCGGCTTCCACCAGCTCAGCCAGAACTCCTGGCAGCACCCCAGCGGTGATCAGGCAGAACTGGCCTACTACAACCTGGTCCCGGACCTGCCGGCCGGGCTGGACGACCTGCCCAGGCTCAGGCACGACCTCGCCCTGCTCCACGGGGAGAGCGGCTGCCTGATCGAGGCGCAGCTGGTCCAGCTCGCCGGTGTGCCCGCGTTGCTGCGGATCATCAAGATGCCGTTGCGGAACCAGCCGAACGGGCAGATCTTCGTCTGCTCCTTCACGATCCCGAAGGCGAACTGCAGTGCCGTGCTGCAGTTCGGCGCGATCGAGCGCGGCACGACGGGCATGCGCGAGGGCGTGCTGGCGGCGGAGATCGGGTTCCAGAACTGGATCAGGCCGCACCCGTACGCGCCGGAGCTGCAGGGCGTGCTGCCGTTCCACGCCGGCGACGATCCCCGCTACGACGCGAGGTTCCCCGACCATCCGTTGTCCCGCGTGCGCGCGTGGGCTCACCACGTCGTCCGCACGGCACGGGTCGACCCGCAGTTCGCCTCGCTGCCGCCGTTCCAGGTCCAGGCGCCACCACCGCCCGTCGCGCCGGGTCAGACCCTCGTGACGGCGCTGCCCAGCCTGCCGGTCAAGGACTTCGTCGGCCTGCAGATCGGTGACCAAACGACCTACTGGCGGATGACCGACCCGAAGCTGAAGGAGATGCTCGGCTGCGGTGTCATGGGCCGGTCGCCCCTCGCGGACATCCGGTTCCGCGACATGCTCATGATCGACGTCGAGACCGGCGAGGCGATGATCCCCGACCGCTTCACCACCGACGGCAACATGACGGCGCACGGCACGCACCTCGTGCAGGTCACGCTGCCGGAGGCGGACGCCGAGCTGTCCGACGACGACGTCATGGACGCGTTCAGGTGGGCCGGCCGGATGTCCGGTGTCGCGGCGGAACGTGGTGAGTACCTCTCTCTCGAGCCGATCCAGAACCAGGGCGAGCAGATGGATCCGCACGTCCTGCTGGCGGTGCAGCAGCACGAGGGACAGCAGGTCGTCATCGCCCAGTTCTCGCCTCCGCCTGCGGAGGGGCCGCTGGCCGGGTCACCGAGCCGCAGCGCGCCCGCGACCCCGGAGTCCGTCGAGGGCATCGGCGTGATCGCCGGGATGGCGGTCAACGAGTGGCGGTCGCACCCGCTCCGCATCGCGATCACCTACAAGCGTCCGGCAGGCTGATCGCAAAAATTTGCAGGGCTCGACGTATTGTTTCCCGGTGTTTGTCGTGGTTTCGTGCAGCAACCCTGCAAGAAGTTGCGACAAGGAGGTCGCGATGCGTCGGGTCGTCGCCGCGCTCGCTGCACTGGTTCTGCTGCCACTCACACCCGTTCAGGCCGTTGCCGCACCACAGCAACGTCTGGCCGTGGGGGAGGTGGTGGACATAGCGCCCGGTGTGCGCGAAGGAGACGCGAAGCTCGCGTTGCCACCCAAGCGAGACGACCTGCGGGGTGAGCGCTTCTACTTCGTGATGCCGGACCGGTTCGCGAACGGCGACCCTGGCAACGACCGCGGCCGCTCGGCCGGCGCCGAGAACGGCTTCAACCCCGCGGACAAGGGCTTCTACCACGGCGGTGACCTGAAGGGCCTGCGGTCGAAGCTCGACTACCTCGACGGCATGGGCATCACGGCGATCTGGATGACGCCGATGTTCCTCAACCAGTGGGTCCAAGGTGACTCCGCCGGTTACCACGGCTACTGGACTGTCGACTTCACCAAGCTGGACCCGCACTTCGGCACTGTCCAGGAGATGCGCGACCTGATCCGCGACGCGCATCGCCGCGGGATCAAGGTGTTCTTCGACATCGTCGCGAACCACACCGCCGACGTCATCAAGTACGCCGAGAACAAGACCGCGTACGTCAGCACGGGCGCGCAGCCGTACCTCGACGCCGACGGCAAACCTTTCACCCTCGCGGACTACGCGGGCAAGAAGGACTTTCCGAAGCTCGACGCGCAGAAGTCCTTCCCGTACACGCCGGTCCGCCGTGGACCGACGAAGTATCCGTTGTGGCTCAACGACTCCACGCTCTACCACAACCGCGGCGACTCGACGTTCTCCGGCGAGTCCAGCGAGCAGGGCGACTTCTCCGGCCTCGACGACCTCATGACCGAGCACCCGCGCGTGGTCAACGGCATGAAGGACATCTTCACCAGCTGGATCGACACGCTCGACATCGACGGCTACCGCGTCGACACCGTCAAGCACGTCAACATCGAGTTCTGGCAGGCGCTCGCGCCGCACGTGAAGCAGTACGCGAACCGCAAGGGCAAGAAGGACTTCTTCGTGTTCGGCGAGGTCTTCGACTCCTCGCCGGAGAACACCTCGAAGTACACGACGACCGGCCGCATGCAGGCCACGCTGGACTTCCCGTTCCAGAGCAGCGCGCTGAGCTTCCTGTCCGGCAAGGGTTCCCAGCGGCTCGGCGAGGTGCTGCTCGACGACGACCGCTACACCGACGCCGACTCCAACGCCTCGTCGCTGCCGACGTTCCTGGGCAACCACGACATGGGCCGGATCGCGTGGATGATCCGCAACGACCGGCCGGGCATCTCGGACGCGGAACTGCTGGAGCGGCTCAAGCTCGGCAACACCCTGATGTACCTGTGGCGCGGCAACCCCGTCGTCTACTACGGCGACGAGCAGGGCTTCGCGGGCACGGGCGGCGACAAGCTGGCACGTCAGGACATGTTCGCCTCGAAGACGCCCGAGTACATGGCGGAGAAGCTGGTCGGCTCCGACCGCACCGGCGCCGTCGACAACTACAACACCTCGCATCCGCTGTATCAGCAGCTCAAGGCCCTGGCGGCGCAGGTCGACCAGGACCCGGTGTGGCGGGACGGCAACCAGGTTCTGAGGTACGCCGACGGTGACGTGTTCGCGTTCAGCCGGATTCTCGGCCGTGAGCACCTCGTCGTGGCCAACGCCGGCACCTCGCCCGCGACCGTGACCGTGCCTGTTTCTTCTGCTTCTTTCGAGAACGCGCAGGTGGTGAACGGCCGGGTAACGGTGACCGTGCCCGCGCTGTCGTCGTTGGTGCTCAAGGGAACCAGTGACGTCGTGGCGTCGAAGCCGTCGCCGGTCCTGGTCGCCCCGGCCGCCGGAACCGTGCTGGACAAGCGCGTCGAGCTGCGCGCGGACGGCATCAGCACGCCCAACGCGGCGGCCACGTTCGCGGCACGGCTCGAAGGGACCTCCGACTGGACCGTGCTCGGCACCGACGACGCTGCTCCCTACCGCGTTTTCGCTGACCTGGCGGCACTTCCGGGTGCTGCCGTGGGCAAGCGCGTCGAGCTGCGGGTGGTGGCGAAGTCGGGCGAGATCGGCGCGGACGGCGCGTTCGTGTCGCTCGTGGCCGCGCCGCCGGTTCCCGACCCCGGCACCAAGAACCCGGACTGGCTGGTCGTGCACTACCAGCGGGATTCGTACGACGGCTGGGGCCTGCACGCCTGGGGTGACGTCGAGACGCCGGTCGACTGGAACGCGCCGCTGCCGTTCGCGGGCGAGGACGCCTACGGGCGCTTCGCGTGGATCAAGCTGAAGCCCGGTGCCAAGTCCGTCGGGATCATCGCGCACAAGGGCGATGAGAAGGACACCTCGGTCGACCGGTTCGTCGACCCCAGCGTGACGCCCGAGGTGTGGCTGAAGCAGGGGCAGACGCCGGTGTACGCCTCTGAGCAGGCGGCTACCGGCAAGGCGGTTGTGCACTACCTGGGTGACTCGGCCGGCGTTGTCGTGCGCGTTGCCGGACGGCCGGATGTTCCGTTCTCCAACGGTATTGCCGAGCTACCGCCCACCACGGACTTCTCCGTCGTGCGCGGCACGACCGTCGAGGCGTCCGGCAAGTTCACGAGTGGCCACTCGTGGGTCGCGGGCGGGAAGGTCCACGCTACGAAGGCCGCCGCCGAGAACCGGGCGGTGATCCACTACAACCGCGCGGACGGCGACTACACCGACTGGGCGATGTACCACTGGACGGGTTCCGCCGAGCCTTCGCCGGGCTGGAACCAGTCGCGCGTCCCGGACGGGCGAGATGCATATGGCGTGTACTGGTCGGTGCCGCTCGCTGCCGGTGCGGCCGGGCTGAGCTACATCATCCACCGCGGCGACGCCAAGGATCCCGGGCCCGACCAGTTCCTCGACCTGGGTCAGAAGGGGAACGAGGTGTGGCAGTTGCAGGGCAACGAGACCTATCTGCTGCCGCCCAACGCCGGTCCCGCCGCCGACGACGACCTGACCAAGGCCAAGGCGATCTGGATCGCGAAGGACAAGGTCGTCTGGGACGTGCCGTCCGTGCAGTCGGATGGTTACCGGCTCGAGTACGGCTCACGTGTGCTGCGGCTGTCGCCGACGACTGACGAGGTTCCGGTGCAGTTCCCGCACCTCAAGGGCAAGCCGGTGTTCGCGGTGCGCGGGTTCGTCGACGAGGCGTTGCGGGACAAGCTCTCCGCTGTGCACGTCGACGCGGGCGGTGCGATCCGGCACCGGACGGGCGTGCAGATCGCCGGGGTGCTCGACGACCGTTATGCCACTGTGGCAACGAAACTGACGTTCGGGCCGACGTTCGACCACGACCGCGCGTCGATCCGGTTGTGGGCGCCGACGGCTCAGAACGTGAAGCTGCGGCTGTTCGACGAGCCTTCCGGCACGCCTCGGAAGGTCGTGCAGCTCAAGCGCGACGACGCGTCGGGCTCGTGGACCGGTTCTGGCGACTGGAAGAACAAGTACTACCAGTTCGAGGTCACCAACTGGCAGCGCACGGTCGTGGTCACCGACCCGTACTCCGTTGCTTTGTCGGTGAACTCGACGCACTCGCAGTTCGCGGATCTGAAGGACTCCCGCTCGATGCCACAGGGTTGGTCGCGGGACATCGCTCGCGGTATCGGTGGCGCGATCACGGAACTGCACGTGCGGGACTTCTCGATCAACGACCAGTCCGTCCCGGCGGCGGAACGCGGCACGTACAAGGCGTTCACGCACCGCGACTCGGTGGGCATGAAGCACCTCAACGCGTTGGCTGCGGCGGGCATGGACACCGTGCACCTGCTGCCGACGTTCGACATCGCGACGATCCCCGAGAAGCGTGCGGACCAGGCCACGCCCGCGTGTGATCTGCCTTCGCTGCCCGCGGACTCCGACCAGCAGCAGGCCTGCGTGGGTGCGGTGGCTGCTCGTGATGGCTTCAACTGGGGTTACGACCCGTTCCACTACGACGTGCCGGAGGGTTCGTACGCGACGGCGGACGCGCAGAACGGCTGGGCGCGGTCGAAGCAGTACCGCGAGATGGTGAAGTCGTTGCACGACAACGGCAACCGCGTGGTGGTGGACGTGGTCTACAACCACACGGCGGCGTCCGGTGACGCACCGACGTCGGTGCTCGACAAGGTCGTCCCCGGCTACTACCAGCGGCTCAACCTCGACGGCTCGGTCGCGAACTCGACGTGCTGCGCGAACACCGCGACCGAGAACGCCATGATGGGCAAGCTCGTCGTGGACTCCGTGGTGCGCTGGGCGCGCAACTACAAGGTCGACGGCTTCCGGTTCGACCTGATGGGCCACCACCCGAAGGCGAACATCCTCGCGGTGCGGGCCGCTCTGGACGCGCTGACCGTGGAACGCGACGGCGTGGACGGGCGCAAGATCGGCGTCTACGGCGAGGGCTGGGACTTCGGCGAGGTCGGCGGCAACGCCCGGTTCGAGCAGGCCACGCAGGCGAACATGGCCGGTACGGGCGTCGGCACGTTCAGCGACCGGCTGCGCGACGCCGTGCGTGGCGGTGGGCCGTTCGACGACGACCCGCGCGTGCAGGGCCTCGGCTCCGGTCTTGCCGGGGACGTGAACTCCTCGCCCGCGAATGGAGATGTGGCGGCGCGGCTGGAGAATTACAGCGACCTGGTGAAGCTGGGCATGGCGGGCAACATGGCTGCTTATCGCTTCCGGTCGACGGCCGGGCCTGTGGTCTCGGGCCGGGACGTCAAGTACAACGGGTCTGCTGCCGGGTACACCGGCCAGCCGTTGGAGGCCATCACGTATGTCGACGCGCACGACAACGAGACGTTGTTCGACGCGTTGACCTACAAGCTGAAGCCCGAGACGTCCATGGATGATCGCGTGAAGATGCAGACGGTGGCGCTGGCACCGGTGCTGCTCGGGCAGGGGCGGCCGTTCGTGCACGCGGGTACCGAGTTCCTGCGCTCGAAGTCGTTGGACCGCAACAGCTTCGACTCAGGTGACTGGTTCAACCCCTACGACCCGTCGTTGCGCGACAACGGGTTCGGTCGTGGGTTGCCGCCCAAGGCGGACAACGAGTCGAAGTGGCCGTACGCGAAGCCGTTGCTGGGTATGGCGAAGCCGTCGTCCTCGGACATGAAGGCCTCGCTCGACGCGACGCTGGAGCTGTTGCGGATCCGGAAGTCGTCGCCGCTGTTCTCGCTCGGGTCGGCGGACCTGGTCCAGCAGAAGGTGTCCTTCCCCGCGGCCGAGTCGGGGGTGATCGTCATGCACATCGACGACACGGTCGGGCCGGACGTGGACGGCGGTCGCCGGGGCATGGTCGTGGTGATCAACCCGTACCCGACGGACAAGGCCGTTGCGCTGCCTGCGGGGGAGTGGAGGCCGCTGACCAGCGAAAAGCGTGCTGGAGCGGCGCGATCGGTTGTGGTGCTGGAGCGATAGTTCCGCTAGCAGATAGTTGAGGTTTAGATAATTTGGTACCGTAGGTCTCATGGGCACGACGATGTGTACTGACTTGATGATGCTGCTGCATCGGACGTCGCACGCACTGGAGACCGAGCTGACGGCGCGGCTCGCGGAGATCGGATTGACTCCGCGAGCCCGCTGCGTGTTGTCCGGAGCGCTGGACGCGGAGCACACGCAGTCCGAGATCGCCGAGATGATCAGCATCGACAAGACGACCATGGTCGTGACGCTGGACGCCCTCGAGTCCGCCGGCTACGCCGAGCGCAGGCCGTCCGCGACCGACCGCCGTGCCCGCGTCGTCGCCGTGACCGAGTCGGGCCGGGCAATCGTCGAGAAGGCCGACCAGGTCGTGGCGGACGTGTACGAGAGCGTGCTGAGCTCGTTGCCCGCCGATGAGCGCGAAGGCATGGTGCGGGGGCTGACCCGGTTGACGGAGGGCCGGCTGAGCACGCCGATGCCGTGCGAGAAGCCGCCGCGCAAGCGTGCTCTGCGTCATGCAGTCGGATAAGAGATAGTCCCGTACAAAACTATCTGCTACGGTTCCTCTTATGACTTCAGGGGGACCGAAGACGGACTCGCGCTGGCTGGCGCTGATCGTCCTGTGCGCGGGCATGCTGATGATCGTTCTCGATCAGACGATCGTGAACGTGGCGCTGCCCGCGATCGAAGAAGACCTCAAGTTCGGCCAGGCCGGTCTGGCGTGGGTCGTCAACGCGTACTTGATCGCCTACGGCGGTCTGCTGCTGCTCGCCGGGCGTTTGGGTGACCTGATCGGGCACAAGAAGGTGTTCCTGATCGGCCTCGGCGTCTTCACGGTCGCGTCGCTGCTGTGCGGCGTGTCGTTCAGCTCCGAGATGCTGATCATTTCTCGCTTTGTGCAGGGTGCGGGCGGTGCACTGGCCACGTCCGTGACGCTGGGCATGGTCGTGACGATGTTCCCGAAGCCTGACGAGCAGAGGCGCGCCATCGGCGTGTTCAGCTTCGTCGCGGCGGCGGGTGCGTCCATCGGCCTGTTGCTCGGTGGCGTGTTGACGGACGCCATGTCGTGGCACTGGATCTTCTTCGTGAACCTCCCGATCGGCATCGTGGCCGCCATCGCCGCCGTGCGCCTGGTGCCCGACTCGGTCGGCCTGGGCCTGCGCGAGGGCGCGGACGTGCTGGGCGCGCTGCTGATCGTGGCCGCGGTGATGCTCGGCGTGTACACGATCGTCAAGGCGGAGCACTACGGCTTCGGCTCGGTGCAGACGCTGGGACTCGGCGCGGTCGCACTGGCGCTGCTGGCCGGCTTCGTCTGGAGGCAGCGGACCGCCGCGAAGCCGCTGCTGCCGTTGCGGGTGTTCAAGTCCCGCAACGTGACCGGCGCGAACCTGGTGCAGATCTCCATGGTCGCCGGCATGTTCGGCCTGTTCTTCCTCGGCACGCTCTACATGCAGCTGGTGCTCGCGTACTCGCCGCTGGAGATCGGTCTGGCGTTCATGCCGGTCGCCGGTGCGATCGCGGTGTTCTCGGTGTCCCTGTCGGCGCGCCTGAACTCGCGGTTCGGCGAGCGGAACATGCTGATCGTGGGCCTGGTGTTCATGCTGGTCGGCATGGTGGTGTTCACACAGGTGCCGGTCGACGGCTCGTACCTGACGGACATCCTGCCCGCGGTGGCGCCGCTCGGCATCGGTCTCGGCCTGTCGTTCCCGGCGTTGATGACGCTGGCGATGTCCGGCGCGTCGCACGACGAGGCGGGCCTGGCGTCCGGGCTGGTCAACACGACCGCGCAGGTGGGTGGAGCCCTCGGCCTCGCGGTGCTGGCCACCACCTCGACCTCTTACACCTCGTCGCTGGTCGCCTCGGGCGTTGGCCGGCTGGAGGCGCTGACGTCGGGCTTCCACCTGGCGTTCTGGATCTCCGCGGTGCTCGTGGCGGTCGCGCTGGGCCTGGCGGTGTTCGTGTTGCGCCAGGTTTCGGTGGACCGCGACGGACAGCCCGTGCTGGTGCACTAGTGCGCGGCTAACTCCTCGCGTTTGCGGACGTCCTCGGTGCGCAGGATCGCGAACTTGCGGTCCTGCGCTTTGAGGACTTTCAGGAAGCCCGGGCTGGTCTCGAACACGTAGACGTCCTCGGCGTCGTTGATGCGTTCCCTCGGGACCCACGGGGTGCTGACGATCGCGGCCACCGCGAGGGCGGTCGCGGTGCTCATCAGCGCGAACCAGTGCAGCAACCAGCGAGCGTTCCTGATCGAGACGAACATGACCGCACCCGCCACGAGCTCACCGACCGGCACCCACCAGCGGTGGTAGGTGAGCGTGTGCGACACCGTCAGCGCCACGAGCACGATGAGCCCGAGCAGCACCGCTGACCTTGGTCTTTCGGGATCGTCGCGGATCTGGAACAGGTAGACGAACGTGCCCGGTGTGACGATCATCAGCGCGACCGTGCTGATCCGGTCGTCGGCCATGAACGTGCCCAGGACCAGGCTGGGTGCGTCGTCCAGGTCGAGCGTGTGCAGCAAGGCGAACGCCGTGTGCATGTCGTAGTGGCTCACGGCGAGGAGCCGGAGCAGAACGAAGAGGACTGCGGCGCCGGTCACGGCCGACCCCGTGTGCTTTGCACTCACTCTGCGAACTATGGCAGGTGTGGCGTTCGATACCCTGTGGCCACTTCCCGTACCTGTTTTGAGGAGTTTCCCGTCGTGTCCGAGCGCACCCTGGTCCTGGTTAAGCCCGATGGCGTCGAGCGTGGTCTCGTGGGCGAGGTGATCGCCCGGATCGAGCGCAAGGGGCTGAAGCTCGCTGCGCTGGAGCTGCGCACCGCTGACCGCGCTACCGCTGAGCAGCACTACGCGGAGCACGACGGCAAGTCGTTCTACAACGACCTGGTCGACTTCATCACCGGCGGCCCGCTCGTCGCGCTGGTCGTCGAGGGCACGCGCGCGATCCCGGCGTTCCGTCAGCTCGCGGGTGGCACGGACCCCGTCGAGAAGGCGACCCCCGGCACGATCCGCGGCGACTTCGGTCTCGAGGTCCAGTACAACCTGGTGCACGGGTCGGACTCGGCCGAGTCGGCCGAGCGTGAGATCAAGATCTGGTTCCCGAACCTCTGAGCGCACCGGTGTCGTCCCGTCACGAGTCGTGACGGGACGGCCTCACCGGTTGAGGACGGCTCGCGTCAGGACCGTCGTGGGCTCGAGCCCAGGCCGCCTGGCTTGGACCCGTTGAGGTTTGTTCCCTCCGGGTGTCCCAGCGGCAGGTACATGTCGACCGCGTCCCAGCGGTCGTTGCCCACGGCGATGGCGTTGGGCATGCGGCCGTATTCGCGGAAACCGATGCTCTCGTAGAGCTCGATGGCGCCGTGGTTGTTGCCGCGCGTGCCCAGCATGACGATTTCGATGCCTGCCTCGCGGGCGTGGTCTACGAGACCCTGCACGATCAGTCGGCCCAGTCCCAGGCCGCGGGCGTCCGGGTGGGACATGACCTGTTGGATCTCGGCGCGGTGCTGGAAGACGGCGGTTCCGCCGCGGCGCCACAGTCCTACGGCTTGGACGACACCGTCCACTTGGGCCGTGCCGAAGGCGGCGTCGTTGTCGCGGGCCTGTTTGAGGACGCCGTCCAGCCAGACGTTGATGCGTTCCCGGGTCGGGGGCTCGTGGTAGCCGACGGCGCCGCCCGCTGCCACGACGTCGTGCACGACGGTGTGGATCTCGGCGCGCAGGTGGTCGTCGGCTTCGGTCAGCCACCGCAGTTCGATCTCTGGCATGGGCCCGATCGTAAATGCGTCGAAAATTGTCAGACCTGTTCGTTACCGTCGGCCAGGTGGACAACCTCGTCGAGGCCAAGGCGCTGACCAAGCATTTTGGGACGTTCGAGGCCGTTCGCGGCGTCGACGTCGAAGTGCGCCGCGGGGAGGCCTTCGGGTTTCTCGGGCCCAACGGGGCCGGGAAGTCGTCGACCATGCGGATGATCTCGTGCGTGTCCGGGCGGACCGGTGGGGACCTGAAGGTCCTGGGGATGGATCCGGAGCGCGACGGGCCCAAGATCCGGGCGCGGCTCGGGGTGGTGCCGCAGCTGGACAACCTGGACACGGAGCTGACGGTCCGGCAGAACCTCCAGATTTACGGGAGGTACTTCGGGATGTCGCGGCAGAAGTGTCGCGAGAAGGCAGATGAGCTGCTGGAGTTCGCGCAGCTGACGGACCGGGCGAACCACGAGGTCGAGCCGTTGTCCGGCGGGATGAAGCGGCGGCTGACGATCGCGCGGTCGTTGGTGAACGACCCGGAGCTGCTGCTGCTCGACGAGCCGACCACCGGCTTGGACCCGCAGGCTCGGCATCTGTTGTGGGACAGGTTGTTCCGGCTGAAGCAGGACGGCGTCACGCTCATCATCACCACGCACTACATGGACGAGGCCGAGCAGCTCTGCGACCGGCTGGTGGTGATGGACGGCGGGCGGATCGCGGCCGAGGGGTCGCCCAGCGAGCTGATCAACCGGTACTCCACCAGGGAAGTGCTGGAGCTGCGGTTCGTGCCGGGGGCCGAGAAGCCTGATCTGGAACGGTTCGCGGAACGGGTCGAGGTGTTGCCGGACCGGTTGTTGTTGTACACGCAGGACGGTGAGCAGACACTGGCCAAAGTGCACGAACACGGGGTGCGGCCGGTGCAGAGCCTCGTCCGTCGCAGTTCGCTCGAGGACGTGTTCCTCAGGCTCACGGGCCGGACGTTGGTGGACTGATGCACACGCTCAAGGGCTCCTGGTTCACCTTCGAGAAGTTCTGGACCTGGTACCGGCGCAACTGGCGGTCCACCGCGGTGTCGAGTTTCCTGACGCCGGTGTTGTTCCTGGTCGCGCTCGGCTTCGGCTTCGGGTCCCAGGTGCAGTCGACGGCGCTGATCGGTGGCGTTCCGTACCTCGAGTACCTCGCGCCCGCGCTGGTCGTGGTCTCGGCCATCCAGGGGGCCACGTTCGAGTCGACCTACCCGGTCCTGTCGCAGTTCATGTGGCAGAAGTCCTTCGTGGCCATGGTGGCCACGCCGATCACCCCGGCGCAGGTCCTCTACGGGCAGATGATGTGGCTCGGGTCGCAGCTGGCCGCGCGGTCGGCGGTGTTCGTGATCATCGCCGCATTCCTCGGCGCCGCCGCCGGGCCCGGGATTCTGCTGTCCATCGTGTTCGCGACGTTGGCGGCGCTGGCGTTCAGTGCGCCGCTGGTGGCCTACAGCGCCACGTTGGAGAAGCCGGACGGCTTCACCACGATCTTCCGGTTCGTGCTGATGCCGATGACGCTGTTCACCGGGGCGTTCTTCCCCGTCAGCCAGCTGCCCGGCTGGCTGGTGCCGCTGGTGTGGCTGACGCCGTCGTGGCACGGGATCGAGCTCGCCAGGGGCACGGCGTTCGGCACCATCGCCCTCTTACCGGCGTTGGGGCACATCGCGTATCTCGTCGCGCTCACAGCCGGCGGCATCGCGTTCGGCGTGAAGTTCTTCCACCGGAGGCTGGCGGTATGACGCAGACCCTCGACCGAGAGAAGTCCGCGCCCGCGAGCGTCGGTCTGTTGTGGCGAGTCATCCCGCCCGGCCTCTACGGCGGAAAGGCGAGCATGCTCGTCGAACGCGCGGCACTCGTGAACCGGCGCGCGTGGTTCGTGCTGGTAGGCGGGGCGTTCGAGCCCCTGTTGTTCCTGTGGTCGCTGGGCCTCGGCTTCGGCCAGATGGTGAGCTCGGTGGCCGGCCCGGACGGCCAGCCGATCAGCTACGCGACGTTCGTGGCGCCCGCCCTGCTGGCAGCGTCGGCGATGAACGGTGCCGTGTACGACGCGACCTTCAACGTGTTCTTCAAGTTCAAGTACATCAAGCTGTACGACGCGATGCTCACGACACCGATGGGCCCGCTGGACATAGCGATGGGCGAGATCGCCTGGGCGTTGCTGCGCGGCGGCCTGTACTCGGCGGGCTTCCTGGCCGTGATGCTAGCGATGGGCCTGATCGTGTCACCGTGGGCGCTGCTAGCCCTGCCGGTGGCCCTGCTGGTGGCCTTCGCGTTCGCCGCAGTGGGTATGGCAGCCACGACGTTCATGCGCTCGTGGCAGGACTTCGACCTAGTGCAGCTGGCAGTGCTGCCCCTGTTCCTGTTCTCAACGACCTTCTACCCGCTGTCGGTCTACCCGGCCTGGCTCCAGACCGTGGTGTCCTGGACGCCGCTCTACCACGCAATCGAACTCATGCGCGGCCTAACGCTGGGCGTAGTCGGCTGGGGCATGCTCGGCCACGTCGCCTACTTCGCGGTGATGGCAGCCGCAGGAACGGTGGTGGCGGCCAGACGCCTGGGCAAGCTCCTACTGGACTGACCCCGCCCCGCCCCGCCCCACCGCCAGATCCCGCACAAGTCGAGCCCACCGGCACCCCCTCGGCTGCCTCCGCCTCGAACTGCAACGTCCCCCGCCTCCTCCGCTGCGCCCGACTGCCTCCGCTGCGCCCGACTGCCTCCGCTGCGCCCGACTGCCGCCGCTGCGCCCGACTGCCGCCGCTCGACCGCGCCTCGCCCAACCCCAGGCGCCCCACCTCGCCTCGGCTGGGCCGCTCCGTCCCGTCCGGCCTGCCCCAACCCGCCTCGGCCGCTCCGTCCCCGTCCGGCCCGCTCCGCCGCCGCTGCCGCGCCTCGACCCGGCCCGACCCGGCCCACGCGCAAGGTCCCGCACAAGCCGAGCCCACCCGCGCCCCTCGGCTGCCTCCGCCTCGGACTGCCGCGCCTCCCGCCCTCTGCCTCCGCCGCCTGGCCGCCGTCGCCTCGCTTGGCCCGCCCCGCCTGTCTCGCTCCGCCTGGCCCGGCCCCCTCGCCCGGCCCCTCGCCCGGCCTACCTCGCCTCGCTGCCGCAGTTCCGCCTCGGCTGCCGTGCCTCCCGCCGCTGCCGCCTGGCTGGCGCCGCATCGCCTGGCTGCCACCGGCCCCCACTCCTATCCCGCCTCGCTGCTGCGGCTCCGCCTCGCTGCCCCGTCTCCGCCGCGCCCCTACCTGCACCAGCTCCCACCCACGCCGGCCCCCACATGTCGCCCCACCAGCGCACCCCGCATCTCAGATCCGCCCGCACCAAGCACCGCGGTGATCACCCAAGATCGCGCCCCACCCCCGAAAACCTCCCCGCCACCCGCCTCCCAGACCGCTCAACACCGCGATTCGGCCCCACCACGTGAGGGCCGTTACTCTGGTCGTGTGAGTGTCGAGTCTGTTTTCCCCAGGTTGGAGCCACTTCTGCCGCGGATCTCCAAGCCGGTGCAGTACGTCGGCGGGGAGCTCAACGCGACCGTCAAGGACTGGGACGCGGCGTCCGTGCGCTGGGCTTTGATGTACCCCGACGCGTACGAGGTCGGCCTGCCCAACCAGGGCGTCATGATCCTCTACGAGATCCTCAACGAGCTGCCGGACGTGCTCGCCGAGCGCACCTACGCGGTGTGGCCGGACCTCGAGGCGCTCATGCGTGAGCACGAGGTCCCGCAGTTCACGGTGGACGGGCATCGGCCCGTCAAGGCGTTCGACCTGTTCGGCATCAGCTTCGCGACGGAGCTGGGCTACACGAACATGCTCACGGCGCTCGACCTCGCGGGCATCCCGATCCACGCGAAGGACCGCACCGAGGACGACCCGATCGTGGTCGCCGGTGGGCACGCGGCGTTCAACCCCGAGCCGATCGCGGACTTCGTGGACGCGGCGGTGCTCGGCGACGGGGAAGAGGCCGTCCTCGAGATCACCGAGATCGTCAAGAACTGGAAGGCCGAGGGCCGCCCCGGCGGCCGCGACGAGGTGCTGACCCGGCTCGCCGAGACCGGCGGCGTGTACATCCCGCGCTTCTACGACGTGGAGTACCTGCCGGACGGCCGCATCCAGCGCGTCGTGCCGAACCGCGACCGCGTGCCGTACCGCGTCTTCAAGCGGACCACGATGGACCTCGACGCGTGGCCGTACCCGAAGCAGCCGCTGGTGCCGCTCGCCGAGAGCGTCCACGAGCGCATGAGCGTCGAGATCTTCCGCGGCTGCACGCGCGGCTGCCGCTTCTGCCAGGCGGGCATGATCACCCGCCCGGTGCGCGAGCGGTCCATCGAGGGCATCGGCGCCATGGTCCAGAAGGGACTGGAGGCGACCGGCTTCGAAGAGGTCGGCCTGCTGAGCCTCTCCAGCGCCGACCACAGCGAGATCGCCGAGATCACCAAGGGCCTCGCGGACCGCTACGAGGGCACCAACACGGGCCTGAGCCTGCCGAGCACGCGCGTCGACGCGTTCAACATCGACCTCGCGAACGAGCTGTCCCGCAACGGAAGGCGCTCGGGCCTCACCTTCGCGCCCGAGGGCGGCAGCGAGCGGATGCGGCGCGTCATCAACAAGATGGTGTCCGAAGAGGACCTCATCCGGACGGTGTCGGCCGCGTTCTCCAACGGCTGGCGGCAGGTGAAGCTGTACTTCATGTGCGGCCTGCCCACCGAGGAGGACGAGGACGTCCTGCAGATCGCCGAGATGGCCAAGAACGTCATCCGCGCCGGACGCCAGGCGAGCGGCCGCAACGACGTCCGCTGCACCATCTCGATCGGCGGGTTCGTGCCCAAGCCGCACACGCCGTTCCAGTGGGCCGCGCAGTGCGACCCGGACACGGTCGACGACCGCCTCCGCAAGCTCCGCGACGCCGTGAACTCGGACCGCAGCCTCGGCCGCAACATCGGCATGCGTTACCACGACGGCAAGCCCAGCCTCATCGAAGGCCTGCTCAGCCGCGGTGACCGCCGCATCGGCAAGGTCATCGAGGCCGTGTGGCGCGACGGCGGCCGGTTCGACGGCTGGACCGAGCACTTCAGCTACGACCGCTGGACCACCAAGGCCGCCGAAGCCCTGGAACCGCTCGGCGTCGACCTCGCCTGGTTCACCACCCGCGAGCGCGAGGAGCTGGAGGTCCTGCCCTGGGACCACCTCGACTCGGGCCTCGACAAGGAATGGCTCTGGGCCGACTGGCAGGACGCGCTGGACGAGCGCGAGCAGGACGACTGCCGCTGGACGCCGTGCTTCGACTGCGGCGTGTGCCCGGCGATGGGCACGGACATCGAGGTCGGCCCGACGGGTCGCAAGCTGCTGCCGATCTCCCCGGTCGGTGTCGGCTCCCCGGTGAAGAACCCGGCGCTCACCCCGTAACGCTCAACCGAAACGCGGGGCCTCCGAAAGGGGGCCCCGCGTGCGTTTCGAGCTGAAGCGGCCTACTTCGTGACAGCGGCCAGCGCGTCCACGAGCCCGTGGCCGTAGAAGGAGTTGTACTCCGAGTAGCCCGTGCAGAACGCGTCCTGCACCCCGGTCCCGTTCAGGTCGTAGTCCGCCGGGCACGCCAGCGTCGCCGCCTGCGCGTTCAGCATCCGCCCCAACGACAGCGCGTCCGTGTCCGGATGCGTCGACGCGATCAACGCCGCCACTCCGGCCGCGTGTGGGGTCGCCATCGACGTTCCACACGAGTAGTCATAACCAGACGGCACCGTGGACAACACACAGCCAGACGGCGTCCGCGTGTCGCCACCGGGCGCGGTCACGTCGATCGCACCGAGCCCGTAGGAGCTGTACCCGGCCTTGGTCTTTGTCGACTCCACCGCCGACACCCCGACCACGTTCTTGAGTTGCGCCGGCAACACCACACACGAGGGGTCGACGGGCCGTGTCTGCGCGTCGCCGTTCGTCGGCGATACCGAGTCACGCCCCGGCCGCGACAGGTCCGCCGCGTTGTTGCCCGCCGCGGCGACCGTCAGCACGTTGCGAGAGGTGGCGTAGTCGACGGCGCGACGCACGGCCTCGTAGATCACGCGCTGACCGGGCTCGCTCTGGCACGTGAACAGGTACGGGTCGATGAAGTAGCTGTTGTTGGTGATGGTCATGCTCTGCGAGGCGGCCCACATGAACCCGCACACGGCGTACTCGGGGTAGATGAACCCGTCGTCGTCGACGACCTTCACGGACGCGATGCGCACGCCCGGCGCGACACCCGTGGTGCCACGGCCGTCGTCAGCGGCGGCGATCGTCCCGGCTACGTGCGTGCCGTGGGCCGAGGTCGTCGGCGCCCACGCGGAAGGCGACGTATCGGGCTTACCGGTCAAACACCCCGCGGACAGCTCCGGAGCCAGCGCCTGCGCCAGATCCGGGTGGCGCGGGTCGATCCCGGAGTCCAGCACGCCCACGACGACGGACTTGGAGCCCGTCGAGATCTCGTGCGCGGCCGGTGCCTTGATGAGATCCATGTCCCACTGCTCGCCCGAGCGCAGTCCCGACGGCCGGAACAGTTCCGTGTCGTCCTTCTTGCGCTTCGCCGAACGCTTGGCGATGCTCTCGGCCTGGGCGCTGTACGCGCGCTGCGGGCCGATCAGCTTGAGGAAGCTCGGGTCCGGCGACGTGGCGACCGCGACCCCGATCTCCGGGTAGTAGACGGTCGTGGTGCCACAGGCCTCGGTGATCTCCGCGTCCGCCGCCGCGGCGGGCGTGAGCTGCGAGAACACCACGAGGTAGCGCAGGACCGGCCCCGGCTGGATGCACGAGTCGACGATCGGTTCGGCACCTGCGGGCAGGGACGCCACCAAGCACCCGGCCGCGAGCAGGGCGGTCGTCGCCGCAGCCCGTGCGCGGTGGAGCAGAGGCACCAGGGACCTCCAGGTTGGCAGGGCGTCCAGACAAGCCGGACCGTAGCCACGCGCAACGATCTAGACAAGCTGAACGTTCTGAATCAGGTTCACGGTACCGTCCTCCTGGACGAACAGCCTGCGCCGATGGGACCGCTCACCCGTCGGAACACCTCATGGGAGCACCACTGAGCCGCAATCAGCCCAACAATCCGTCGGCCGCGGCCGTGCAGAAACTACGCCTCCGCTACACCAAGCGGGGGAGGTTGCGTTTCACCTCGCACCGCGACATCGCTCGTACGTTCGAACGTGCGCTGCGCAGGGCCGGTGTGCCCATGGCGTACTCGCAGGGCTTCAGCCCTCACCCGAAAGTGTCGTGGGTCGGCGCCGCGCCGACCGGCGTCGCCAGCGAGGCGGAGTACGTCGAGGTGTCCGTGGTCGAACGGGTCGACCCGGCGGCGTTGAAGATCGCGCTCGACGAGGCGTTGCCGCCCGGCATCGACGTCGTCGACATCGTCCAGGCGACCGGTGGCAACCTCACCGAGCGCATCGACGCGAGCGAGTGGCGGATCGAGCTCGACGGAATCGAGCCCGGGACGCTGGCCGACGCGGTCAGTGCTTTCCTCGCGCAGGAGCGGGTGGAAGTCGAGCGTCTGACCAAAGACGGCAAGAGGATCATCGACGTGCGGCCCGCCGTCGTGTCAGCACTGGTCGAACCACGTTCGAGCGACGCCGGACACGATGAGGCCGGATTGTCACAACCGTGTGGGATACTCATGACGGTCGTGCGGCAGGTAACGCCTACCGTGCGGCCCGACGACGTGCTGAATGCGCTTCGAGTCGTCGCCGACCTCGTGCCGCCGGTACCTGCGAGAGCAACCCGGATGGCGCAGGGACGGCTCGACGGCGAAGGCAAGCTGGTGGACCCGCTCCAACAGGACAGAGAGTCCTGACGCAGAGGAGCGCTGTCAGTGTTTGATCATTTGGGTCAAGCTGTGACGCATCAGGAGGAGCGGCGCTGACAGCAGCGTCGTCGTGGGACCTGCGCAAGCGTGCGCCCAGTGAGGCGCCACGCCGCTGCGCGCGAGGCAAGGATTCCCGCCGCGAGCAGCGGTGGAGAGAGACAAGAGAGGCCCCTGCGCGGCCGCGTCCTCACGGGACGCGCCCGGGGGTGGAGGAGCTGCATGTCGAACAAGGACAAGCCTGCCGGCGCAACCGGCGGGCAGGGCGTGGTATCCGCACGCCCTGAACTGGCTGATCTGCCGGACAAGCTGCGAGTGCACGCACTGGCGAAGCTGCTGGACGTCTCCAGCAAGGACGTCATGACGGCGCTGGCCGACCTCGGTGAGGTCGCCCGAAGCGCGCAGTCGAGCGTGAGCCGCGACGTCGCGCTGAAGGTCGCCGAGACGCTGCTGGACTGGGACGACGTGGTCACCGGTGAGATCACCGAGGACTACGAGGCCCCGGCGGTCCCGGCATCGCAGGCACCGGCGCTCGCGCCGATCTTCGCGGCCCCGAGCGCGGTGTTCCTGCCGCCTCAGCCGATCGAACGGCCGAAGGCACCGCCCTCGCCGTTCGTCGTCGAGGAGGAGCCGGCCAAGGACGAGAAGTCCGTCGGCGAGATCGCCGCGGACGAGCTCGACGCCGCGGAGGCCGAAGCCGAGACCGACGCCGATGGTGACGACGAGGCCGAAGGCCGCCGCCGCCGTCGCCGTGGCCGCCGTGGCCGTGGCCGCGGCAAGGGCTCGGAGGCCGACGGCGACGAGACCGACGAGGCGCAGGCCGAGGACGCCGAGGCGCCCGCGGAGGGTGCCGCGGCCGAGGCCGACGAGACCGACGACGAAGGTGACGAGGGCTCGACCCGCCGTCGCCGCCGCCGCCGTCGCCGCAAGACCGGCGCGGACGACGAACCCGCCGTGACCGAGGACGACCCGCCGAACACGGTCGTGCACGTCCGCGAGTCCCGCGACGCGCGGGACGACAAGGCCGACTCCGAGGCCGCGCAGAGCGAGGTCCGCAGCATCCGCGGTTCGACGCGGCTGGAGGCCAAGCGCCAGCGCCGCCGTGACGGTCGCGAGGCCGGCCGCCGCCGTGCCCCGGTGCTGACCGAGGCCGAGTTCCTGGCCCGCCGCGAGGCCGTGGCCCGCACGATGGTCGTCCGCGAGCGCGGCGACCGCACCCAGATCGGCGTGCTCGAGGACGGCGTGCTGGTCGAGCACTTCGTCACGTCGTCGGGCAGCGGCTCGATCGTGGGCAACGTCTACCTCGGCCGCGTGCAGAACGTGCTGCCGAGCATGGAGGCCGCGTTCATCGACATCGGCCGCGGCCGCAACGCCGTGCTGTACGCCGGTGAGGTCGACTGGGACGCCGCCGGTCTCGAGGGCAAGTCCCGCAAGATCGAACAGGCTTTGAGCAGCGGTGACTCCGTGCTCGTCCAGGTCACCAAGGACCCGGTCGGCCACAAGGGCGCGCGTCTCACGACCCAGATCAGCCTGCCCGGTCGCTTCCTGGTCTACGTGCCGGGCGGCGGTGCCACGGGCATCAGCCGCAAGCTGCCGGACAACGAGCGCAAGCGCCTCAAGGACATCCTCAAGCGGGTCGTCCCCGAGGACGCCGGCGTGATCATCCGCACCGCCTCCGAGGGCATCGCCGAGGAGGAGCTGGGCCGCGACGTCACGCGCCTGCAGGCCCAGTGGAAGGTCATCAAGGAGAAGTCCGCGAGCACCTCCACCAAGGCGCCGACGCTGCTCTACGAGGAGCCGGACCTGCTGGTGAAGGTCGTCCGCGACCTCTTCACCGAGGACTTCGCCCAACTCGTCGTCCAGGGCGACGAGGCGTGGGAGGTCATCGACTCCTACGTCCGCCACGTGGCGCCGGACCTGCAGGACCGCCTGAAGAAGCACGTCGGCAACAACGACGCGTTCGTCGAGTACCGCATCGACGAGCAGCTGATAAAGGCGCTGGACCGCAAGGTGTGGCTGCCATCGGGTGGTTACCTGATCATCGACCGCACCGAGGCGATGACGGTCATCGACGTCAACACCGGCAAGTTCACCGGATCGGGTGGAAACCTCGAGGAGACGGTCACCAGGAACAACCTGGAGTCCGCCGAGGAGATCGTCCGCCAGCTCCGGCTGCGCGACATCGGCGGCATCATCGTCATCGACTTCATCGACATGGTCCTGGAGTCGAACCGCGACCTGGTGCTGCGCCGCCTGACCGAGTGCCTGGGCCGTGACCGCACGCGTCACCAGGTCGCCGAGGTCACCTCGCTCGGCCTGGTGCAGATGACGCGCAAGCGGGTCGGCACGGGGCTCCTCGAGGCGTTCAGCCAGACGTGCGAGCACTGCCGCGGCCGTGGCGTCGTCGTGTCCACCGAGCCCGTGCACTCGCACGGTGGTGGCAACGGTGGCGGCCAGCAGCAGCAACAGCCCCAGCAGCAGAGCGGTGGCCGCAAGTCGCGCCGCAACAAGGGCGGTGGCGAGCAGGCCGCCGAGGTGGTCGAAGCGACCGTCACCGAGGTCGAGCCCGAGGTCGTCGAGCCCGTCGCCGTCGTCGAGCCGGGCGAGCCCGAGGACGTCTCCGAGGACGTGGTCGCCGCGGACCAGGAGCACGAGGGGCACGCCGCCCGTCGTCGCCGGCGCCGTCGTGGTCGCGACAAGGAGCCGCAGGCGTCCGTCGAGGCCGTCGTCGACGCGGTCGTGGTCGAGGAGCAGGCGCTCAACGGTCACGTGCCGCACGACGTCGCCGAGGAGCCGGAGCCGGTTGCCGAGGAGCCTGTCGAGACCCCGGCGGAGGAGCCTGCCGCCGAGGTGATCGAAGAGGCCGCCGAGGAGCTGGTCGAGCCGGTGACCCTGGCCGAGGTGGTCGCCGAGGAGTCCGCCGAGGTCGCGGAAGAGGCCGCTGAAGTGGCCGAGGTCGCGGCTGAGGTCGCGGCTGAGGCCGTTGCCGCCGTGGAGGCAGCCGAGGAGCCTGCGGAGGCTCCTGCGGTTACTTCCGGGCCCCGCCCGCGCCGTCGTGCGGCCAAGCGCGCCGCCGGTGCGCCGGTCGCGGTCGAGGTGCCCGCTCCGGTGGTCGTCGAAGTGCCGAAGCAGCCCGAGGTCCAGATGCCCGCTCCGGTGGTCACCACCACCCGCAGGCGCCGCGCCGTGTCGCGGCCCGCGGGCCCGCCGGTCCAGGAGGACTGACCTGCGCAAGACGTGAAACCGGGGTCGCTTTCGAGCGGCCCCGGTTTTGCTGTGTGAGGGACCGCACAGCCTGCGCAAACGTGATCAGGGCACCCCAGTTTGCTTGCGCTGTACCCACTCCCGTAACCTTGTTGACGGCCCGCCATCCGACGGGTCCTGTCGTGTGCCCCCGCTGGTGAACTTCCCAGGTGGGTTGGCGCATGGCCCGTCACCATCGAGTAGCAGGAGACTTCCGTCCTGATGTACGCGATCGTCAAGACCGGCGGCAAGCAGTACAAGGTCGCTGTCGGCGACATCGTCGAGGTCGAGAAGCTCGAGGGCGAGCCGGGCACCGAAATCTCCCTCCAGGCGCTGCTCGTGGTCGACGGCACCAACGTCACCGCTGACGCGGCGGCCCTGGAGAAGTTCTCGGTTACCGGCAAGCTGGTCGAGCACACCAAGGGCCCGAAGATTCGCATCCACAAGTTCAAGAACAAGACCGGCTACCACAAGCGACAGGGTCACAGGCAGAAGCTGACCCGCGTCGAGGTCACCGGCATCACCGGTAAGTGAGGACCTGACTTCTCATGGCACACAAAAAGGGTGCGTCCAGTTCCCGCAACGGCCGTGACTCCAACCCCCAGTACCTGGGTGTGAAGCGGTTCGGCGGTCAGGTCGTCAAGGCCGGCGAGATCCTGATCCGCCAGCGCGGCACCAAGTTCCACCCCGGCGTCGGCGTCGGCATCGGCAAGGACGACACGTTGTTCGCCCTGCTGCCGGGTGCGGTGGAGTTCGGTATGAAGCGCGGTCGCAAGACCGTCAACATCGTCCCGGTTGCGGTCTGAGGACCGTCTCCGCGACGTAGTTAGCACGATCGACCGAGCGACGTGTGCCCGTGGAATGCGCGGGCCGCGTCGCTCGTTTGTTTTATTGAGTTGGACTACGGGGCGTAGCGACCGGTCAGCCGGCTCCGCCCCTCGTTGTTTGTTCGCAGGTTTTTTGAGAGGAAGTAGTTCCGTGGCTCGTTTTGTTGACCGGGTGGTGATCCACGCTGCCGCCGGCAACGGGGGCAACGGCTGCGCTTCCGTGCACCGCGAGAAGTTCAAGCCGCTCGGCGGCCCGGACGGCGGCAACGGCGGAAGCGGCGGCAACGTCGTGCTCGTCGTCGACTCGCAGGTGCACACCCTGCTGGACTTCCACTTCCGCCCGCACGCCTCCGCCACCAGCGGCAAGGCGGGTGCCGGCGCGAACCGCGACGGCGCGAACGGCGAGGACCTGATCCTGCGCGTGCCGGACGGCACCGTCGTGCTGACCGAGGCCGGCGAGGTCGTCGCCGACCTGGTCGGCGAGGGCACCCAGCTCATCGCCGCCGCCGGTGGCCGTGGCGGTCTGGGCAACGCCTCGCTCGCGTCCAAGGCCCGCAAGGCCCCCGGTTTCGCGTTGCTCGGCGAGCCGGGCGAGACGCGGGACCTGGTGCTGGAGCTCAAGTCCGTCGCGGACGTCGGCCTGCTCGGGTTCCCGTCGGCCGGCAAGTCGTCGCTGATCTCGGTGCTGTCCGCCGCGAAGCCGAAGATCGCCGACTACCCGTTCACCACGCTGGTGCCGAACCTCGGCGTGATCACCGCGGGCGAGACCATCTTCACGATGGCCGACGTCCCCGGCCTGATCCCCGGCGCGTCGCAGGGCAAGGGCCTCGGCCTCGACTTCCTGCGCCACATCGAGCGCACCGCCGTGCTCGCCCACGTCGTCGACTGCGCGACGTACGAGCCCGGCCGCGACCCGATCGCGGACATCGACGCGCTGGAGAACGAGCTGGCGGAGTACACCCCGTCGCTCGGCGGCAACTTCGAGGACCGCCCGCGCGTGGTGATCCTCAACAAGATCGACATCCCGGACGCCAAGGACCTGGCCGACATCGTCCGCCCGGAGATCGAGGCCCGCGGCCTGCCGGTGTTCGAGGTGTCGACGGTGTCCCGCGAGGGACTGCGCGAACTCTCCTTCAAGCTCGCCGAGGTGGTGCGCGAGTACCGCGCCGCCCAGCCGAAGAAGGAGTCGACCCGCATCGTGCTGCGGCCGACCGCCGTGGACGACGAAGGGTTCACCGTGACCGAGGACCCCTCGGTCGAGGGTGGCTTCATCGTGAAGGGCGACCGCCCCGAACGCTGGATCCGCCAGACCGACTTCTCCAACGACGAAGCCGTCGGTTACCTCGCGGACCGCCTGAGCAGGCTGGGTGTCGAGGACAAGCTCGTGAAGATGGGCGCCATCCCCGGCTGCCAGGTCACCATCGGCGACCTGGTGTTCGACTGGGAGCCGACCACGCCGGCCGGAATCGCGATGACGATGACCGGACGTGGCACGGACGTCCGTCTCGAGCGCAACGACCGCATCGGCGCCCACGAGCGCAAGGCCCTGAAGAAGGCCCGCCGCGCGCCCGGCGAGTACGGCGACGACTTCGACGAGGAGTAAATCCGTGACGGCCCCCGTGGTCTCACAGGCAAGGCTTGCGGTGGCTTCGGCTGCGCGCATCGTGGTGAAGGTCGGTTCTTCTTCTTTGACCACAGCCGAAGGCGGGCTCGATCCAGCCCGCCTCGACTCGCTGGTCGACGCCCTGGCTGCTCGGTCTCGTGCGGGCAGCCAGGTCGTGCTGGTGTCGTCCGGTGCGATCGCCGCGGGCTTGGCGCCGTTGGGGATCTCCCGCCGCCCGCGCGATCTCGCCACTCAGCAGGCCGCCGCGAGCGTGGGCCAGCTGACGTTGGCGCACGCTTACGCGAACTCGTTCGGCCGCTACTCCCTGACCGTCGGCCAGGTCCTGCTGACCGCCGACGACGTGGTGCGTCGCGCCCACTACCGCAACGCCCAGCGCACGTTTTCCCGTTTGCTGGCACTGGGTGCGGTGCCTGTGGTGAACGAGAACGACACCGTTGCCACCGAGGAGATCCGGTTCGGCGACAACGACCGGCTCGCTGCTCTGGTGGCCCACCTGGTCGGTGCCGACGCGCTGTTCCTGCTGTCCGATGTGGACGCTCTCTACTCGGGAGACCCGCGCAAGCCCGGCGCCGTGCGGATCTCCGAGGTCGCTTCGGCGTCCGATGTAGACGGTGTGAAGGCGGGAACCGTTGGCGCGTCCGGTCTGGGCACCGGCGGCATGGCCTCGAAGCTGGCCGCCGCCCGGTTGGCCTCCTCCGCTGGCATCCCGGTGCTGCTGGCCGGTGCTTCGGACGCTTCTCGGGCGTTGTCGGTCGCCGACGTCGGCACTGCTTTCGCCGCAACGGGTTCGCGTCTGACCGCCCGCCGCTTCTGGCTCGGCTACGCCACCGACGCGAACGGCCGTCTGCACCTCGACGACGGCGCTGTCGCCGCGGTCGTGGGCCGGCGTCGTTCGTTGCTGGCGGCCGGAATCACGGGCGTGGACGGCGACTTCGAAGCCGGCGACGTCGTCGAGCTCGTGAGCCTGGCCGGCGAAGTCGTGGCGCGCGGCGTGGTCGGCTACGACTCGGCGGAGCTGCCGTCGTTGATCGGCCGCAAGTCCCACGACCTGCCCGCGGAACAGCGCCGCGAGGTCGTGCACGCCGACGACCTGGTGCCGCTCGCTAGGTGAGCTCGACGCCCTTCGTCTCGGGCAGCGTCAGGATCACCAGGAACGAGATCACCGCGCCCACCGCCACGTACCAGAAGAACACCGTGCCGCCGACCGCCTGAATGACCAGCGGCGCGGTCCCGCCGAACAGCGCGACCGTCAGGTTGTACCAGGCGCCGATGCCCAGGCCGCGCAGTTCGGTGGGGAACAGCTCGCTCATCAACGCGGGCGCGATCGACGTGAGCGCCGTGTAGAGGCCGAGCCCGACCACGAACACGACCACCAGGTTCGCCAGCCCCGGCCTGACCAATGTGGACAGTGGCACGACCAGCACCGCCATCGCCGCCGACCACACCAGGATCTGCGGTTTGCGACCGTAGCGATCAGCCATCCACCCCATCGGGTACTGCAGCGCGATGAACACCACCGTGCCGATCGACAGCGCCAGGAACACGTCGATGTCGTTGGCGCTCTTGGTCTTCACCGCGAACGGCGTCAACGCGCTGAAGAACGTGTAGAAGCACAGCGTCGACAGCAACGTGACGCCGATGAGCTGCCCGACCGCCTTCGGATGTTCTTTGAGGGTCAGCATCAACGGGTTGCGCAGCTTCTCGGCCTTCGCCTTGTTCTCCTCGAACTGTTCCGTCTCAGGCAGTGCGCGCCGCAACCACAACCCGATCAGCCCGAGCACACCGCCCACCAGGAACGGCACCCGCCAGCCGTACGAGGCCATGGCGGCCTTGTCGAGGTTGCGCGACAGGAAGAACCCGAGCAGCGACGCGATCAGCACCGCCGCACCGGTCGAGATGTAGAAGAACGACGAGTACCTGCCACGATGGCTCGGCTTCGCGATCTCGCCGAGGTAAGCCGACGCGTTCGACACCTCACCGCCCAGCGCCATGCCCTGCGCGATGCGCGCGAGGACGAGCAGCGCCGGCGACAGCCAGCCGACCTGGTCGAACGTCGGCAGCACCCCGATCACCACCGACCCGCCGGACATCAACGCGATCGTCAGCAACATCGCGGTGCGGCGCCCCTTGACGTCCGCGAACCGGCCGAGCAGATAACCGCCGAGCGGCCGGAAGAAGAACGCGAGCGCAAACGTGGCGAACGTGCTCAACAGCGCCGCGGCCTCGTTGCCCTTGGGAAAGATCTGCGTCGCGAAGTAGATGCTGAACGCCGTGTAGATACCCCAGTCGTACCACTCGACCGCGTTCCCGGCAGAGGCCGCGACCAGCTTGCGCACGGGCAGTCGATGGGTTTCCGAAGTAACCGCCATCGGGTCACCCTGTCACAGACGGCGACGAATAGGAGCGTACGTCTCAACTGGTTCGGTGGTCAGGAACTCGACGATCATCGCGTTGCACAGCGCCGGTTTCTCGTGCAACAACCCGTGCGAAGTCCCAGGAACCACCGCAAGCTGGGCATTCGGCAGCGCCCGGTACATCGCCGCCGCGTGCTCCAACGTCACCTCGTCATCGTCACCGATCATGACCAGCACCCGGTTGGCCACCTTCTTCAGATCCCGCTCAGCGAGCTTGGGCGACCGCCGGTGCATCGGCGTCAACTCCGTAGCCGGATCCCAGCCGTCGTGATGAAACACCCCACACACGACAACCAGCCTTCGCACGAGGTCCGGCCGGAGAACCGCGACAAGGAGCGCGACCGTCGCCCCATCACTGCAGCCGAGCAGGTGAGCGGGCCCGATCTTCTCCAAGAGCTCGATCGTCTCCCGGGCCATCTCGGCGTGGTCCTGAGTGGCTTGGTCGACCCGATGCGGAGCATGAAGCGCAAAGCCGGACAGGGCGTCGAACTGCGGCCCGAACGCGGAGGGATCAGCCCCGCCAGGATGCAAGAGCACAAGAGTGTCGCTCACGTAGTCGGTCATGTACGAGTAGACCTCCCTCAACGCCAAGACTCATCGACACCCAGACAGGTGAACCTCGTCCCGTTTTGTGCCCGGCGCCCTCTGATAGATGTCACGAACCCATGATCATCCACCTCGCGACAGAAGGAAGGAGCGCGGGTGAGCAGCAACTCCCGGCAAGCAATACTGACCGGCGTGCGTTCAATGAGCTTGGTGACGTTGGTGGTCCGCGACTACGACGAGGCAATCCGCTTCTACGTGGACGGCCTGGGCTTCACGCTGGTAGAGGACACCCCGCAAGGCACCAAGCGCTGGGTAGTGGTCTCCGCGGGCGAGGGAGCGGCTCTGCTGCTGGCCCAAGCCGACACCGACCAGCAGTCCGTCCGAGTAGGCGACCAGACCGGCGGCCGAGTCGGCTTCTTCCTCACCACCGACGACTTCGACCGCGACCACGCCCGGATGACCGCGTTCGGCGTCCGCTTCCTGGAGACGCCACGCGACGAGGTCTACGGCCGGGTGGCCGTGTTCGAGGACCTGTACGGCAACCGCTGGGACCTGCTCCAACCGGCCACCGCCTAACCCACCCCACCCCACCTGCCCGCCGCAGCCCGCCCGCGCCCGCCCTGCCTGCCTGCCTCGGCCCGCCTTGCCCGCGGCCGATTGAGCCTGCCCGGGCCTGCCCGCAGCTCGCGCGCTTGCACAGCTCGTGCGTCTGGTCGTCTAGCCGCGGCCGGCCCGCTCTCGCCCGCCCGAGCCGGCCGCCACCCGCAGTGACCACGGCCTGCACGCGCGTAGCCAGCTCGCTCGCGCCCGATCGTCGTCTGACCGCGGCCAACCTGGCCCGGCCGTCGCCCGTTTGTGCTGCCCGCAGCCCGCTTGCGCCTGATCGCGGTCGACCCAGCCTCCTGACCCAGGCCCAACCCGGCGCCGCGACCTGTCCTAACCCGGCGCCGCGACCTGTCCCAACCCGCGCCGCGACCTGTCCTAACCCGGCGGCTCGACCTGCCCAACCTGGTGCCGCGACCCGCCCCAATCCGGCGCCCGCAACCCGACCCGCCCTAACCCCGCGCCCCGGCCCGTCGCCCCAACCCGCTCCGACCCGGCCCGCCTCGACCCGGTGCCCCGACGCGCCCTCGGCCGGCGCTCTCGACCCGGCGAGCCTCGACTCGCGCGCGGCCGGCTCCCGACCCGCCCTGCGCCTGTCTCAGCCCGCCCGCGCCTGCCCCGGCGACACCCCCACGACCCGCTTGAACGCCCGGCTGAACGCCGCCTCTGACTCGTAGCCGAGGCCGCGTGCGATCTCGCTGACCGTGCTGTCGCGGTCCCGCAGCCGGTTCATCGCCACGTGCATGCGCCACCGCGTGACGTATCGCATGGCCGGTTCGCCGACGAGCTCGGTGAAGCGCGCCGCGAAGGCCGAGCGGGACATCGCGGTTTGGTGCGCCAGGCGTTCGACGGTCCACGGTTGCGCGGGGTCGCGGTGGATCAATGCCAGCGCCTGCCCGATCTGCTGGTCCTGCAAGGCTCCCAGCCAGCCGGTGCGCGCGGCCGGGTCGTTGGCCAGCCAGGAGCGGATTGTTTGGATCACCAGCACGTCCGCGAGTCTCGTGATCACCGCTTCGCCGCCGGGGCGCAGGGTTCGCGCTTCGGCGGCCATCAGGTCGATGGTGGCGCGCATGTCGTCGGCCTGTCGCACGTACAGCACGTGCGGCAACACCTTGATGAGATGCTTCGCGGCCGGGTGGTCGAATTGCACCGCACCACACACGAGGTGCGTCACGGCGCCGCCGTCGCCGTGGCGGAGGATGGCGTAGTTGTCGGTCTCGAACGTGTGCGGCAGCGTTGTGACCAGCGGTGTTTCGGCGTCGCCGTAGAAGAGGCGGTGTCCCTGGCCTCCGGGGACCAGCAGCACGTCGCCAGGCTCGAGCGTCGTGATCTTGCCGTCGACCTCGATCTCGCAACGGCCGCTGGTGAGGACGTGGAACCACAGGCAATCGGCCAGGTCCGGCATCGTCAGGCCCCACGGCTCGGTGAGCTCGGTCCGGCAGTAGAACGTGCCGGACATCCTCAACAGGTGCAGCGCCTCGCCCAACGCGTCTGTCATGAGGCCCATTCTGGACGAACGAGCAAGTCAAAGCGATGAATTGGCATTGAGGGTCCGGCGGGACCAGGCCACAGTTAGCGCCATGGGGATTCTCACGTTGATCGCAGCCGCCGCGTCCGGCCTGATGGCCGGACTGTTCTTCGCCTTCTCCGCCGCCGTCATGCCCGGCCTCGCCGACCTGCCCGCCGAGCACGCCCGCGGTGCCATGCGCCGCATCAACGTCCGCATCCAGAACCCGGTGTTCCTGCTGGTGTTCGTCGGCAACGTGATCCTGTGCGGCATCGAGGTCTTCCAGGGCAGGATCGTCGGCGGCTTGCTCTACATCGTCGGCTCGTTCCTGCTGACCATGGTCGTCAACGTGCCGATGAACAATCGTCTCGAACGGACCGACGACGCCTACTGGCCCGAGTACCTGCGCAAGTGGACGATCTGGAACCACGTGCGCTGCGTCGCCTGCCTCGCCTCGATGATCATCCTGCTACTCGGATTCTGAGGCCGTGCTTCGGGCGCATCGCGGCGACGCTCGTCGGGGTGATGCGCTGTTTCACGAGCTCGGGCTTTGGCTGCTGCAGCAACGCTTTCAGCATCACGGTCAGCTCCGTCGTGGCGAGCCCGGCTCCGATGCACCGGTGCGGTCCGCCCCCGAACGGCAGGAACTCGTCCGGCCCCGGCTTGTGCTCCCACCGGTCCGGGTCGAACCGGAGCGGATCCGGCCATACCTCGGCCAGCCGATGCGTGACGTAGGGGCTGTACAGCAGGAAAGTGCCTTCCTTGATCTTCTTCCCGGCGAACTCGAACGGCTGCGCCGCCACGCGCGCCGACACCACGGCCGGCGGGTACAGCCTCAACGTCTCGTTGACGACGTTTGCGAGGTAGTCGTCGTCTTCGCGAGCACGTTCCCAAACTCCGTTGTGCCGCAACAGGTTGAAGATCGCCCACGCCATCGCACCGCTGGTCGTCTCGTATCCGGCGGCAATGAGCGTCACGACCTGATCGCGCACCTCCAGGTCGCTCAGCCCGTCGCTCTGCACAAGAGAAGTGAGCACATCTCCGGCCGTGTCGCCTCGACGGGTTTCCTCGATCGCCTTGTAGACCCGCGCGTCAACGGCCCTGCGCGCCCTCATCGCGTTGCGCCACGCCGGCGCTTTCGTCTTCCTCAGCAACGTGACGACGGCCGGGTTGCGGTCGATCAGGTTGATCAGCAGCTGCAGGTGCGCCCCGAAGAACTCCGCGTCCTGCGCCAGCCTCTCGCCGAACAACGCGTGGATCGTGCTGCGCCGGATCGCCCTTCGGAACTCCTGGTACGCGTCGACGACCTGCCCTGGTCGCCACGCGTCGAGCGCCGCCTCCGCGTTGGCCCGCATGACCGGCACGTAGTTGGCGATCTGCCGGTGCACCAACGCGGGCTGCACGTGCTTGCGCCGCCGCTTGTGGTCCTCGCCGTCACTCACGATCAGCGACGTCGGCCCGTCCACCGGCACCAGCACCTGGAACGCCCGCTCCACCTCGAACAGCTCGGAGTTGGCGAACACGAACCGGTTCGCCTCGGGCCCGAGCAGGTAGGTGTACGGCCCCATCCGCACCACCGGCCCGAACCTCCGGTGCAAAACGGAAAGCAGATCGGCCTGCCGGAACCGCACGACGTCCGGAATCATGGCGATGACAGTGCCACACCGCACCGGGGGACGGTCCTCAATGCCAGCACGGGTTCCGCTGCCAACGCTGAACGTGGGCGGCGTGGCCATCGCCTACCGCATGGACGGACCGCTGGAAGGCCCGCCGATCGTCCTGCTACACGCCTTGGCCAGCAGTGCGGCGACCTGGACCCGCCTCACCCGCTCGCTGGTCGACGCCGGCCGTCTCGTGATCGCCCCGGACCTGCGCGGGCACGGCCACAGCGCCTGGACCGGCGACTACCGCCTCGACTCCGTGCAACGCGACGTCGTGGGCGTGCTCGACGCGTTGGACATCGCCGAGTTCGACCTCATCGGCCACTCGCTGGGCGCCCACATCGCCGCTCTCTTGGCAGGCCGCCGCCCAGACCGAGTCCGCAAGCTCGTGCTCGAAGACCCGCCACCCCCGCCGCGGTCCGGCGAACCCCGCGCGCCGCGGCGTGGTCTCGCACTGTTCCTCGCGGTGCAGGGCTTGTTCCGGCGCGGTTTCGACCGCCGCATGGTGCCGCAGATCCTGACCCAGCTCCGCGCGCCCGACCCGTTGTGGTGGGACGGCCTGTCCGCGATCAAGGCCCCCACCCTGGTGATCAGCGGCGGCCCGCGCAGCAGCATTTCCCTGGAGCGCCTGGAAGAAGTGGCCGCCGAGATCCCGCAGTGCGACCTGGTCACGATCGACGCGGGCCATCGAATCCACAGCACGCGCCCCGCCGAGTTCCGCGACACCGTCCTGCGCTTCCTCGCCTGACGATCTTGTCGGACCCGCTGAGTAGGTTGGGTTGCGAGGGGATCCCCGGCCGGGGGTACCCCTGCGTCAGCATGTGGTGCGGCCGTTCGGATCTGTGAACGAGGCGTTCGGGTGAAGTTCGTGCCGCCTCGAACTGGGATGCGGGATCCTTTCGCCGGGTCGGGGCCCCTCTTGCACGGAAGGCACCCCCGATGCCCCGAGCCAGACTCGCGACAGCGCTCACCATCGGACTGATGGGCGCGAGCGTCGTGTTCGCACCACCGGCGCTCGCCGACCATTTCGTCTCAAAGACGTTCCACCCCACCGGGGGCGAACAGACCTACACGATCCCAGCAGGCGTCACGAAGCTGCGCGTGGTCGCCATCGGCGGACGCGGCGGCAACGGTGCCGATGGCGGCGACGGTTCCGCGCCGGACGGCAGACGTGGCTACCGGGCCACCGCTGACCTCGCCGTTCCGTCCGGCGTCACGCAGCTCGTGGTCGCGGTCGGCCAGAACGGCGGCGACGGCAGCGGCGCGGACGGCGGCACACCGGGCTTCGGCGGTGGCGCGCCCGGCGGATTCGGCACACCGTTCGCGGGCGGTGCCGGTGGCGGGGCGAGCGACGTGCGGTTGTGCTCGGCGGCGGCACCGTGCGACAGCCTCGCCAGCCGGTTGGTCGTCGCGCCCGGCGGAGGTGGCGGTGGCGGCCGGTGCTTCGCCATCGGCTGCGTCGCGGGAAGCAGTGGAGGCAACGGCGGCGACAACGGCGGTGGCACGCCTGGAATCCCTGGACCGGGCGGATTCCCCGGCCTGCCAGGCGCTTTCGGGCGCGGCGGCGTTGGCGCGCCCGGCAACCCCGTGACCGCCGGTGGTGGCGGCGGGGGAGGAGGCGGCGGTGGCTGGTTCGGCGGTGGCGGTGGTGCGTCCGGCTTCCAGGCACCGACCCCGTTGATCATCGCGGTCGACGGCGGTGACGGCGGCAACGGCTCCGGTCGCGCGGGAGCCGGCGTCTCGAACTTCGCCATGGAGGAGACCGACGAAGCGCCGTCGGTGACCATCAGCTACTTCGTCGAGTCCACGACGATCAGCTACACCGGCCCGTCCTCCGGCTTCACCGGCGACCCCGTGATGCTCTCCGCCCGCCTCACTGCGACGACCTCGGGCGCCCCGGTGGCCAACGCTTCACTGGTGTTCCGCCTCAACGCCAACGAAACCTGCGTCGGCACCACCAACGCCAACGGCATCGCCTCCTGTGTGATCACCCCGAACGAGGTCGCGGGCACGTACCCGCTGGCCATCGGCTACGGCGGCGACGTCGTGCACCAGCCGTCGGGCAAGGAGGTCCAGTTCGAGGTCACCCGCAAGCCGACCACGCTCACCTACACCGGAGCCCTGATCGGCGACTTCCACGACCCCGCAACGGTTTCCGCTCGCCTGACCCTCACCGGCACCGGCGCTCCGGTCGGCAACCAGCCGGTCTCCTTCAAGCTCAACAACGCCGAGACCTGTGACGCCAACACCAACGCCGACGGCGTTGCGTCGTGCTCGATCACGCCGAACGAACCGGCTGGCACCTATCCGCTGACCGCGGCGTTCGCAGGCAGCAAGGGGCTGCTGCCGTCGAACACCAGCGTCGATTTCGCGGTCACCAAAGAGGAAACCGCGCTCACCTACACCGGCGCCGCAACCGTGGCCAACGCCGAACCCGCCCGCCTCGCCGCGAAACTCACCGAGGACGACGGCACTCCGGTCGCAGACCGCAGCGTGCAGCTCAACCTCGGCACGCAGTCCTGTGTGGACAACACCGACGCGACCGGCACAGCGGAGTGCGTCATCGCGTCCGTCGACCAACCACTGAACGCGACCGCGACCGTCCCCGTGACGGCAACCTTCACCGGAGACCAGTTCTACGAGCCGAGCCAAGCGTCCACAACGGTCGGCCTGCAACACATGACCGGCCGCGGCTTCGGCCTCTCCGGCACCGTGCTCGGCCTCGCGGTCGCACCAACACCTGACACTGGCGAGGTCCGCGTCGCGCGCGCAACAACGACCGCTCCGCCGTGCGTCGCGAACCTGCCCGTAGGCGCGCGTGCGTTGTGCACGTCGGTAGTCACAACGCTGGCGCCAGGCACCTCGACCACCCGCACATCGGTGGCAGAGTTGGGCATCGGACTCGTCGCCCTGCGAGACGTCGTAGCCACCTCACGCAGCACGTGCGGCGGCGCGACCGGCAACGTCACCATCGGTGCGCTGACCGTCGCAGGCCTCCCGATCACCGTCACCACCGCGCCCAACACCACGATCCCGCTGCCCGGCGGCAAGATCGTGATCAACGAGCAGGTGCAGGTGGCCGGCGGCCTGAAGGTGAACGGCGCGCACATCACCCTGCCCGGCGTGGACGTCGTGGTGTCGTCCGCAACCTCGGCCATCCACAACTGCTGATCCAGCCGAACAACGCTCCGTGGCCCCGGTGCCGTTCTTCGGTACCGGGGACCTGGAATCAGCCTCGGCATCGATCTCAGTTCGTGACCGCCAGCGCGAACGGGAGCACCGCGGACGCCCCGGCTTGACGCAACATCCTGGCGGACACGGTCATCGTCCAGCCCGTGTCGATGTGATCATCGATCAACAGGATCGGGCCGTCGACATTTGCCATGTCCGGTGTCTCACCGGACCGGACGAGGCCGGCGAGGCGTTGGGCGCTGTTAGCTCGGTGCGTCGACTCGCCGAGCCAGACGGTGCCCAGGAGCGGCAGGCGGCCGATGGACGCGATGCGCTGGCCGAAGCTGCCGACCAGCGTTGGGCGCCTGCGGGAGCCCACGGTCACCACACCCACCGGGCGGTCGTCCCAGCCCCACGCCGACAGCACCTTGACGCAGGCCGCGAAGACGTCCTCGGGGATCTCGCGATCGGAGCCGTCGGTCAGCAGGTCGCGGAGCCTGGTGCCCCAGCCGATGTCGGTGAGGCGGCCCAGAGCCCGGCCGGTCGCGGCGACTTCCGACGGCGGGATCTTGCCGGAAAGGGACACGCCGATCGCGGCCATGCCCGTTGGCCACATCTTGCGCGGTGCCACGTCCAAGCCGGGGCGCAGCAGGCGTTCGCGGGCCGCGCCTGCCGCGGTTTCCGACACCTCCACCGACAGACGTTCGCCGGTGCAGTTGTCGCAGCGGCCGCAGTCGTGGGCGGTCGGGTCGTCCAGCTGGTCCTGCAGGAACTTCATGCGGCACGACGGCGTGCGCAGGTAGTCGACCATCACCTGCTGCTCGGCCTTGCGCGCCTCGGCGATGCGCGCGTACCGGTCGCCGTCGTACTCCCACGGGCGGCCTGTCGCCTCCCAGCCGCCGCGCACCCGCCGGACCGCGCCGTCGACGTCCAGGACCTTGAGCACGACCTCGAGCCTGCTGCGGGACAGCTCGACCATCGGCTCCAGCGCTGCCGTCGACAGAGGTTTGCCCGCACCGCCGAGCGCGGACAGAACTTGCCGCACGACGACCTCCGCCGGGAACGCCAGGGAGGCGAAGTACGCCCAGATGTCGCGGTCCTCGTGGCCCGGCAGGAGGATCACCTCGGCGCGTTCGACGCCGCGGCCCGCCCGGCCGATCTGCTGGTAGTAGGCGATCGGGGAGGACGGCGCGCCCACGTGCACCACGAAGCCCAGGTCCGGCTTGTCGAAACCCATGCCCAGCGCGGAGGTGGCGACAAGGGCTTTGACCCGGTTGCCGAGCAGGTCCTCCTCGGCGCGCTGACGTTCGGCGGCCTCGGTCTTGCCCGAGTACGCCGCGACCGGGAACCCACGCGAGGAGAGGAACGCCGCGATGTCGTCCGCCGCCGCGACCGTGAGTGTGTAGATGATGCCCGAGCCCGGCAGCCGGTCGAGCTGCTCCGCGAGCCACCCGAGGCGTGCCTCGGCGGTCGGCAGCAGCGCGACCGAGAGACGCAGGCTGTCGCGGTCCAACGGCCCGCGCAGGACCAGCGTGCCCTCGTCGGCGCCGAGTCCCAGCTGCTCGGTGACGTCGTGGACCACGCGGTCGTTGGCCGTCGCCGTCGTCGCCAGCACCGGCACGCCCGGTGGCAGCTCCGTCAGCAACGTCCGCAGCCTGCGGTAGTCCGGCCGGAAGTCGTGACCCCAGTCCGAGATGCAGTGCGCCTCGTCGACCACGAGCATGCCCGCGGACGCGGTGAGCGAGGGGAGCACCGTGTCCCGGAAATCAGGGTTGTTCAGCCGTTCCGGACTCACCAGGAGCACGTCGACGTCGCCGGCCGCGACCTGCTCCTGCACGGCGTCCCACTCGTCGGTGTTCGCCGAGTTGATCGTCACCGCGTGCACGCCTGCTCGTGCCGCCGCGTCGACCTGGTTGCGCATCAACGCGAGCAGTGGCGAGACGATGATAGTCGGGCCCTCACCGAGCTGCCGCAGCAACGCCGTCGCGATGAAGTACACAGCCGACTTGCCCCAGCCGGTGCGCTGGACGACGAGAGCTCTGCGGCGCGCGGCCACGAGGGTGTGGATCGCCGTCCACTGGTCCTCGCGCAGCACCGCCTCCGGGCCCGCCAGTGCCCGCAGCCGTTCTTCGGCCAGCTCCCGCAACGCGATGTCGTCCATGAGGCGCAAGCTTGCCAGGCCGGTCTGACAATTGTGATTGTCGCAGGTCGTAAGCTGTGTGGCGTGACTGATGACCTGCGCGACCAGGTGCACGCCGCAGCCCGCCGCGCCCGCGTCGCCGCCGACGAACTCGTCCTCGCCACGCGTGAGCGCAAGGACACCGCGCTGCACGCGATGGCCGCCGCTCTCCGCGAGCGCGCCCCAGAGATCATCGAGGCCAACAAGAAGGACCTCGAACAGGGCAAAGCCGCGGGCCTTCCGGACAACATCCTGGACCGGCTCACGCTGAACGACGCCCGAATCGAGGGCGTCGCCGTGGGCCTGGAGACCGTTGCGGGACAGGCCGATCCGATCGGTGAGGTGCTCCGCGGCGGCATCCTCCCGAACGGCTTGGAGCTCAAGCAGGTCCGCGTCCCCATGGGCGTCGTCGGCATGGTTTACGAGGGCCGGCCGAACGTCACGGTCGACGCCGCCGGTCTCGCGCTGAAGTCGGGCAACGCCGCGCTGCTGCGGGGTTCCTCGACCGCCGAGCACTCCAACACCACGCTCGTCGCGGTCCTCCGGGATGCACTCGAAAGCGTGAACCTGCCGGCCGACTGCGTGCAGCTCCTGCCGTGCCACGACCGCGCGTCCGTCACCCACCTCATCACCGCGCGCGGCCTCGTCGACCTGGTGATTCCCCGTGGTGGCGCGGGTTTGATCAACGCGGTCGTCGAGCAGGCGACGGTTCCCACGATCGAGACCGGCGTCGGCAACTGCCACGTCTACGTGGACGCGCACGCGGATCTCGACATGGCGGAGGCGATCGTTCTCAACGCCAAGACGCGACGCACGAGCGTGTGCAACGCGGCGGAGTCCCTGCTGGTGCACAAGGACGTCGCGAGCGAGTTCGTCCCGCGCATCACCAAGGCGTTGCAGCAGGAGAGCGTGATCATCCACGGCGACGAACAGTTCGCCCAGCAGCCCGACGTCCAGGAAGCGACCGACGAGGACTGGGGCACCGAGTACCTGAGCCTCGACATCGCCGCGAAGGTCGTCGACTCGCTGGACGAGGCGGTGCGGCACATCGCGACGTACGGGTCCGGCCACAGCGAGGCCATCGTGACGAACGACGTTGCGGCAGCACGGAAGTTCACGACGCGGGTGGACGCGGCGGCGGTGTTCGTCAACGCCTCCACGGCGTTCACGGACGGCGCGGAGTTCGGCATGGGCGCGGAGATCGGCATCTCCACGCAGAAGCTGCACGCTCGTGGTCCGATGGGCCTTTCCGAGCTGACGTCCTCGAAATGGGTCGTCTGGGGCGAAGGCCACACGCGACCGAAGGCGTAGCTCTACCTTCGGAAGCATGGCTCCCACCTACCCGTTCTCCGAAACTGACGGCCTGGTCCTCGATCCGACCTATGAACGTCTACGGCGTGAAGAGCCTGTCACGCGCGTGACGTACCCGTACGGCGGCGAGGGCTGGCTCGTCACGTCCTACGAAGAGACGAAGTTCGTTCTGGGCGACCCGAGGTTCAGCCGAGCGCGAACGGTCGAGCAGGACGTGCCGAGGATGCAGCCCCTCATCGCTCCCGGCGGGTCGATCCTCACGCACGACGGCGCCGACCACTCGCGCATGCGTCGCCTGGTGTCCAAGGCGTTCACGGTGCGTCGCATCGAGGAACTGCGTCCGCGCGCACAGCGGATCGTCGACGACCTGCTCGACCGCCTGGACAACCCGGGCGACCTCGTCGAGGGCTTCTCGATGCCGTTCCCGATCACGGTCATCTGCGAGCTGCTCGGCGTGCCGTTCGAGGACCGCGGCGACTTCCGCCTCTGGTCGAACCAGGCGTTGTCGACCGTTGGCAGCTACTCGCCAGAAGAGGCGCTGAACGGCGTGATGAAGCTGCACGCCTACTTCACCGACCTCGTCGCTCAACGCCGCGCAGAGCCCGCCGACGACCTCATCAGCGCGCTCGTCGCCGCCCGTGACAACGAGGACCGGCTCAGCGAGGACGAGCTCGTCCGGTTCGGCATCACGCTGCTCGTCGCGGGCCACGAGACGACGGCGAACATGATCGCCAACAGCGTCGTGACGCTGCTGGAGCACCCCGACGCCATGAAGAGCCTCAACGAGGACACGCTCCCGAACGCCATCGAGGAGCTGCTGAGGTTCATCCCATTGGGTAGTGGCGCCGGCTTCACGCGCATCGCGACCGAGGACGTCCAGGTCGGCAACGCGCTGGTCAAGGAAGGCGACGCCGTACTGGTGGTCGTGTCGTCGGCGAACCGCGACGAGTCGGTGTACCCGAAGAGCGACGAGCTGGACCTGGAACGCGAGGTGGGCCAGCACCTGCAGTTCGGGCACGGCATCCACTTCTGCCTCGGCTCCCAGCTCGCCCGGATGGAGCTGCAGGTCGCGCTGGGCACGTTGCTGCGCCGAATGCCCGATCTGCGGCTCGCGGAGCCCGTCGAGTTCCGCAAGGGTTCGCTGGTCAGGGGCCCGGTGAAGCTCGTGGTGGCCTGGTAGCGAAAAAATCTTCGCAGAACTGCGTAAGGGGAACCGCCGACGCGCGTTCCCCCATTGCGCGGCTCTGCTTCGGGGTGGGCCGCGCGACCCGAACGGCCCGTCCTCCCCCAGGGCCGTGCGGTGTGATCAGCACGACGGGCGCCGGATCACGGGAGCGGTCCGGCGCCCGTCTACGCTTTCCGGATGCGCATCGGCGTCATGGGTGGCACGTTCGATCCCATTCACCACGGCCACCTCGTGGCCGCCAGCGAGGTGCAGGCCAAGTTCGACCTGGACCGCGTGATCTTCGTGCCGACCGGTAAGCCCTGGCAGAAGGCGTCGCGCGAGGTCTCGCCCGCCGAGGACCGCTATCTGATGACGGTCATCGCCACGGCGTCCAACCCCCGGTTCTCGGTCAGTCGCGTGGACATCGACCGCGACGGCCCCACGTACACGGTGGACACGCTCACGGACCTGAAGAAGCAGTACCCGGACGCGGACCTGTTCTTCATCACCGGTGCCGACGCGCTCGAGCAGATCCTGTCGTGGAAGCGCGCCGCGGACGCGTTCGACCTGGCCCACTTCATCGGGGTCACTCGTCCGGGTTACACGCTGGACGACCACCACCTGCCGCCGGGAGCAGTGTCGTTGATCGAGGTCCCGGCCATGGCGATCTCCTCCACGGGCTGCCGCGCGCGGACCGCTTCCGGCCAGCCGGTTTGGTACCTGGTTCCGGACGGGGTCGTCCAGTACATCGCCAAGACGGGCTTGTACTCCGAGTCGTAACCACGTTTGGGTGGATTTTGCGTGCATCCGTGGGCCAGGAGAGCAACAATCAGCGGGTTGTTGCTGGTTCGTGGAAGGCAAGACTTTGGCTACAGGCACCGTGAAGTGGTTCAACGCCGAGAAGGGGTTCGGCTTCATCGCCCCCGACGACGGCTCGGCTGACGTCTTCGTGCACTACTCGGAGATCCAGTCCAAGGGGTTCCGCTCGCTCGAAGAGAACCAGAAGGTCGAGTTCGAGGTCGGACAGGGCCAGAAGGGGCCGCAGGCCCAGCAGGTCCGCCCGATCTAAGCATCGGCGCAGGTGAAGGCCACCTCAGGGCGCTGAGGTGGCCTTCGTCATGCGTGCGTGCGACGTAACCGTTGGCGGTCGCCGGTACCCTCAGTAACTCGTGTGGGCGTATCGACGCTCGCCGGTAGTCAGAGGAGTGACGTGGCAGCCACCGACGAGGCACGACGGCTGGCGCTGGTCGCGGCGAACGCAGCGGCCGACAAGAAGGCGCACGACGTGATGGTGCTCGACGTCTCCGACCAGCTCGTGATCACCGATGTGTTCGTGATCGCGTCCGCTCCCAACGAGCGGCAGGTCGGCGCGATCGTCGACAACATCGAGGAGAAGCTGCGGGAGGCCGGTACGAAGCCGGTGCGCCGCGAAGGAGCCCGTGAGGGCCGGTGGGTGCTGCTGGACTTCGTCGACGTCGTGGTGCACGTGCAGCACGTCGAGGAGCGCAGCTTCTACGGCCTGGAGCGGCTGTGGAAGGACTGCCCGCGCATCGAGTTCGAAGCGGACGTCCCCGCCGAGTCCACGGCTGAATGAGGTAGCTGATGGCCCTGAGCCGGCTCGTGCTGTGGCGGCACGGTGAGACCGACTACAACGCGACAGGTCGTCTGCAGGGTCATCTGGACTCGGCGCTCACCGAGACCGGCTTGAACCAGGCCCGGTTCGCCGTCCCGGTGCTCGCCGGGTTCGAACCGGAGATCGTGGTCGCTTCCGATCTGCAACGCGCGCGCAACACCGCCGGCGTGTTCACGTCGTCGACGGACATCCCGCTGCGGATCGACGAACGGCTGCGCGAGACGCATCTCGGCAAGTGGCAGGGCCTGAACCTGGGCGAGGTCGAGCAGGAGTGGCCGGGTGCGGTCACCGTGTGGCGCACCGACCCGACCTACACGCCGCCGGACGGCGAGTCGCGCGTCGAGGTGGCGGAGCGGGCCATCCAGGTCGTGCACGAGGTGGACGCGGAGTTCTCCGGGACCGTCATGTTGTGCGCGCATGGTGGCCTGATCAGCGCGTTGACCGGGCGGCTGCTCGATCTGCCGGTCGGGAACTGGTCGCAGCTCGGGGGCATCTCGAACTGCCACTGGACCGTGTTCACACGGCGCAACGACCGGTGGCGGCTGTCGTCGTACAACGCGGGCACCACGCGTTGAGACTGCTCGTCCTCGGGGACTCGCTGTCGTTCTTCGGCCCTTCCGGGCCGTTGCCCGCTGACCATCCGCGGTTGTGGCACAACATCTGTGCCGCTGAGCTGGGTGGTTCGGCGGAGCTGGCGGCCGGGTTCGGGTGGACGGCTCGGGACGCCTGGTGGGCGTTGACCGGTGACCCGCGGATCTGGTCGTTGCTGCCTTCCACGGACGTGCTGGTGTTCGCGGTGGGCAGCATGGACACGTTGCCCTCGCCGTTGCCCACGTATCTGCGTGAGGGGCTGCGTTATGTGCGGCCCGACTGGTTGCGGCGGTGGGTGCGTGCGCGTTATGCGGCGGCTCAACCGCTGTTGGCGCCCTACGCGCGCGTGGCGTTGCCTCCTGCGCTGACCGCTCGGTACCTGCGGGACATGCTGCAGTCCGTGCGCAATCTCCAGTACACGATGCCGGCGGTGGGGATCGTGCCGTCGGTGCACAGGGCGCCTACGTACGCGTTCGTGCACGGCGGGCACGCAGCTGCGGTCGCGGCCGTGCGCGGGTGGGGCTCACGTGCGGGGGTGCCGTTGCTGAACCTGCCCGCGGTGATCGGGGAGCACGTGCGTTCGGGTGCCGGAAATCCGGACGGGATGCACTGGGGCTGGGAGGGGCACGAGCTGGTGGGCAAGGCCATGGCTTCGCTCATCTCTTCCTTGGGCAGCATCTCGTCCGTGGCGTTGAGTCCCTCGGAGGAGTGAGCCCCGTAGGCTCGTCGCTCGTGCGCATCTCCATCGTCACCGACTCCACGGCATACCTGCCCGAGGGGTTCGCGAAGCGCCATTCGATCACCGTGGTGCCGCTGCACGTGGCGGTGGACGGTGCGGGACGCCTCGACGGCGTCGACTTCGGTCCTTTCGAGCTCGCCGCCGCGCTTGCCGAGCACCGCCGCGTGACCACCTCGCGCCCGACGCCGGGCGAAATGGCGGACGTGTACCGGGACGTCTTGTCGTCGTCGGACGCGGTCGTGTCCGTACATCTCTCTCGTGAGCTGTCCGGAACGTGGGAGGCGGCACGGCTCGCCGCGGAGGAGATCGACCCTTCGCGGATTCGTGTCGTGGACTCCCGTTCGACGGGCATGGGGCTCGGGTTCGCGGTCTTGAGCGCGTGTGCGGCTGTTGCGGACGGGCGTTCGCACGAGGCCGTTGAGGAAGCGGCGTCGTCCGCTGCCGCTCAGACCCGGATGTTCTTCTGCCTGGAGACCCTGGACCACCTGCGTCGTGGTGGGCGGATCGGCACCGCGGCGGCCCTGGTGGGGACCGCGCTGGCCGTGAAACCGTTGCTGCACATGGACGACGGCCGGATCGTGCCGCTGGAGAAGGTCCGCACGATGAGCCGGGCCGTGGGCCGTCTGGTCGACCTGGCGGCGGCTGCGGCGGGCGACGGTCCGGTCGGCCTGGCCGTGCACCATCTCGCCGCTCCCGAACGCGCCGCCGAGCTGGCCACCCGCCTCGATGAACGCCTGCCGCGCTCAACGGGGTGCGTCATCTCGGAAGTCGGCGCGGTGATCGGCGCTCACACGGGCCCTGGAGTGCTGGGCGTGGTGGTGCTGCCGGGAGGACCCGACATCCTCCCACACACCCCCGACAATTCCCCGCTCTCAAGCCCTGAGTGATCGCGACCTGTCCACAACCCGCGAGTAATCCACAGCCCCGCGATCAACCCGGTCTCCCCACCCACCCCACTCCGTAGCGTCACCCCAATGCTCCCCCGCCCCCACCAGGACGACAGCCCGAGCGAACGCCTGGCCTCCCTGGCCGCGAAGGTCCGCGCCAACCCGACCCTGGTCTACGCACGCTCAGAAGACTCCGACGAACACGGCACACCCCGCCGCCGCTTCCGCCTGCCCCGCCTCCCGCGCCGAGGCCTGCTGGCCCTGGGCATCGCCGTCGCCTGCACCGTGATCGGCCTGGGCAGCTGGTGGCAGAGCCCGGCGGCGGAAGAGGCGCCAGCCGTCGCTCTGGTCAGCACCACGGCTCCGGCGCCGGAACTGGTGGTGAACGTGGTCGGCGAGGTGGCCACCCCAGGCCTGGTGACCGTGACCTCGGGCGCCCGAGTGGCCGACGCCATCCGCCTGGCAGGCGGCGTCAAGCCGGGCGCCGCCCTCCACAACCTGAACCTGGCCCGCAAACTGACCGACGGCGAACAGATAGCGGTGGGCATCCCACCTCCGGCGGGCCCTGCCGCCGTCCCGTCCAAGCTGGACCTGAACTCGGCCACGGCGTCCGAATTGGACGCTCTCCCCGGCGTGGGTCCCGTGACGGCCCAACGGATAGTCGACCACCGCACGCGCAAGGGCCCGTTCGCCTCGGTCGACCAACTCCGTGAAGTAGAGGGCATCGGCGACTCCAAACTCGCCAAGCTGGCCGACCTGGTCCACGCATGACCCTCGCTGCCTCGGCCTTGGCCCTCTACTTCCGCACCAGGGTCCACTTCCGCCAGCTCACCACCCCCGTCCCGCCCTCGGTCGCCGACCACTACCACCCACACCGGCCGATCACCCTCGACTTCCCCGTCCACACCACCCACACCCCAAGACGCCGCCGCCCGCGCCGCCCGCTGACCGCCGCGATCCGCCACCTGTTGCGCGCCTACTCGCTTCCGCCGCCCAGCCCGCTTCCACCGCCCATCCCGGCCCCGCCACGCGGTTCGGTTCCGCCGCCCAGCCCGGTCCCGCCGCCACCTGTGCTGAATCCGCCCTGCCGTCTCTGCGCGGCAGCCACCGTCTGACCCACTGACAGGAGCTTCGTCGTGCGATCTGTCCGCATCACCAACCAAGCCGCGAGCCGCGTCGACTTCGCGTGGCACCACTCCGGAAGGCCGCCCCTGGTCGAGCCGCAGGCCATCGCGCCTCCTCACGTCGTGGCGGGCACCGACACCCCTCAACCACGGCAAGGCAGCCCGAGCCCTGAGCCCCGGCCTCCTACCGCGCAACGGAGGCAACGGTGGTCCGCCGACACCCGCTAACCCACGACTACCGCCTCGTCCCGTCCGCAGCGGCGGTGTGGACGACCGCCATTGCCGGCCTCTTCCTGAGCTGGCAGGCGGCAGTCCTCACCGGTCTGGCCGCGGGAGTCCTGGGCTTGGTGGCCTGGCGCTGGGCCTGGTGGACCAGAACCTGCGCCATCGCGCTCCTGATCTCCGGCCCGGTAGCCGCGGCCTGGGTGGGTAGCACCGTCTTCAAAGCCGAGACCCACCCGCTCCGCCTGGCCGCCGGCGAAGGTCGCGCCACCACCCTGACCGTGGAACTCAGCACCAGACCAAGAGGCATCAGAGCGGCGGGCTTCGGCGGTCACCAGGCCGGAGTCGACCACGTGGTCATCAGCGCGACCGCCAACGGCGCCCGACTGGTTCTGCTGGCCCCGGCCGACAAGTGGCGAAACCTGTTGCCAGGCCAGAAGGTCACGGCCAAAGGCACGCTGGCTCCACCCCGAGGTGGCGATCTGACGTCAGCGCTGCTGAGGGTCCGCGGGCCGCCGATCGACCCGCAGCCACCACCGTTCTGGGAACGCTGGGCCGACGACCTCCGTGACGGCCTGAGAGACGCCAGCGCGGTCCTCGACGACGAAGAAGCCGGCCTCCTGCCGGCACTCGTGGTGGGCGACACCGACCAGATGGTGCCGCGCATCGTCGACGAGTTCCGCTCCGCCGGGCTGGCCCATCTGCTGGCCGTGAGCGGCGCGAACCTCGCCATCGTGTGCGGCGCGGTCTTCCTGCTGGCCAAGCGGTTCAGAGCGGGCCCGCGCACGGCTGCCGCGGCGGCGATGGCGGCGCTCGTGGGGTTCGTGGTCCTTGCCGGTCCGGAGCCTAGCGTGCTCAGGGCCGCGGCCATGGGTGCCGTCACGCTGCTGGCGCTGGTGCTGGGCCGGCGGCGGTCCACGCTTCCGAGCCTCGCGACCGCGGTGCTGGCCCTGGTGCTCATTGATCCGGCACTGGGCGGCGATCCGGGGTTCGCGCTCTCCGTGGTGGCAACGGCGTCGTTGGTGCTGGTCGCGCCGAAGTGGTCGAAGTCGCTGAAGCAACGGGGCGTGCCGAACGGTCTGGCTGAGGCGATCGTCGTGCCCACGGCGGCAAGCCTGGCGACTGCTCCGCTCGTCGCCGGACTGTCCGGCCAGGTGAGCCTCTTGTCCATCGTCGCCAACCTGGTCACCGGGCCGGTGGTCGCGCCGGCAACGGTCCTGGGCGTGGTGGCGGCCGTCATCGGGCCGGTGTACCGGCCGGGCGCCGAACTGGTCGTGCACGTCGCGGGGCCGGCGGTGACCTGGCTGATCCAGGTCGGACGGCAGGCGGCAACCGTGCCCGGCGCATCGGTCGGCTGGCCGAAGGGCTGGGTCGGGGCGGTCGCGCTCGCAGCGGTCACGGTGGCGGTGGTGTTGCTGCTGCGGCTGAAGAAGACGCGGACATTGGTCGTCGCGGTGCTGGTCGGCGGATTCGTGGTGCTGGTGCCGATGAAGATCGTGGCACCGGCTTGGCCACCGGACGGCTGGAAGGTCGTCACGTGCGACGTGGGCCAGGGCGACGCGCTGGTTCTGGCGACCGACGAGGCCGACAGGGCGGTCGTGGTCGACACCGGGCCCGACCCCGGTGCTGTCGACCGTTGCCTGAAGTCGTTGGGAGTCAAGAGGATTCCGCTCCTCGTGCTGACCCATCTGCACGCGGATCACGTGCAGGGCCTGCCTGCGGTGCTCGCCGGGCGTGCGGTGGGCGCGGTGGCGGTGGGGCCGCTCAAGGAGCCCGAGTGGGCGTGGAAGGAGGTCAGCAAGCAGGCCCGCGGTCATGGTGTGCGGGTCGTGGAACCCAAGGTGGGCGAGCGGTTCGCCTGGCCTGGACTGGAACTGGAGGTGCTGGGTCCGAGGCGGCCGCCGACAGCGGACGACTCGAACACGACGGTCAACGACTACTCGCTCGTGCTCAAGGCGAACACCAGGGCAGGCCGCGTGCTGCTCACCGGGGACGTCGAACTGGCAGGCCAATCGGCGTTGCTGGGGGAGCGGGACCTCAGGGTCGACGTGCTCAAGGTGCCGCACCACGGGTCGCGGTACTCGTTGCCCGCGTTCCTCAAGGCCACGCAGCCGCGGATCGCGCTGGTGAGCGTGGGCACGGGCAACCGCTACGGCCACCCCAGCCCGCATGTGCTCGACATGTTGCGGGCGGGAGGTGCGCTGGTGTTGCGCACGGACAAGGACGGCGACCTGGCCGTGTTGCCGGGAAACCGAATAGTGAGAAGGAGAAGAGGATGGCTTGGATCAGGCTGTACAACGCGCGGTACCCGGTTCCCGGTGGTGCACCGGGACTCGCGTGGGCGATGTGGCAGACGAACTACTCGGCGATGCCATGGCCGCACGACGAGCTCAAACCCGATTTCGGTTACTACATCTGCGAAACACTCGAAGACGGCACCCGCGCCCTCACCTACCGGGCGACGACCACGCACGTCCTGCCGCCCACCAAGGCCGCCAAGCCGGAGGAGGCGTACGAGCTCGTCTCGGAGCACGTGTTCGACGACGGTCTGCGGATCGCGCCGCACGACTGGCACGACTACCACTACAACGTGCTGAAGGCGGAAGCCCCGTGGCCGCAACGGATCGTGGCGTGGCGGGCGAACGTGGAGCCGATCGGGCCGCACGTGATGGAGGGCTTGCGACGCTTCCCGCGCACGGGCTGGATGCGGACGGAGGCGATTTCCCTCTGAGGCCACGGAGGCTTCTTTGACGCTGTAGATCACCTCATCGCAGCTTGGCTTCCTGCTGAGCCGTGGCCTCCGTCCGCTTCGAACAAGCGGTCCGGGGACGCAGGAGCGTCCCCGGACCGGAAGGAGGTGATTTAACCCAGTGCCGGTTATGCCAGCGCCTTGATGACAGCCTCGGCCGACGGCGGCACCGTCGCGCGCGGGCCGATCGTGTCGCCGAGCGCGTCGAGGGTCTTCAGGCCGTCGCCGGTGATCAGCAGCACGGTCTCGGCGTCCGGGTCGAGCTGGCCCGACTCGATGAGCTTCTTCGCCGTCGCCACGGTCACGCCGCCGGCGGTCTCGGCGAAGATGCCCTCGGTGCGGGCGAGGAGCTTGATGCCCTCGACGACCTCTTCGTCGGTCACGTCCTCGATGGCGCCGTTGGTGCGGCGGACCGCGTCGAGCACGTACGGGCCGTCGGCCGGGGCGCCGATCGCCAGCGAGCGGGCGATGGTGTCCGGGCGGACCGGGCGGATGACGTCGTGGCCTTCCTTGTACGCGGCGGACACGGGCGAGCAGCCGGTGGCCTGGGCGCCGAAGACGCGGTACGGGGTGGCCTCGACGAGGTCGAGCTGGCCGAGTTCGCGGAAGGCCTTGTCGACCTTGGTGAGCTGCGAGCCGGAGGCGATGGGCACGACGATCTGGTCGGGCAGGCGCCAGCCGAGCTGTTCGGCGACCTCGTAGCCGAGGGTCTTCGAGCCCTCCGCGTAGTACGGGCGGACGTTGACGTTCACGAACGCCCAGTCCTCGTGCTCCGCGGCGAGTTCCTGGGCCAGGCGGTTCACGTCGTCGTAGTTGCCGTCGACGGCGATCAGAGCGCCCTCGTAGACGGCGCTCATCAGGATCTTGGCGCGCTCGAGATTGGAGGGAACTAGAACGACCGACTGCCAGCCGGCACGGGCGGCGGCCGCGGCCACGGCGTTCGCCAGGTTGCCGGTGGACGGGCAGGCCAGCACCTTGAAGCCCAGCTCGCGGGCGGCGGCCAGGGCTACGCCGACCACGCGGTCCTTGAAAGAGTGGGTGGGGTTGCCGGTGTCGTCCTTCACCCAGACCTTGCGGACGCCCAGTGCCTTGGCGAGGTTGTGGGCCTCGACCAGGCGGGTGCCGCCGGGGTCGGTGTTCGGGTGCTGTTCCACAGTGGACGGAACGGGGAGAAGGCCGCGGTAGCGCCAGATCGACCTGGGGCCGGCCTCGATGTCCTCGCGCCGGATCTTGCCGAAGTCGTAGGCCACTTCCAGCGGCCCGAAACACTCCAGACAGGCGTACTCAGGAGCGAGAGGGGTTTCATTGCCACATTCCCGGCACAGCAGTGCGCGGGCGGGGCCGAGGTCGAACTTGGTGCTCGTGGGCACAGAGACAGCAGTCATCGCGAGGTATCTCCTCATCTTTCCCGCGAAATCGAACGGGTCGGAATTGGCACCGTGATCGTCTGCGCGCAATCGTGCACAGTTGTGCACTCGCGCTGACGCCGGTTGCCGGGGCTTCGTCGGGCCGTTCCCTCTGCCCCTCTGGATGAGCGGTGTTCAGTTGTGGTCACCAAGCTACGGCACCAGTCCGTTGCTCAGCCACAGACGTCCACGATCCGGGACGTGGGAAGATGCGGAGCGTGAGCGCACCGGAGTCACTGCACCTCGTCGTCGGCGAGGAGGAGCTGCTGGTCGAACGGGCTGTTCGAGCGGCTCTCGAGGCCGCACGAAAGGTCGATCCGACCGCCGACCTGACCCGTGTGCAGGTGACTGATCTCACGCCTCCGGAGCTGGCTGAGCTGGTGAGCCCGTCGCTGTTCGCCGAGGGGCGCGTGATCGTCCTGCAGAACGCGCAGGAGATCGGCAAGGAGGTCGCCGACATGGTGCTCTCCTACGTCAAGGCGCCCGCGGACGGGGTGACGCTCGTCGTTCTGCACACGGGCGGTGGTCGCAGCAAGGCGGCCAAGGACCTGCCCGGCCAGCTGAAGAAGGCCGGTGCCGCGGTCACCGAGTGCGCCAAGGTCACCAAGCCCGGTGATCGAGAAGCGTTCGTGCGCAACGAGATTCGGCGGGCGGGCGGCAAGATCGACGCCGAGGCCGTCGCCACGCTCATCGACGCCGTGGGCACGAACCTGCGCGAGCTCGCCGCCGCGTCGTCGCAGCTGGTGTCGGACACCGATGGCAAGGTGACGGTCGACGAGATCCGCCGCTACCACCAGGGCAAGGCCGAGGTGACCGGGTTCGCGGTCGCCGAGAAGGCCGTGACCGGTGACCGGGCGGGCGCGATGGAGGCGTTGCGCTGGGCCATGCAGCTCGGGGTGCCGCACGTGCTGGTCGCGGACGCGCTGGCGGACGCGGTGCGCACGGTCGCGCGCGTGTCCGCGGTGGGCCGGGCCGACCCGTTCAGCCTGGCCGGCCCGCTCGGCATGCCGCCGTGGAAGATCAAGAAGGCGCAGGGGCAGGCCCGCGGCTGGGACCAGTCGGGTCTCGCCGACGCGATGCAGATCGTCGCGGGGCTGAACGCCGACGTGAAGGGCGTGGCGGCTGATGCCGACTACGCGCTCGAGCGCGCGGTGCTCAAGATCGTCGCGGCGCACGGCCGCCGCTGATCAGGCTCTCGGGATCCCGATCAGGTACTGGGCTCCCGTGAAGCCGGGCACGACGCCGATCTTCCAGGTGAACGACTCGGTGTTGTCGAGGCCGTCGACCATCCGCCGCAGTTCCGCGCGCCCGTACATGCGCAGGAACGACACCACGCTGTCGAGGAACATCATGAACGGCAGCACCGGCACGAGGTAGGTCAGCACCAGCCGCAGCAGGTAGCGCGGCAGCGGATTGCGTTGGAACGGCGCGGAAAGCAGGACGGCCAGCGTCGTCAAGAACGGGAACAGCAGCACGTAGAGGAACGACCGTTTGGTGTCCACCACGACCATCGGCGACCGGGTGTCGACGGCGTTCTGCAGCATGCGCCGGGCAAGCGCCGGCGGGAAGTGGTGGAAGGCGCCGTAGATCGTCCGCGTCCCCTCCACCCGGCAGTCCGTGGCGTCGACGGACGACGGCTCGAAGTCAACCGAGCAACAATCGGGCAGCGCGCTTCGGTTCGCGGCCTGAACCCGTTGGAACGCACGGACATTCGGCACGAGATCGGTCAGCGTGACCTGGGTGTGCACGCCTTCGCCGTGCAGCCTGCGCTGGATCAGCGGCAGCGGTCCGCCCGAGCCGGCGCAGAGGTCGACGATCCGGTGGTCGGCGCCGAGACGCAGGGCGAGCGCCAACGGGACCGAGTACTCCCGTGCGGCGTTCGTCAGCTTGTAGATGAGCGCGATGGACTCGGTGTGGAGCGTGCGCAACACGGCCGGTGTGCGGTCGAGGTCGTGCAGCTCCACGAAGTCAATGCGTGGAAGCGATTCCATGGCTCTTATGCCTACTGGTCAGCCGCACCGGCAGTCCATCCGCCGGAAAGGGCAGACCGCGGCGGTTCCACGGCACCTCGTAGCCGGCCTCGACGGACCACTCGAAGCGCTCCAGCAGCTGCTGCATCACGGCGTCGACCACCATGCCCGCGAAGTGCATCCCGATGCACTTGTGCACGCCACCGCCGAACGGAATCCAGGCGTACCGGTGCACCTTGTCCTCGGCGCGTTCCTCGCTGAACCGCAACGGGTCGAACGCCAGCGGGTTCGTCCACAGCTCGTGCATGTGGTGGTTGAACTGCGGGATGGTCTGGACGTACGTGCCGACGGCGAGCGGGTGTCCCAGCACGCTGGTCGGCCGCACCACACGCCGGACCAGGTGCGGCAACGGTGGAGCGAGCCGCAGGGCCTCCTTGCGCACCAGTTCCACCGCCGAACTGTCCGAACGGCACCGTTCCTGCCACGAAGGGTTCTGGGCGAGGTAGTAGACGATCGTCGACAGCGCGATGGTCGACGTGTCCCGCGCGGCCAGCAGCAACAGGATCATGTGGTTGACCACGTCGGTGGCGGTGAACCGGTCGCCCTCGTCGGTGGCGGCCGCGCAGAGCATGCTGAGCACGTTGTCGGGCGGCCCACCAGTGGCGCGCCGCTCGGCCACCCACGCGCCGAAGATCGTTTCCAGGCGCCGCCGGGCCGCCAGCCCGCGAGACCAGGCCAGTCCGGGCACGGGGAAGCGCACGATCCCCGTCGAGGCGCGCAGACACGCTTCGAACAGCCGGTTCACCTCGTCGGCCTCAGCGCCGAGGCCTGAGCCGGTGAGCACCTCGGACGTCAGGTTGAAGATCATCTCGCGTATCGCCGGGTACACCTCGAAACGGGCGCTGACCGGCCACGACGCCAGCTCGCGGCCGACAGCCGGGACCATTCGTGAGCGATAGGCGGCCAGCCGTGCGGGCAGGAACGCCTGCTGCATGATCCGCCGGTGGTGCAGGTGCTCGTCGAAGTCGAGCAGCAGCAGGCCGCGGTGGAAGAACGGCCCGACGAACCTCTCCCAGCCGCCGCCGTTGGAGAAGGCCTTGTCGCGGTTGAGCAGCACTTCCTCGGTGGCGTCCGGGCCGAGCGCGAGAGTCATCCGCACGCCGAACATCGGCACCGAAGACACCGGGCCGAACCGGTCGTAGCGGTCGCGCGCCCAGTCCACGGGGCTGCGCATGTACTCGATCGTGTCGCCGAGGAAGGGCAGCTTCATGGTCGGACGCTGTCACGCACCCGACCTGAAGAGCCACCGGAACAGCGAAAAGGGCCCGCTCAACGGAGAGCGGGCCCTTCTCAAAGCTCAGCCAGGGCTCAGAGAGCGTTCGCGCGCTGGGCCATCGCCGACTTCTTGTTGGCGGCCTGGTTGGCGTGGATGACGCCCTTGGTGGCGGCCTTGTCGAGCTTGCGGGACGCGTCCTGCAGCAGCTCCAGGGCCTTCGCCTTGTCACCGGCCTCGGCAGCCTCGCGGAACTTGCGGATGGCCGTCTTCAGGGACGACTTGACCGACTTGTTGCGAAGGCGAGCCTTCTCGTTGGTCTTGATCCGCTTGAGCTGGGACTTGATGTTCGCCATGCGACATCACCCTTCTTGTCGAAACCGGAGTTCGTGACGCGCTTGGTCGGCACCGGTCAGAGACCGGCTCTCCTCCACGGCGGAGTGCCGCGCGTTCACGACGACGAAGGATATCAGGCCAGCTCAGCGCACCGTGAACGCGGCCTTCTCCGCACCCACCACGGCCTCGTAACCACCGCGGACCACCTCACGCCGCCCGTCGCCGTCCACGTCGCCCACGGTCAGCGCCAGCTGCGAGAGCTTGAACGACACCTCGACCTGTTTCGACTGTCCCGCAGCGAGTTCCACGCGTGTGAAGCCCACCAGACGAGCGTCCGGCGTCAACACGGGCGAGGCCGGCTGACGCACGTAGACCGGCACCACGACAGTGCCCGCACGCCCACCGGTGTTCGCCACCGTGAACTTCACCACGCCATCACGACGATCAACGGACACCGAGGTCCCCGAGGTCGCGAACGATGTGTACGAGAGACCGTGCCCGAACGGGTACAGGGGGTCGTACTTGGCAGAAGCCGACGTGTTCGCATCCGGCAGCTGGTCGTAGGTGAGCGTCGGGTCGCCCAGTGCCTTCGGCCACGACACCGGCAGCTTGCCGCTCGGGTTCACCGCGCCGAACAGCACGTCGGCGATCGCCCTGCCGCCCTCGCTGCCCGGCAACCAGCCCGCGACCAGCGCGTTCGCGTCCGCGGCGCCACCGAGAACCTGCGGACGCGCGGTCAGCAGCACCACGACCACCGGCTTGCCAGTCGCCTGCACCGCGTCGACCCACGCCTGCTGCTCAGCCGTCAACGCGGGGTTCTCCGTGTCGGCAGGACCCTCCGCACCGGGCTTCTCGCCCAGGACGACGACGACCGCGTCCGCACCGGCAGCCTCGGAAACAGCAGCCGCCGGAGTCGGAGCGTGCACGACGGAAGCGCCCGGAACAGCCTCACGAACACCCGTCAGCACGGTCGCGGTCGGCGGCAGCGGCGAGTCGTCCGGCACGCCCTGCCACTCGACGGTCCAGCCACCGAGCTGGCGGCGCACGTCGTCCGCGGTCTCACCGGTCACGACGATCTTCTTCGCGGCAGAGGACAACGGCAGCACACCGTCGTTCTTCAGCAGCACGGTGCCCTCGGCGGCGGCCTGACGCGCGAGCGCACGATCCGCGTTCACCACGTTGCCGTCGGCCTTGGACGGGTCGACGTACGGCTTCTCGAACAGCCCCAGGTCGAACTTCAGCTTCAGCACCCGGCGCACCGCCTGGTCGATCCGCCCGCGCGACACCGACCCGTCACGCACGTTCGCCAGCAGCAGCGACGTGAACTCGGCCGCGTTCGACGGCTCCATCGCCATGTCCACACCAGCGTTGACGCTCATCGCGATCGCCGCCTTGTAGTCGGGCGCGACCTTGTGCCGGTCCACCAGGTACTTCATGTCCTGCCAGTCCGAGACCGCGACGCCCTTGAAGCCCATGCGCTCACGCAACTGCTTCTGCAGCATGTACTTCGACGCGTGCACCGGCACACCGTTGATCGACCCGGAGTTGATCATCACCGTGCGCACACCCGCGTCGAACTGCGCCTGGAACGACGGCAGCACGACGTCCTGCAGTTGACGGATCGGAATCTGCGCGGGCGAGCGGTCGTGCCCGTTCGAAGGCGCCGAGTAGCCCGCGAAGTGCTTGGCCGTCGCGGTCAGCTGAGCCGTGTCGTCCACATGCGACTGCTGCCCGCGCACGTTCGCCGCGGCCATCTGACCCGCGAGGAACGAGTCCTCGCTGTACGTCTCGTAGTAGCGCCCCCAACGCGTGTCGCGCGCGATGTCCGACACCGGCGCGAAGTTCCAGAACACACCCGTCGACCGCAACGCCTTCGACGCGGACACACCGATCTGCTCCGACACCGCCGGGTCCCACGTCGCGCCGAGCCCGATCTGGTGCGGGAACATCGTCGCGGCGATGACGTTGTTGTGCCCGTGCACGCCGTCCGCGCCGTAGATGATCGGGATCTTCAACCTGTTGTTCTCCAACGCATAGCGCTGGATCGCGTTGTTCATCTCGGCCCACGCGCGCGGGGTGTTGTCGACCGGCGCATCACCACCACCGGACAGGATCGAACCCGTGTGCGCGTCGGAAAGCACCGCCTTCAGACACGAGTCGACCAACGGCCCGTTGGCGTTGTTGCAGTCACCGCGCAGCTTCCCGACGCGGATCTGCACCATCTGCCCGATCTTCTCCTCGAGCGTCATTCTCCGCAGCAGGTCCTCGACCCGCCGCTCCGACGACGCCCGAGCGTCCAGATAGATCTCTTTGCCCGCCGCCAGACCACCGGCCGGTGTCAGCGACGCGATCAGCACAGCAACGCTCAGCACGCCCAGACCGGCGCGCTTGCGGGAAAACAAAGACAAGACTCCTCCACGTTCCCGTGCGCCCGCCGCACACGATCGCGTGGACGAGCCGGACGGGAACACCCCCGAACGGAGGAACTCCGTGAGAGCGATTTCATGCTGGTGAAACGCCTGTTCAGCCGTCTGCTCTGAAACAGGGGATGATGCCCGGATGACATTGCCCGCACTCCCAGAAGAGTTCCAGCGAGTGCTCTGCGTCGTCGCGCACCCCGACGACATGGAGTACGGCCTGTCCTCCGCCGTCGCCCGCTGGACCGCGAGCGGCATCGAGGTCGGCTACCTCCTGCTCACCCGCGGCGAGGCCGGGATGCCGAATCCTCCGGAAGAGACGGCACGACTGAGACTCGCCGAGCAGCAGGCCGCCTGCGCCGCGGTCGGCGTCGAGCATCTGACCGTCCTCGACCACCCGGACGGCGTGCTCATGTACAGCCTCGACCTGCGCCGGGACATCTGCCGCGAGATCCGCCGGTTCAAGCCCGACGCCGTGCTCGGCGGCAACTTCGAGGTCGACACGCCGCACGGGTTCGAACAGGCCGACCACCGCGCGGCCGGGCTCGCGACCCTCGACGCGCTGCGCGACGCGGGCAACCGGTGGATCTTCCCGGAGCAGGTCGACGAGGGCCTCGAACCGCACTCGCCGCGCTGGTACCTGACCGCGGGCTTCTCGAACCCGACCCACGGCGTCGACGTGTCGGGGGAGCCGTTGCGGCGCGGCGTGGCCTCTCTCGAAGCGCACGCCGCCTACCTGGCCGCTATCCCCGGTCACCCCGCTCCCGCGGACTTCATCCCGAAGATCGCCGAGATGGGCGGGAAGGCCATGGGCGTGGACCACGCTGTGCTGTTCCGCGTCCGTGACCTGCACGCACTACCAGAGCTCTAATCAGGATCGGGATTCTTCGGTGGCCTGCCGCGGCGAGGCATCTTCTTCGCCTCACCCGGCAGCCGGCCCGCCTCCGCCAGCGCACGCCGCAGCAGGAACTCGATCTGCGCGTTGGTGCTGCGCAGCTCGTCGTTCGCCCACCTGCTCAACGCGTCGTGCACGGCCGGATCGAGCCTGAGCAGAACGCTCTTGCGCTCAGCCATCAGGTGTAGAGAGAACCGGCGTTCACCACGGGCTGCGTGGATCGGTCACCGCACAGGACGACGAGCAGGTTCGAGACCATCGCCGCCTTGCGTTCCTCGTCGAGCTCGACGACCTCCTGCTCGGCGAGCCGCTGCAGCGCGAGCTCGACCATGCCGACGGCGCCCTCGACGATCCGGGTCCGCGCCGCCACGACCGCCGAAGCCTGCTGCCGCTGCAACATGGCGTGCGCGATCTCCGGGGCGTACGCGAGGTGCGTGAGCCGCGACTCGATCACCTTCACGCCCGCGGACTGCACCCGCGCCGCGATCTCGATCGCGAGCGTCTCGGTGATCTCGTCCGCGTTCTCCCGCAACGACAACCCGGCTACGTCGTGGTTGTCGTACGGGTAGCTCGTCGCGATGTGTCGTACGGCGGTCTCGGTCTGGATGCTCACGAACCGCACGAAGTCGTCGACCTCGAACCGTGCGCGCGCAGTGTCCTCCACCTGCCACACGACGACAGCGGCGATCTCGATCGGGTTGCCGTCGGCGTCGTTGACCTTCAGCGCCGCGGTCTCGTGGTTGCGGATCCGGGTCGAGATCTTCTCCCGCGTGGTGAACGGGTTCGCCCACCGCAGACCGTCCGTGCGCGTCGTGCCCACGTAACGGCCGAGGAACTGCAGCACGCGCGCCTCACCGGGTGCGACCGTGAACAGGCCCTTCATGATCAGTGACCCGGCCAGGAACAGCAGCACCATGATCACCACGATCGCAGCCGACGGGTCAGCTCCCCTGTCCGTCGCACCGACGACTCCGTCCACGAGCACCCACACGCCCACCGCGTACACCACCAGTCCTGCGAAGAACATCGGCAGACCGGGCAGCTCCCGTGCGTGCTTCTCACGCACAGCAGGCACCGGCATGTGCACCTTCGTGTCGATCGCGCTCATCCAAAACCCCCTATCGAAGCAATAGCTAAGTGATATCACTTTTCGACCATGATCGCCAGCTAGGCTGATCCGCATGAGGGCGAAGAAGCAGCGCGTGGCCGCGTACGGGGTGTGCATCAACGAGAACGACGAGATCTTGCTGGCGCGCTTCATCGCCCGGGAGGGCAGGCAGTGGATCCTTCCCGGCGGCGGGCTCGACCACGGCGAACACCCGTACGACGCGGTGATCCGGGAGTTCGAGGAGGAGACCGGCTACGACGTCGAGGTGGTCCGGTTGCTCGGCATCGACTCGGAGTTCCGCGAGGAGCCGGACCGCGACTACCACGCGTTGAGGATCATGTACGAGGTGCGGATCGTGGGTGGTGAGCTGCGCAACGAGGTGGGCGGCACGACCGACCTCGCCCAGTGGTTCCCGCTCACAGACATCGGACAACTGGATCGCCTGTCGTCGCTCGATACGGCCCTTGGTTTGTATCGAACTAGTCCACCTGCAGGGATCTTGCGGTAACTTACGTCTACCGCCGCCGACGACCACCAATGGAGTTGGCGAATGATCCGATCACTGGCCGCAGTCGGCGCGGTCGCCCTGCTGTCATCCTTCGTCCACGTCCCTGCGCACGCGGCTGTCGTCGGCGTCTCGAACGTGTCCTCCCTGCAGGCCGCGATCGACTCCGCCCGGCCTGGCCAACGCCTCGTGCTCGCTGATGGCGTGCACGTGGCCGACCAGCCCATCAAGATCACCAAGTCCGGCATCACCATCGCCGCGCAGACCGTCGGCGGCACGGTGTTCACCAGCGGCGGCTTCCAGCTCGGCAACGTCCAGCACGTGACCATCGAGGGCTTCGTCTTCGACGGCACGAGCAGCCTGGACGTGCCGGCCGAAGCGCAGGCCACCCGCATCACCCGCAACACCTACAACGGCAACAAGAGCGGTGCCTCGCTCAGCGTGAGCGCCGACGACGTCGAGATCGACCACAACACGTTCTCGAACCGCACGAGCGAGGGCGTGTACCTGCAGATCACCGGCCCCGGCAGCGAGATCGCCAAGCGCTCGCACATCCACCACAACTACTTCTACAACCACCAGTTCAAGGGTGCGAACGGCGGCGAGTCGATCCGGCTCGGCTACAGCCACAAGCAGTCGAAGTCCGCGAACGCGATCGTCGAGTACAACCTCTTCGAGAAGGCGGACGGCGACTCCGAGGCCATCTCCATCAAGTCCTCGGACAACACCATCCGCTTCAACACGATCCGCGACAGCAAGGGCTACATCGTCCTGCGCCACGGCAACCGCTCCACGGTCGAGGGCAACCTGCTGTTCAACAGCGGCATCCGCTTCCACGGCAACGACCACAAGATCTTCAACAACTACGTGGAGAACACCAAGGACCGCGCGATGGTGTTCGGCTCCGGCAGTGAGGCGGACAGTGGGCCGACCTCCAAGGAACACGACAGGCCCGACCGCGTGACGGTCGCCTTCAACACGCTCATCGGCACGGGTGCGGTCGTCGACAGCGATGGCGGCAACTTCAAGCCGAAGGACTGCGTGCTCGCGAACAACATCATCAAGGGCTCGTCCGGTGGTGTCGTCTCCATGCACAGCGGTTCGACCGTGAAGTACGAGGGCAACGTCATCTGGGGCGGCACGGGCGGAAGCATGCCGTCGTCCGGTTACAAGTCCGTCGACCCGAAGCTCGCGAAGGACGCCAACGGGCTGTTCCGTCTCGCGTCAGGTAGCCCTGCCATCGACGCGTCGGTGGGCACCTACTCCTACGTGACGCGTGACTTCGACCCGCAGGCACGCTCCGGCAAGCCGGACGTCGGTGCGGACGAGTACAGCACGTCGGCGACGCGCAAGCCGCTGACGAAGGCCGACGTCGGCGTCTCGGCGCCATGAACGTCGTCTTAGCCGGCCTGTTGATCGTGGCGGGGGCGGTCGGTCCCGCGCCCGCCACGGTCACCAGGGCGACATCGCTGGCCGCGTTGCAGGCGGCACTGGACAAGGCCCAGCCGGGCGACCGGGTCGAGCTGGCCGACGGCGCGTACACGTCGTCGGGCGCGATCACGATCCGGCGATCGGGCTTCACGGTCGCGGCCGAGCACGTCGGCAAGGCGCAGATCCGCGGCAAGGCGGGCTTCGTGTTCGCCGCCGGCGTCTCGCAGGTCGTCCTCGAGGGCTTCGACCTGCGGCACGACGGCCGCTTGTCGGTCCCCGTCTCCGCACACCACGTGCGGATCACCCGCAACGTGTTCGAGCTCAACGTGCCCGTGATCCCCGATGACGCCGGTGGCTTCGTCGAGGTCAACGGCGACGACGTGGAGGTCGACCACAACACGTTCCAGAACCGCACCAACGAGGGCGTGTACCTGCACGTCGCAGGCCCGAAGCCGGGTATCGCGAAGCGCACCTGGGCCCACCACAACTACTTCTACAACCACCGGTTCAGCGGCGGCAACGGCGGTGAGTCGGTGCGCATCGGCAACAGCGACCGGCAGAAGGAGTCGGCTCAGACGCTGCTGGAGAACAACCTCTTCGAGAAGGCGAACGGCGACTCCGAGGCGATCTCGGTCAAGTCGTCGGACAACGTGGTGCGCCACAACACCCTGCGCGACAGCCGCGGCTTCCTGGTGCTCAGGCACGGCAACCGCACCCTGGTGGACGGCAACATCCTGCTCGGCACGGGTATCCGGTTCCACGGCAACGACCACCGCATCATCAACAACTACGTCGAGGGCTCGCGCGACCGGGCGATGGTGTTCGGGTCGGGCAAGGAAGCGGACTCCGGGCCGACGTCGAAGCTGCACGACCGGCCGGACCGCGTGACGGTCGCGTTCAACACGCTGATCGGCACCGGTGCGGTGGTGGACAGCGACGGCGGGGCGTTCCTGCCCAAGGACTGCGTCCTGTCCAACAACATCATCACCGGGTCGTCCTCGAAGTTCGTGGACATGAAGTCCGGGTCGACCGTCCGGTACGAGGGCAACATCGTGTTCGGCGGATCGGCCGGGATGCCTTCCGGCGGCTATCGCACCGTTGATCCCAAGCTGGTGCGTGATGCCTACGGGTTGCTGCGCTTGTCCTCGGGGAGTCCGGCCGTGGACGCGTCCGCGGGCTCCTTCCCCTATGTGACGACCGACTTCGACGCGCAGCCGCGGGTGGCGAAGCCGGATGTCGGGGCTGATGAGTACGACGTCGCCGCGGTGCGCCGTCCGCTCACGCGCGCGGATGTAGGGCCTTCCGCGCCCTGACGACCGCATTTGTCCTGGTGATCGCACGTTTCGCGGTCACCGGGACCCCCCGATTTGGAGATCGAAACAGGCCCGTGTAATGTTCTCCATGTCAGAGCGAAGCGGGCCGGAAATCAAAACCGGAACGAGCCTGGCAAAAGCCGGAGAGACAGAGCCTCCTAGAGGCCGATTTGACACCGGCAAGCAGAGAACCAAATAAGCTTCAGCAACACAAGCCCCGAGTGAAACTCTCCGGAAACGGAGATTGGATCCGGTGAGCGCGTGTTCTTTGAGAACTCAACAGCGTGCCGATAACACAGCCAGTAATATATGAATTACCTCCTCGTCGAGGTAATTCCTTTGAGAG
>NZ_JBEXVQ010000034.1:0-114144 GCF_040629405.1 Lentzea sp. NPDC005914 | reverse complement strand
GCCGCACGCCCCCTGCCATCGGAGCTGGTGTCGAAGCTCGTCGCGCTGGTGAGCTGATCCGGCTTGGTGATCTGGGCCTCGACCGAGCTCAGCGCGCCGGAGCGCTGGTAGGCCTTGCGGCCGAAATGTGTCAGTCGGACGTATTCAGCCGGACGCCCCGGCCACGGCGGGAGAACGGGCCGGTGAACACCGAGGGGCGGCGACGGGGGTCTGAGCGGGGGCGGTAGACATTGCCCCGACACGGCACGGACCGAGGAGGACCCAACACGGGTGGTGTGATCATCAGCGAGCCGGAGGAAGGCTCCCCAATCGAGGACCTGCCCTGGGTCATCGTGTTCCAGTCCCTCGACGATTCGTGGGACTCCTTCACCTGCGGACCATACGAGCGGGACCCCACCACTGTCCACTGAGGATGAACAGTGCGCCACCGACCGCCAGCAGCGTTCCGGTCACCGCGACCGTGCGCAGCCACGGCCGGTCGCCGCGCCGGTAGATCTCGTTGTGCCTGCGGGCGTGCCGGCGGTCGGACTCGAAGTCCAACCGCCGCCGGGGCATCCGCCCGTCGGCGTCCGGCACCTGCGCTGGCGAGGTGACCTGGGGGAACACCGGGACCGCCTGCGGCGACACGTGCGGCTGACCGCGCTCGTCCCACGCCAGTTCCACGCCGAAGCGCTGATTCGGGTAGCGCAGCTCGGTTGGCAGCTTGTCCGCGGGCAGTACCATCGGCCGGTCCTTGCCCTTGAGCTGGTTCGCGCCCCTGGCCAGCTCGCCGAGCAGCACCCATTCCGCCGCGTCGATGGAGGCGCCGACCTCGCGCAACCATTCGCCAACAGGCTCTAAGATTCGCTGATGGCAAGGGCGCAGACTGGCGAACCGGGTCAAGACCGTGCGCAGAACGTGGTGAACCGCGCGTTCGGAATGGTGCTGCAGGTCAGGGACGTCCACGGCAACGTGGTCGTGAATCCTGGTCCCGATCACTTGGCCATCGAAGTCTCGTCTGAGCCTGCGGAGATCGAGTCGATGCCGAGTGCACAGGTCTCGGTCGGTTCGTGGCTGGGTGCAGAACGTGTGCGGCTGCTTGCATGCGCGGAGGCCTACGACTGGTCCCAGAACGAGCGGTTGCCAGGCCTGCTCGACCATCAGCACGAGGTTCGTCCAGGCTACTTTCGTGATCTCCGGACACGTGAAATCTACGAGTCCTATGTGGAGGAGTACCTCAGACAGGCGGAGGAGGTCCTCGAGCAGCGGGCTCTCCTCCTTCTGGAGGAGCACGAAGGTGCCGGCCTGCAACTGGTTGTCAGCAATGTGACGGACCTGCACTTCCGCGGCGTCTAGTTGCGCGTGTGGTTTCGGGGATACGGTCCTCGGAGTGGATGACGCGCTCCGGTACGGGCTCCCGTGGGAGTGGCTTGAGCTCCCACCGGTTCCCACCGGCATCGTCCCGTTCGCCCGACTCGTCGAACGGGTCATGATCACCGAGCCCTACGCCTCGGCCCGGCGAGTGTTCTGGGTCGTGGACCAAGGCGCCTCCCACAAGAACGGGGCCGCCGCGGACCGCATACCAAGGCCTGGCCCAACGCCCACACGGTGCACCTGCCAGTACACGCCTCCTGGCTCAACCAGGTAGAGATCTACTTCTCCGTCGTGCAACGCAAAGCACTCACCCCGGACGACTTCGGCGATCTTGAGAGCGTGACCGAACGACTTCTGTCCTTTCAGGACCGCCACAACCGCACCGCCCAGCCCTTCGACTGGACCTCACCCGCGACGACCTCAACCGGCTACTGACCGGACCCAGCCATCACGACCACCACGCACCCCCACCACTGGCGGTATAACCCCGACGAACTAAGGGGCGCGACCACTAGTCGATCTCGGTGCTGATCTCCGAGACGTGTGCACTGACGATTCGCCAGCCGGCGGCCATCCGTACCCACGTTTGGCTCTGCCGGCCCACGACTGGCCGGCCAGGGTAGCGAAACAGGGTGGTCACCACGGCGGTGTTGGTGCCGAAGGTGGTGATCCGGGTGTTCTGGGTGTCCCGGCCGTCGAGTGGTCCCTGGGTGGCGCGCCACGCGCGCAGTTCGTCGATACCCTGCTGGTGGTCGGCGATGCCGAACCGGACGGTGGTCGGGCTGGCCCAGAACGACTCGTTCAGCACGGCGTGGTCGCCGGCCAACAGTGCGGCTTCGTAGCGTGCGAAAGCCGCTGACACCTCGGCGAGCACGGCTGGGTCGTCGACAACGGGGCCGGTGGTCCCGTTGCCGACGACCCGGTTGGTGGTGTTCATGAGGCGGATGCCGCGGGCTTCGCGTCGATCATGTCCGTGGCGGCTGGGTGCGGCTCGGCGTCGGACGTCGAATCGCGGTGGAACAATGCGAACGCCGCACAGACGACGGCGAAGAACAGGTAGCCCAGCGCGACCTGACCGCCACCCGCGTTCCAGCCGATCTGCTGGGCGTGGATCAACCCGACGAACGACAGCACCGCGCCGGCCGCCGCGTATCCGGCGGCCCACCAGAACTGCTTGTCGATGAGGAACGCGGTGATCGCGCCGAGTACCAGTCCGGCCAGGATTGCGCCGTCGCCGAGCAGGTGCAGGCCCTGGTAGACCACGCCCGCGCTCTCCAGGGCGGGTTCACCGACCTCGGCCGCGCTGGTGCCTGCCGCCGACAGCACGTTGTCCATCTGGCCGGTCGCCCATGCCGCGACGTTGGGGATGATGGCCATGACCACCGCCACCGCGTGCGGCCGCGGCACGACACGGAATGCCTGCGCGCCGATCAGCAGGCCGATGTACAGCAGGATCGGCACGATCGCCGGCACCGGCAGTAGCGCACTGAGCAGACCGAACAGGCCGCCGAAGCACAAGAGCGCGATGACAACGCCGGTCAGCATCGAGTACGCCGTGCGGCCGCCGACCTCCTTCCACCCTGGATGTCCGATGTAGACAGCGGGTGGGAACGGCGAGCCGAGCGCCGAACCGACGATCGCGCCGATGCCGTCGGCCAGCAGCACGCTGCGCAGGTTGAAGTTGTCGCCTGCGGCAGCGGCACTCTCCACATTGGTCATGCCCTCGGTGAAGTTGTAGATGCCCAACGGGATCGCGGTGGCCAGCAGCGGGCCTATCTCGGACAGACCGCGCCACAACAGGTCGAACTGGAACGACGGCAGGCCGATCACGATGTCCCTGGCGGCCGCCGACACGTCCGCGGGGTGCATGTAGCCGCCGATCCAGCCGATGACGGTGCCCACCACCAGCGCGGCCAAGCCGATCGGGATGCCGAACGGCAGCTTCACACCGGCGAAGAAACCGATGAGCAGCAACGCGAACACCGGCAGCGCGATCCACGCGGCCGCCCACATCTGGCCAGCCGGACGCATCGAGATGAATGCGATGGAGATTCCGGCGAGCGTGCCCAGCATCGCCGCCTGCGGGGTGAACTTCCGGATGTAGGGGCCGACGAACGCACCGGCCAGCACGATCAGTCCGATGATGAACGACCACGCGAGGCCCGCCTGCCACGCCTTGATCGGATCGTTCGTGCGCAGGTACACCGGCAGCATGATCACGAACGTCACGATGAACATGTGTGGCACGCTGGGCCCGTAGGGCATGGCGGTGACGTCGGTGCGGTTCTCCTTGTAGGCCAGGCGTCTGCCGAGCCAGGCGTAGTAGACGTTGCCGATCAGCAGTTGGATGCCCAGGGCCGGCAGGATCACCCCGTACACGTCGCCCGACGAGATCTTCGCGACGCCCAGGCACAACCCGGTGAGCACCAGTACGTTCACCAGAACGTTGAAGCCAAGACCGAAGAACGCGTTGAGGTCACCGCTGACCCACAACGGCAGTTTGACATCAGAATCGGAGCGACTGCGGGCGCGCGCGAGGATGGACATGACCGGTTCCTTCCGCGGGTCTCAACGGGCCGGGGTGGCAAGAACGGAAATCGCGGCGATGTAGGCGGACGACGGAGCGACCCAGCCGAAGATGCCGCCCTGCGCGGAGATCATGGCCAGACCGGCGTCCTGGAACTCGGGGAAGTACGACCCGACGCAGTCCGACAGCACCAGGCATTCGTAGCCGCGGTCGTTGGCCTCGCGGACGGTGGTGTGCACGCAGACCTCGGTCGTCACGCCGGTCACCACCAGAGAGGTGATGCCTGCCGCGGACAGCATCGTGCCGAGTTCGGTGCTGTAGAACGCGCCCTTGCCCGGCTTGTCGATCACCAGTTCGCCGTCGACGGGCGCGAGTTCGTCGATGATGCCGTGGCCGTGTTCACCGCGGATGAGGATGCGGCCTCCTGGACCGAGATCGCCGATGCGCATCGACGGGCGACCGCGCTCGAGTTTGGCCGGCGGGCAGTCGGACAGGTCCGGCAGATGGCCCTCGCGGGTGTGGATCACCGTTACGCCGGCGGCACGCGTGGCGGCGAGGGTTCGCTGGAGTGGAGCGATGACCCCGCGCAACTGGCTCACGTCGTTGCCGAGCGTTTCGCCGAACCCGCCCGGTTCGACGAAGTCCCGCTGCATGTCGATCACCAGGAGCGCGGTTGTTGTTGGCTCGAACAGAAACGACGTGGGGTCGGCGTCGACCGCGAGGGGAGTGGTCATCGGCTGTCGGGCCCTTTCGTTTTCGATCAGTCGTCGGTTGTGGTCGCCCCGATCACGGCATCGGAAGTGGCCACGGCCCCGAACACGCCGCCCTGCATGGTCACCATCTTCAGCGCGGCCGCGTGGTTGCCTGGATCGGTCGCGCCGGTGCAGTCGGACAGGATCAGGCATTCCAGACCGCGGTCGTTGGCCTCGCGCATCGTGGTGTGCACACACACGTCGGTCGTGATGCCGGTCAGGATCAGGTGGCTGATCGCGTTGGCGCGCAACACCAAATCCAGGTTGGTGGCGTAGAACGCGCCCTTGCCCGGCTTGTCGATCACGACCTCGCCGGGCGCCGGCGAGACCTCGTCGACGATCTCCCAGCCCGGTTCGCCGCGTACCAGGATGCGCCCAGCCGGCCCCGCACTGCCGATCTCCGCGCCGATCCGGGCCGAACGCCAACGCTTGTTGGGCGGCAGGTCGGTCAGTTCCGGCAGGTGACCTTCCCGGGTGTGAATCACCAGCATGCCGACGTCGCGGGCGTGGGCGAGGAGCTTCTGCGTGCCGGGCAGGCCCGCTCTGGTGAGTTCGAGGTCGTAGCCCATCCGCTCGACATAGCCACCAGGTCCGCAGAAGTCGGTCTGCCAGTCGATGCACAACAGAGCAACCCTGTCGACCGGCACCACCGTGTCGTAGGGCCAGGGGTAGGGATCTGCCTGAACCGGTCCTATCCGCGCGGTCATGGTTGTCGATTGTCGACCGTGTGATTTCCAGGGGGACGGTAGTGAGTTACGTCTCAGTTACCAGTCACACGGCTCGAACAACTCGTCGACCTCGGCCTCGGACACCGTGGCCACGCGCACGCCTTACCCGCGGCGACGATGTCGACGGGCAGGCCCAGTACACCTGTTGAGCACCATGGGGTTGAAGACGTTCAGTCTTGAGAGCGGGCGCCCGCGTCATCCCCACCGCGGCGGATCTGCCTGGCTGACCACGCCTTCGCGTCCTGGCTGTAACGGATGAGGAACTCGGCGAACTGGACGCGTTCGGACGGTTCCCATGCGGCAGTGATGTTTTCAAAGGCTTCGCGCTGCTCGGAGGCGAAGCGGAGGCGCTCGGTTTCGCCGTCGTTCGTGAGTTCGAGGACAGTGCGTCGGCCATCTGCCTGGGATGCGGCTCGCCGCAACAGACCATCAGCGATGCAGGTGGCGATGGCGCGGCTGACGACGGGCTGGGTGACGCCCATCTCGTTGGCGATCTCGCCCACCGTTATCTCGCCAGGGGCGTCCGCGATCACGTTCAGGATGAGGTTGCGAGTCAGATCTCGGCGACCGCCTGAGGTGCGGCGTCGCAGCCTCGAGAACGCAGGTCCGACCTGATCGAGGAGGCCTTTGTTGGTTCCTGGGGACGTTGACGAGCCGCTCATACCGCCATCCTACGGAGTACCGATCGACCGACATATCCATAGCATGACACATACTGATAGCTTGGGCTATGCATTAGTGCAGGAGCCCTACACGAGGATCGGAATGAGCCATGCCCCTGACCGCCATCACCGGTGCCCAGGTCTTCGACGGAGAGAAGACCCTGGGAGCGACGACCGTGCTCGTCGACGGCGAACAGATCGTTCGCGTCGGCGGCGCAGTCCCAGAAACCGCCCAAATCGTCGACGGCAGTGGCGCCACGTTGCTGCCTGGCCTCATCGACGCCCACGTCCACACCGGTAAAGACGCGCTGGCGCTGGCGCTGCGGTTCGGTGTGACGACTGAGCTGGAGATGCAGGGCACCAACACGCGGAACAACCGGGCGGACATCAGCGAGGACGACACCGTTGCCGACGTGCGCTCATCCGGGTTCGCCATCACCCCGCCCGGCGGGCACCCCAGTGAGCTGTTTCCCGACGGCTTCCGTCCCGGCCCACCCGCGGGCGTGGAGCCGATCGGGCCGGCTCCGCTCATGCCGTTCTCCACGACGCCGGAAGAAGCCGTCGCGTTCATCCCGCAGCTGATCGAACGCGGCTCGGACTACATCAAGTTCATGGTCGACGACGGCAGTGTCGAAGGGCGCCCCGGGCTGCCCATGCTCGACCAGGCCACCTTGAACGCCGGGGTGGCCGAGGCCAAGAAGTACGGCATGCTGACCGTCGCCCACGCACTGACCGTGGACGCCACCCGCATGGCCATCGAGGCGGGTATCGACGGTCTGGTGCACCTGTTCATGGACCAGCCCCACACCGACGAAATCATCGACCTGATCAAATACGCGGGGGTGTTCGTCGCTCCCTGCGTCGTCCTGAACGCCTCCATGATGGGCATCACCGGCAGTGACCTCGCCGGCGACCCGCGCGTCGCCTCCCGCCTGGACGCCGAGTGCGACACGGCGCTGCGCTCCAGCTTCGGCCATTACCCCCAGGGCAACATCAAGGACGTCCTCGCCAGCGTCAAAGCCCTCAGTGATGCCGGAGTGGACCTGCTGGTCGGCACCGACGCGTCCCTTCCCCTGCCCTTCCTCGGCGGACTCGCCCACGGCGCCAGCGTTCACCACGAACTGCAGTACCTGACCCAGGCCGGCCTGACGCCTTCTCAGGCTCTGCGCGCGGCCACCGCTACCACCGCCCGCCGCTTCGGCCTCAACGACCGTGGCCGTATCGCTGAAGGTCTGCGTGCAGACCTCCTCCTCGTCGACGGCGACCCCACCATCACGATCTCCGACACCCTCAACACCCGTGCCGTGTGGCGCCGCGGCACCCGGCTGGCAGCTTGACCCGCTCGCTACCCACTTCGCTCGAGCACGAGGAGAGCGTGGGAGCGCTCTCCGACGCAGGCCCAGGTGATCCGCCATGGGAAGGCCGCTGGTGGTCTCGCCACGGCTCGAAAGGCTGATCGCACAGGGCGACCAACCAAGCGGCCGTATGTGTTCCGCAGTCGGCTGCGTCACGTCGAGTGCACACGCAAGATGGAAGGTGCACCGCGCAAAGCCATGTACTACCGGGGGATGTGGAAACCATCTGCTGTCCATTTTGGACGTACGTGGGCGAAGCCGGGACATGTGACGTCGGAACCCGATGAGAATCTATGAGCGCTGACAAGGCATGCATGCCGATGGGGCCGTCTTCGGGAGATGCCCGGAACGGCCCCGTCGCGGCTTGTCAGGCCTGGTCGGTCCACCACTTCTGGCCGGTCTCGCCAAGCGTGGAGATCGGGTGGTAGCAGGGGTGGCGGCGGTGGAGCGCCTTGGGGCCTTCGAGCTCGGTCCCGGTGCGGTGGTTCTTCGTCCAGCAGGCAGGTAGCCCATGATCGCGTGCCGCAGCTCCTGTGCCTGCGGGCATTCGTCGCCGTGGGACGCGGTCATGGACAGACGTTCAGTTGCGATGGGCCAGCCGCAGGTAGGCGGCGTCGAAGGCCTGTTGGTATGGAGCGAAGCACGCGGTGTGCGCGGCGTTCGCCGCCTTTCCCCGCTTCTCGTCGGCCTCGCCGATCAGCCGGTACACGTCGTCGATCCCGCTGACCCCGTAGCCTCTGGCGGACATGCAGCTGAGGTACGTCCGCTCGGCCGCCTGGACGGCGGGGTCGGCGCGCACCTTCGCTGCCGAGGTGTCGCCCTGCTGAGCCTGCCGGTCCAAGCTCTCGCCCCACGCCTGCGCGTAGGTGGTGTAGTAGCAGCCCTCCCAGGTGTCGTCGCCGTAGAGGGCGTCGCCCCACGCCTGCTGCTGCTCCGGCCGCAATGCGCCGACGCGGGACTGGTTGGGATCGGGTGGCGTGGACGCCTGCGCCTGGGCCACCGCGGACTTCGGATCGCGGTGCTGCCGCACGGCCGCGCGACGGGCCTCCTCGATGGCCACATCGCGCGGCACGGCGACCGAGTAGTCGAAACCGCGGCCTCGCATGCATTCCGCGATCAACGATTCGTGGTGCAGTGCGGTCCCGGCGAGCGCCGACGGCCCGTCACCGCGGCCAGGCGTTGTGACGAGGTACGAGGTCACCGCGACGGCCGCCATCGCCACCACGCCGGCGGCGAGCAGAGTGCGGGTACGGGGCAGAGCCATGTCGATGCTCCCGGAGAGATCAGCTGTGCCGCGGGCTGGTCAGGACTGGACGGTCAGGAAGCCTTTGCTTTGGCCGTACGAGGCGGCGAACATGGTGTGCAGGTGCGACCGGTCGGTCTGATTGATCTTGACGCACCCGGCGGAACCGTAGTTGGAGTCGGACCATCCACCCGTGCCCTGGGAGTGGATGAACAGCGCGGTGCGGTACTTGCTGCCGTTGTAACAGGGCTTGTCGCCGAGGTCCCACACCCACCCGGTGACCACCGAGTTGCCCCAGTCCTTGTAGTAGTGCGTGAAGTGGTCGCGGTCGCCGCTGCCGTCGTTGTTGTTGCTGTAGTTCCCGTCCGGCAGCCAGCCCTGGTTCGTCGTGCAGTCGTTCTCGTTGCCGTTGCCGCTCCCGGCGCGCATGGTGATGCGGTGCCGGGCTCCGTTGACGCTGACCCACGCGGTCAGCGTGCTGTTGAGCGGTGAGGACCAGTTCTTCTGATACACGAACCACGGGCTGTCGTCGTAGTTGCCCACGACGTCGTCGGTGTACGCCTGGGCCGGCGCGGCGAGCGCGAGTCCGGCTGCCATCACGCCGACGGCGGCTGTCGCGATCCGGCGCAGCGCATCCTTGTTGCCGATCATTCGATTTCCCCTCTGTTCCCGTTCTTTGCCTGGTTAGACTGCGTCCGGCGCCTTGCCGGGTGCCTTGCCATCCGCCTTGCCGCCGTGGGGGAGGGGGCGACCTCGATGGAGCTGGACCTCCGCGTGCTCGGACCGCTGAGCGTTCTGGTCGACGGTGACCCGGTCGAGTTCGGCCGCCGCCGGGAACGGTGTCTCCTCGGCGTACTGCTGATCCAGCCGGGCCAGCCGGTACAGGTGGAGCGGCTGCTGGACTTGTTGTGGGACGGCCGGCCGCCGGCCACCGGGCGGGCCGCCCTGCACACCCACGTCGCACGGCTGCGCGGCCACCTGTGCCGTAGCGGTGTCGGGCCGGAGGTCCTCCGGCTGTGCAACGGTCCTGACGGGTACCTCGTCGAGGTCGACCCGGCGTTGGTCGACGCGCACCGGTTCCGTGAGCTGGTCGTGCGGGCGCAGCGGCACATCGACCGGGCCGCCGCCGCTGCTCTGTTGCGCGAGGCACTGGCACTGTGGAGCGGCCCGGTGCTCGCCGGTGACGCACCCGATCGACTGCGTGACCGGGTCGGCGGTGACCTGGTCGAGCTGCGGCTGTCCGCGGCCGAGCTGCTCGTCGACGCCGAGCTGGCACAGGGCAGGCATCGCGAGCTCATCGGTGAGCTCACCGCGCTGGCCGCCGAACATCCCTACCACGAGCGGTTCGTGGGACAGCTCATGCTCGCGGTCTACCGGGCGGGCCGGCAGACCGAGGCCCTGGAGATCTACGAACGGTTCCGAGTGCGGCTCGCCACCGCGCTGGGTGTCGACCCCGGGCCGGAGCTCAACCGCCTGCACCTGGCCGTGCTACGTCACGACCAGGACGTGGTCGGTGCGCCCCGTCCGGCGGCCGCTGTTCCGCGGCCTGCCCTGCTGCCTGCTGACGTCGGTGATTTCGTCGGCCGGGAACAGCAGTTGGCCGAAGTGACCGCGGCGCTGACCGACGGCGGCCGGGCCGTCCGGCTGGCCGTGATCACCGGGCAGGGCGGCATCGGCAAGACCACCCTCGCGGTGCGGGCAGGACGCGTTCTGCGGGAGATGTTTCCTGACGGGCAGCTCTACGCCAGTCTGCGCGGTGCGCAGGCGACGCCCACCGGCCCGGCGGATGTCCTCGGCCGGTTCCTGCGCAGGCTGGGCGTCGAGGGCGGCGCGGTACCGGACAACCTGGATGAGCGGATGGACCTCTATCGCAGCCTCCTCGACGAGCGGCGAGTGCTGATCCTGCTCGACGACGCGAGGGACGCGGCGCAGGTGCGGCCACTGCTCCCGCCGTCCGCGTCCTGTGCCGTTCTGGTCACCAGCCGACAGCGACTGTCCGAAGTGGATGGTGCGGTGGTGGTGGCGCTCAACTGCTTCTCGACGGTGGAGGCGACCCGGCTGCTGCGCGCGCTGTGCGGTGCCGACCGGGTGGACGCACAGCCGGAGGACACCGCCGCGATCGTCCGGCTCTGCGGACATCTCCCGCTGGCCATCCGCATCGCCGGTGTTCGGCTGGCAGCTCGCCCGCACTGGCAGCCCGCCCTGCTCGCGGCTCGGCTCTCCGACGCGCGCCGCCGCCTGGACGAACTCGCCACCGGTGATCTGGCGGTCGCCGCCTCGTTCGCGATCAGCTACCGGTTGCTCGACGCGGACGCCCGCCGCGCGCTGCGGCTGCTGGCACTGCTGGAGACGGACGACTTCGCTGCCTGGACGGCCGCCGCGCTGCTGGACACCGGTGTTCGGCGCGCGGAAGACCTGGTGGAGATCCTCGTCGACGCGCATCTGGTGGAGACCGCCGGCGTCGACCCGACCGGCCGGCTGCGCTACCGGTTGCACGACCTGGTCCGTCTCTTCGCCAGAGTCCGCGGCGAGGACGAGGACGCCGCGGCCGACCGGAGTGCGGCCCTTGGCCGGGTGATGGGCTGCTGGCTCGATCTGACCGAGCAGGCCGCCGCCACGTTGCCGTACCGGCTGCTCGCTCCGATCCGGGGTGAGACACCCCGTCACCGACTGGCTGACGTGGACCCGGCGGAGCTGCCCGGCGAGGCGTTCGGCTGGCTCTCAGCCGAGCACAGCGCGCTCCTCGCCATGATCCGTCAAGCGTGCGCGCTCGGGCTGGACGAAGTGGCGTGGGAGCTGACCGCCGCCGTCCGGGACCTGTTCGAACAGCGTGACCACATCGTCGATCTGACGGAGACGCACACCCTCGCGCTCGCCGCCTGCGAGCGCGCCGGAAACCGGCGCGGTGAGGCGGTGATGCTCTACGGCCGCGCCTGCTGGGCCACCCGCACCCCGGAGCTGGAGCTCGGCGACGTGCTCGACCTCATCGAGGGTGCCCGTCTGCGCTTCCGCGAGCTGGGCGAGGTGCACGGCGAGGTGGACTCGCTGGTGCTTGCCGGTGCCGTGCACCGCATGCACGGCGATCACACTCGCTCCGGACAGGTGCTGACCCGCGCCGCCCGGCTGGCGCAGTCCGCGGGCAACGAGACCGCCGAGGCAGCCGCCTGGCGTTCGCTGGGCGTGCTGCACTGGGAACGCAGGCGCATCGCCGACGCGCGTCGCTGCTTCACCCACGCGCTGGTGCTGGCCGGACGCGCCGGCCTGCCCGATGTCGAGGCGTTCGCCTTGCGCGGCCTCGGTGTGCTGCACCGCGAACGGGGGGAGTGGGAACGGGCTCTGGACTTCTTCAGCCGTGCTCTGGAGTGTCAGGAGCGGCTCGGCGGGCACCGCGGTATCGCGGACGCCCTGCTCGATCTCGGTCAGCTCCACACCACGTGCCGGGACCCGCGGGCCAGAGAGACGCTGGAGCGCGCGTCGGAGCTGCACCAGCGGATCGGCGACGTGCACGGATCGGCGGTGGCGCTGCGCGCGCTGGGCGAGCTGAGCCAAGCCGAGGGGGACCTCGCGGATGCCGCCGAGTTCTTGACCCGGTCGCTGGCGCTGTGGCGGGAACTGCAGCAGCCGTACGGTACGGCGCTCGCCCTGCGGGCCCTGGGCGCGCTGCACCGTGCCGCCGGTGATCTCACCAACGCCCAGGACTGCTGGCGCGAGGCGGTGGCCATGTTCGCCGTGATAGGCAGCGACCAGGAAGCGGCGGACGTCGGCCGAGACCTGGCCGTGCTGGACGCCGACCCGCGGAACACGCCGCACCTCCTGGACCGCTGAGCGTGGTGTGGCCGGCGACGCAGGCGACACGGGACCCCTGGTTGTTGTGCCGGTGAGGCGGTGGGTTTACCGTCACCGAAACGGAACGATCGCGTCTAGTAAGTGTCGGGAGAGTGGATGAGACGTTGGTGGAGACCAATGCTCACCGCGGTGGCACTCGTTGCGGCGGGCGCACTGGTGTACCGGTCGCTGCCGAAGATGTCCGACCTGGTGCCGGTCGTCCGGACGGCCGACGTCGGCTGGCTGGTGGTGGCGCTGGTGGCCGAACTGGTCTCGATGAGGATGTTCGCCCGCCAGCAGTGGTGGCTCCTGCGGGGTTTCGGCGTGTCGCTGATGATCTGGCGGTCGATCGCTGTGACGTACGGGCGTTCGGCCATCGCCATCAGCATGCCGGCGGGGTCGGCGGTCTCGGCCGGGTTCGCCTTCAAGGCGTTCCGCAAGGCGGGGGCGAGCACCGAGGTCGCGGCGACCGTGCTCCTGCTGTCCGGGGTGTTGTCGACGGCGGGGCTGGCATTGCTGTGCCTGTTCGGATTCCTCGTCCTGCTGGCGGAGCACCCGCAGGACACCTGGCAGACGCACCCGGTCGCTTCGGTGGTCGCGGTGACGATGCTGGTCGTCCTGCTGCTGTTCGCGGTCTGGGAGGCGATCGGTCGGCGGGGGCCTGACTCACACGGCGTCCCCGGATCCGAGGACGACTGGACGTCGAGCGGCTGGCGGGCGAGCGCGCGGCACGCGGTGACGGCGATGGTGACCTTGCCGACGCGCTACCGGCGCGGCGCTCTCGTCTTCGCGATGGTCAACTGGCTGGCCGACCTGTGCTGCCTGGCCGCTGTCGCGCAGGCGTTCCACCTGCCGCTGACCTTCTTCGAGGTGGGCTCGGCATACGTGGTCGTCCAACTGGTGCGCCAGGTGCCACTGACGCCCGGTGGGATGGGCGTGATCGAGGCGAGCCTGCTCGCCGGACTGATCGCGGCGGGCGCGCATGAGGCGCCCGCCGCGGCCGTCGTCCTCGGCTACCGGCTGTTCTCCTGCTGGCTGATCATCCCGGCGGGGCTGTTCGCCCTCGCCCTGCTGCGCGTTCGGTCCGCTCGGCATGCGCCGGTCGGTTGAGGCGCACGTGTTTCCAGAGACGGAGCAACCGACGCCTCCAGCAGCGCCAGCATTTCCGGCAGGTCGAAGAACCGCGCCACGTCCAACGCCGACCGAGCCCCGAGCGCAGGATCCGCACCCGCGGCCAGCAGCATCCGCACGGACCGCTCGGAACGGCGGAACACCGCCGCCCCGAGCGCCGTCTGCCCGCGGTCGTTGACCCGCCCGGTGTCCGCGCCGCGCTCCAGCAACGCGGCGACGGTGTCCGGGTGGTCGTGGTAGGCCGCGAGGATCAGCACCGTGTCGCCCGCGCTGTTCGTGAGGTTCACCGGGACGCCCGCGTCGACCGCCTCGGCGAGCCGCTCACCATCACCGGCGCGGGCCAGGTCGAACATCCAGCGCAGGAACGTCAGTTCCTCCTCGGTGAGCGCGCTGGTCATGCGATCGTCGCCGGGAAGCGGTCCCACACCCGGTGGGCGCCGAGCAGGGTCATGAGCTCGGTGAACACCTTCGTCGCGTCGTCCCCGGTCACGATCCCCGCAGCGGCGGCGACACCGGCGGTCTCCACCGCCAGCCGGCCGTCGCCCCACGCGCCGATCGCCTTCGCGTGGCGGTAGCACTCCTCGACCATCAGCAGAACGCGCGGGTCGACCGCGTCGCCCGGCGCGCCCGCCTTCGCGTCCCTCGCCGGCGTCGCGTCCGGGCCGGGCGGTGGGGAGCCCGCCAGCAGCAGGGCGTCGAACTCGATCGAGCGCGCTGTCAGGAACGTGCGCTGGGCGACGAGACCGGAGTCGCCGATCGGGCCACCGGTCGGGGCGATCAGCAACGGCACCATGCCACCGGCGAGGATGGCCTCCCGCACGGTCCGCACACCGTCCAGCGAGGCCGGGTCCACCACGATGCCGATCAGTCGGCCGTTGGTCGGCCAGGTCTGTCCGACCTGGGACAGCGCCGGGCTGGGCATGACCTTCTTCGGGCGCACGGTCGAGGTGGGCGCGGGCAGGCCGAGGCCGCGGGCGACCTCCGCGCACAGCACCGGGTCAACGTTGGCGAGAACCCGCAGCTGTCGTTCCTTGATGGCCTGCTCGTAGCACTTGCCGAGTTCGAAGGTGAACGCGCGCACCAGGTGTTCCTTCTCGACCGGCGAGAGGCTCAGCCAGAACAGCCGCGGTTGCGTGTAGTGGTCGGCGAACGACGCGGGCGACTGCCGCACCTTCACCGACTTCGCCACCGGCTGCGCCACCTCGACGAACGGCCGGTCCTGCGCCTTCGCCTCGAACGGGTTGCCGCCGTCCAGCGTGTTCGGCCGGTACGGCGCGACGCCCGCGTGCACCGCGTGCTGGTGGTACCCGTCGCGGAACATGTCGTTGACCGGCAGGTGCGGGCGGTTGATCGGGATCTGGTTGAAGTTCGGGCCGGCGAGCCTGGTCAGCTGGGTGTCCAGGTAGGAGAACAGCCGGGCCTGGAAGAGCGGGTCGTCGGTGACGTCGATGCCGGGCACCAGGTTGCCGAGGTGGAACGCCACCTGCTCGGTCTCGGCGAAGAAGTTCGTGGTGTTGCGGTTCAGCGTCAGCATCCCGACCGGCTGCACCGGCGCGAGCTCCTCCGGCACGATCTTCGTCGGGTCGAGCAGGTCGATGCCCTCGAACGTCTGCCGCGGCACGTCGGGGAAGACCTGCAGGCCGAGCTCCCACTGCGGGTAGGCGCCGGACTCGATGGAGTCGGCGAGGTCGCGGCGGTGGAAGTCCGGGTCGATGCCGTTGATCATCTGCGCCTCCTCCCACACCAGGGAGTGCACGCCGAGCTTGGGCTTCCAGTGGAACTTCGCGAGCGCGGTCTCGCCGTCCGCGTTGACCAGCCGGAAGGTGTGGACGCCGAAGCCCTCCATCGTCCGGTAGGAGCGCGGGATGCCGCGGTCGGACATGTTCCACATGACGTGGTGGGTGGCTTCGGTGTGCGTGGAGACGAAGTCCCAGAACGTGTCATGCGCGCTCTGCGCCTGCGGGATCTCCCGGTCCGGGTGCGGCTTGCCGGCGTGGATGATGTCCGGGAACTTGATGCCGTCCTGGATGAAGAAGACGGGGATGTTGTTGCCGACGAGGTCGAAGTTGCCTTCCTGCGTGTAGAACTTCGTCGCGAACCCGCGGGTGTCGCGCACGGTGTCGGCCGAGCCGCGCGAGCCCAGCACGGTCGAGAACCGCACGAACACCGGCGTCTCGACGCCGTCGCCGAGGAAAGCGGCCTTGCAGACGTTCGCCGCCGTGCCGTAGCCGACGAACACGCCGTGAGCGCCGTAGCCGCGCGCGTGCACCACGCGCTCCGGGATGCGCTCGTGGTCGAAGTGCATGATCTTCTCGCGCAGGTGGTGGTCCTGCAGCAACGTCGGGCCGCGCTCACCGGCCTTCAGCGAGTGGTCGGTGTCGTACAGCCGGGCTCCGGCCGAGGTGGTGAGGAACTCGCCCTGCTGGGCGTTGGTGGTCTGCGGCGCACCGGTCGGCGCGCCCGTGGGCGACACCGTCTCGGGGCCGGTCTGGTCGGGCTTGGGAGGCAACGGGCCGCGCGGCTCGGTCGGCTCCTCGAGCGACGGCGACTCGCTGTTCGGGGCACCCGGCATAGGCGGGTTCACCATCTCGGTGACCTTGTCGACCGCCTTCTCGAGTGCCGCTTTCACGAGCTTGCCGGGCTTGCGGTTGGCCACTGCATCCTCCTCGGAGCGACGACGTCAGTCAGGCAATACCCGCGTTTTCGTCATCTATGCGTCCCGAACCTCGAGGACGAACCAGTGAGCCCCCTGCATGCCGATCCTCCTCCGTGAGGTCGGGACTATCCGAGGCCCTCGGGTCAGGTGCGTTGCGGCAGTTGGGGGCGTGACGGGCGGATGGTTGGTGTGCAGGCGACGGAACGGCTCGAAGAGCGCGGGGATTTCGTCCTGTGGCACAACGGGACCGGTGTTGGTCACCTCTAGTTCGACCGTGCTGCCGTCGCGGGTGCGGCTGGTGATCGTGACGTGGCCGCCGGGTCCGGTGTGGCAGCCGATGTGGATGCTGTGCCGTGATGAGGTCCGCGTCTCACCACGCAGCGATTTCCCTTGGCGTGCTGAGACAAGCCGAAAGTCCACGTGCCTTTGGGTCATGTTGGCGGGTATGACGCGCTTCCTGTGGTCCTGCCTGAGATGCGGCCGCGCCGAGTCGGATCTCACCCGCCTGCGCTGTCGTGACTGCGCGGGCGGGATCGACGCGATGTACGACCTCGACCGGGTTGTCCTGCGAGGCGGCGTGAGTTCGCTGCACCGCTATGGTGACCTGCTTCCGTTGCAGGAGCCCGGGAACGCCGCATGGCTCGGTGAGGGTGACACGCCCTGTGTGCATGCGGAGGCGCTCGGCCGCAGGCTCGGTACGGACGCGCTCTTCCTCAAGGTGGAGGGCGCGAACCCGTCCCGCAGCACCAAGGACCGGATCGCCACTGTGGGGCTGGCCAGGATGGTCGAGCTCGGCATCACCGAGACCGTGATCTCGTCGACCGGCAACAGCTCCACCGCGTACGCGCTCGCGGCCCAGATGATCGACCGCGTGACGGTCCACATCTTCGTGGGGGAGGCGTTTCTGTCCCGGCTCAGCTACCCCGACCACCCGCGGGTGCGCACGTGGGTCGTGCCCGGCGGGTTCGGCGCTGCCGAGCGGGCGGCGCTCGAATTCGCGCGGGACAACGGGGTGGCCGCCGAGGGCGGGTTCTTCAACCCGGCTCGCCGCGACGGGCTGAAGCTCGCGTACCTCGAGGCGTTCGAGCAGATGCCGGTGGCGCCGCGGTTCGTCTTCCAGGCGGTGAGCAGCGGCATGGGGCTTGTCGGTGGCCACAAGGGTGCGCACGAGTTCCGCCGGCTCGGCTTGTTGCCGCGCGTGCCGTCCTTCGTCGCGGTACAACAGAGCACGTGCGCGCCGATGGTGTCCGCTTGGGCCGGCGGTCGTACCGAGATCGTGCAGGAGGACGTCGTGTCCGAGCCGTGCGGCATCGCGGAGGCCATCCTGCGCGGCGACCCGAGCGCCAGCTACCCGTACGTGGCCCAGCTGTGTCAGGACAGCGGCGGCCGGGTCGTCGCTGTGACCGAGGACGAGATCCGGGCCGTGCGCCGAGCCTTGCTGGACGACGAGGGGCTGTCCGTGTGCGCGGCCAGTGCGGCGGCGCTCGCCGGTGCGGCCGGGATGCTGCGTGACGGCCTCATCGCGCCCGGCGACCCGCTTCTCGTGAACCTGACCGGTGCTGATCGTCCTCTGTGGACCGCACCACGCACGGTGTGCCGTTACGGGGAGCTGGTGCCGCGGTGAGGCGGGTCGTGATCATCGGCGCCGGCGTGCTCGGCGCTGCCACGGCACACCACCTGGCCGGACGGGCGGAGGTCGTGCTGATCGACGAACGGGGCGTCGGCGAGGGCACGACGGCGTGCAGCTTTTCGCGGCTCAGCGCCTGGGGAAAGCGGCCGGACTGGTACTTCCGGCTCAACCACCAGGGCATGCGCGCACACGCCGAACTGGCCGGCGCCTGGTACCACCCGTGCGGCACGCTGCTGACCGGGTCCGCGGCCGACCGGGAACAGGCCGCCCGGCTCGGGTACGCCGTGAGCTGGTCCGATCAGGACGCCCTGCTGCTGCCCGAGGAGGGCTGGGTCGACGCACCGCTGTTCGCCCGATCGATGGCTTCAGGCGTTCCCCTGCTGAATCACCGGGTCATCGGGCTGCGTCCCGGTGCCGTCGAACTGGACGACGGTACCGAGGTGGCCGCGGACGTCGTGGTCAACACGGCCGGCAACGGCGCCCCGGAGATCGCCGCGATGGCCAGGCACGAACTCGAACTGGTGGCCAGCCAGGGCATGCTGGTGGAGCTGGACTTCCCGGCACATCCCTTGCGACACATCGTGCACACCGACGACATCACGGTCCGGCCGGTCGACGCTGACCGGTTGCTGCTGCGGGGCCCTCACGGCGACGCGCACCTCGCGGACGGGGCACCGGAGTTGCTGCGGCTCGCGGAGAAGGTGGTGCCGGCCTTGGCTGCGGCGGAGATCAGCGACGTGCGGATCGGGTCGCGGGTCGTGCCGCGCGGAGGACTGCCGTCGATCGGTGCGGTGCCCGGGATCCGGGGCTACCTGCACGCGGTGGCGCACAGCGGCGTGATCCTCGCGCCGGTTATCGGTGCCCGCCTGGCGGCGCTGGCCGTGGAAATCCCGTGCGAAGTAGGCGTGCACGAGTGACGCGACGACGCGTACCGGCTGGAGAACTCCACACCGTCACGGTGTACCGCATCACCATCGGCGCCCGGACCACGGTGTACGACGTCACCGACGAGGTCACCGGGTTCTACCGAGGTCTGGGCGAGGCGGGCATGGCGGTCTCGGTCCCGATCGAGGAGAAGATCGCGGCCGCGGACTGGGGACTGGCCTTCGGGACCCGTTCGATGCAGGTGGTCCCCGGGAACACCCTGGCAGCGCAAGGGTTTCCGGTCGGAGGACTGAATACGTTCTACCGGTTTTCGTTGGTGAGCGCCGGCATCTGGGCCTACGACGAACACGCGCGGTTGATCGGCGAGCACATCTACGTCGACACCGGATCTGCGGGGGTCTATCCGAGTTTCGTTTCCTGGTTCGTGACAGGGCCGGCCAGTTCACGACGTCGTTCGATTCCGTTCTCGCGGACGCCGCCATCGACGTTGTGAAGATCCCACCGCAATGTCCGCGGGCTAACTGCTACGCGGAACGGTTTGTCGGCACCATTAGACGCGAGCTCACGGATCGGCTGCTGATCATCAGCGAGCGGCACCTGAAGTCAGTGCTGAACCGCTACGTCTCCCACTACAACCACCGGCGACCGCACCGAGCGCTGCACCACACTGCGCCACGACCTGATCACCCGACCAGAGAGCCAGGCTGTAGATCCGTACGTCGTCGGCGAGTGCTTGGCGGCTTGATCAACGAGTAGGAACCTGCAGCAGCGTGATCCGCAGGTCAGGCACGTTGAGCCATGTTTTGGCACCCCACAAGGCAACGCTGCCGAAGCCGTCCCACCAGATTCCCAAGATCGCCTTTGCGTCTGCATCCAAGATCGAGAGATCCTGGCACCGTCTCGTAACCGTGAGGTGGAATAGGTTCGGTAGGCGATCTCCGTCTTCCGTCCACTGTGGACGATTGCATCTCCAACTGGAGCAAAACGGGAGCAGGTCCGTGAACGCTGCGAAATAGGGTCACGCGTTTGCTCCAGTGGTTCAACGCTGAAAAGGGCTTCGGCTTCATCGAGCAAGACGGCGGTGGCGCCGACGTGTTCGTGCGTCACTCGAACATCGCGGCTCAGGGCTTCCGTGAGCTCCAGGAGGGGCCAGAGGGTCTCCTTCGAGATCACGCAGGGCCAGAAGGGCCCGCAGGCAGACAACGTCGTTCCCGCCTGGTCCCTGGTCAGCCGCTGATCGACCAGCGGCATGCGCGGACGAACATCAGTGCCTGCCGGTTGAGTCAACCGGCGGGCACTGCTTGTGGGTTCTTGTTCGCGTGGCCGGTGATCCACGCCGGCTCCTGATCGGCATGGCGAACTGCCTCAGCATCTGTCTCCGCTGGTCTGGTTCAGCAGTTGGGGGCAAGCCTCACTGTGCCGGGTGGCGGAGGGGTGAGCCGGCGTCGTGCAGGTGGCGCAGTACCTGGGCGTAGGAGCTGCGCAGCGTGGTTTTGCTGTAGGGGATGCCGTGCCGGATGCAGAAGTTCTCGACGACGGGTTGCGCGTGCCGCAGGTTGGGGCGGGGCATGTGCGGGTAGAGGTGGTGTTCGATCTGGTGGTTGAGGCCGCCGAGCAGGGCGTCGACCCACCGGCCGCCGGTGACGTTGCGGGAGGTGAGCACCTGCTTGTGGAGGTGATCGAGACGCTGGCCCTCGGTGATGATTGGCATTCCCTTGTGGTTGGGGGCGAAGGAGCAGCCCAGGTAGACACCCATGAGGCCTTGGTGCACCGCGACGAACACGACCGCCTTCGCCGGTGACAGCACGAGGAACACCGCCGCCAGGTAAGCGATCATCGGCAGGATCTGGAGCGCGGCTTCGCGCCACGGGTTGCGCAGTTCGTTGCGGCACAACGCGATGAGACCGGAGACGCGCAGCACGGCGGCTTCCGCGAGCAGGAGCGGGAAGAACAGGAACGCCTGGTGTTTGGTGATCCAGCTGTACAGGCCGCGTTTCTGGGTGGCCTGGGCGCGGCTGAACGCGAGGGCGTGGATCTCGATGTCCGGGTCGTGGTCCTCGTGGTTGGGGTTGGCGTGGTGGCGGTTGTGCTTGGCCACCCACCACTGGTAGCTGATGCCGGTGAGGCTGCCGTGCAGGTGCCCCACGACGTTGTTGTGCCGGTGGCTGCGGAAGATCTGCCGATGCCCGGCGTCGTGCCCGATGAACGCCAGTTGCGTTGAGGCCACGGCCAGGACGGCTGCCGTGACCAGTTGCCACCAGGAGTCGCCCAGGATCGCGAACATCACGGCGATCGCGCCGAGCAACAGCGCGTTGACCGTCATCCGCAGCAGGTAGTAGCCGCGTCGCCGATCCAGCAGGCCGGCGGCCTTGAGTTCCTTGGTGAGGCGGGCGAAGTCGCTGCCGCGAGCTCGGTCATCTGTGTTCGTGAGGGCGTCGTGCGTTGAGGTCATGTACCTGCTCCGGGTAGATGGCTGTGTGGAGCCGTGGTGGGTTTCACTTCTGGGCTTCGGTGTCCAGGCCGGGTTCGTCCGGGCCGGATTCTTCGGGTTGACTGGTGTGCACGTCGGCGGGCAGGACGTGTTCGTCTGCTTCGCTGCGCAGGGAGCGGATCGCCGAGTTGAGCGCCGCCAGCAGGGGAACGGCGAGCAGTGCGCCGGCGATGCCTGCGACGAGCAGTCCGGCCGCGATGGCCAGCACCACCGCGAGTGGGTGCAGTTTGACCGCGCGTCCGAGCAGGAACGGTTGCAGGATGTGGCTTTCCAGCTGGTTCACCGCGATCACGATGATCAGGACGATCGCCGCGGTCAGGGGACCGTTGGCGACGAGTGCGATGAGGACGGCGACGGCACCGGCTACCACCGCGCCGAAGATGGGGACGAACGCGCAGATGAACACCAGCGCGGCGAGTGGAACCGCCAGGGGTACGCGCAGCACGGCCAGTCCGATGCCGATGCCGATCGCGTCCACCACGGCGACGGCTCCGGTCGCGCGGACGTAGCTGACCAGTGCGGCGAGGCTGCGCCTGCCCGCGACGTCGACCCGCCTGCGCGGTCCGTCGGGAACGACACGGATGAGGAACTGCCAGATTCGGGGGCCGTCGTAGAGGAGGAACGCGAGCGTGAACAGCACCAGCAGCATTTCGGCGAGGGTTTCGCCGACTGTCGCGGCGGTGGTGATGGCGCCCGTGGTTATGCCGGACTGGTTGTCCTGCAAGGTTTTTACGATCCGGTCGGCGAAGTCGCGCAGCTGCGTTTCGCTCAGCTGCAGCGGTCCGTTGACGAGCCAGCCGGAGATCGTGTCGATGCTGCGGGCCAGTTGTGCCGCCAGGTCTGGCAGGCCGTTGACGAAGGTCATCACGACGAAGGTGAGCATCCCGCCGAGCAGGAGCAGTCCGCCGACCAGCACGAGAGCGGTGGCGAGACCTCTGGGGACCCGGTGCGCCATCAGGAAACCGACGGCCGGTGCGAGCAAGGCGGCCAGCAGCAGCGCGATCGCGAGCGGCACGGCGAGTGCCGCCAGCCTGCTGAAGATGACGCCGACGACGTAGAGCGCCGCGACCACGACGAGAAAGCGCCAGCTCAACGCTGCACTGACCCGCAGCACAGCGGGAATCGGGCTCCGTTGAGGCGGCACGTCACCGCGGCCGGTGCTCACCACGTCCGCACCTCCAGTGTCGATCTCCGACGCCGGGGCCTGGGATCATCGATGAGTTGGCAGGCTGTCGCCTGCCTCTGTTCGGAGTTCCCCGCCACGCCGGTCACTAACCCGGGCTGGGCCGCTGGGCGTTCGAAGGGTGAGGCCCGCCGTGCACGAGGGTGCTCATCGCGGTCAGGCCGTGCCGGCCCACGACGCTCGATCAACGCACTCGCTCGGGGATGTGGTCCGGCGCGCCCAGCACGTGCACGGCGAGAACCCGCGCGGAGGTGGCTTTGAGCCCGGAGTGCTCGGTCAGAGCGTCCTGAACCAGCTTGACCCTGCACTCGTACGGGGACACGAAGGTCGATGCTGTCATCTCTTCTCACTTTTTCGGCTGTGGTATTCGGGACTGGAGGACTCAGGGAGCGCAGGTCCTCGACGGTGTGCGGCGCGCGTCATCGCCTGGTGTACGGAGGGACGAGCAGCAGTGTGAGACGGTGCCGGTCCGCCGCGATCACGTCGACGGTGGGCGGGCCTGGTCCAGAATCCGTCGAGCGGACCCGGATGCCGTCGGCGGCGATGCTTGCGGGGCGTGGCGTCCCAGTCGCTCAGGTGGTAGTTCACTCCGGGGATCTCACCCAACCGAACGGTCAGCACTGCGAGCAGGGCGAGCAGTTCGGTGGCGAGGTCGTGGGAACGTGGCCACCAGGCGCCGTCGACGTACCCGGTGGCAGGCGCTTACGGCCGCAACCGCAGCCGCAGCGGATACCGGGGCTGCTCGCCGGCGTTGGCCGACCGATGGGGCGATGGACTAGTGAGGGACCGGCGTCATGCCGGACTCCGGTCTCGGCCGGAGAGAACGGCCGGTTCAGGTTTCGCCGAGTACGACCTGGAGCTTGACTGCCCAGGTGCGAGATGTTCTCGGCAAAATCAACCCTACACTGTTCCGCTTGTGATCGCTTGAAATGTCTCACGTTGTTTTGTGGGGCACTTGCGAAGTTTCAGGGGCGACGCCCGCCGATCGGTCCGTTTGCCCTGCTAGATGCCCTATATCGCGTCGGATGCGGGACGGCGCCGTGTCATTCGGCGAGAGGGGGTTGCCGTCGCCGGATTCTCACGTGAATTTCAGGTGATGGTGCACGCGGGTGATATAGAGTGTGAAACAGATTTATTTCGACGTTTCGGGTCTACGGCTGAGACCAGCTTCTGCTCGCTCGTCGGGCAGTTGGTTCGTCTTGGTCATGAGGAGAGATTTCAGTGAGCACCGTCAGCGACAACGCATGAACGCAACTCCCGAAGATGCTTCAGTGATCGCACAGCGATTGCATCTTGCCGCCGGCTTCCAGTCGTCCGAACGCGACTGGGTCGTGGATCGGCTGGCCGCGCTCGGTTCCCGTCTGCGGTCTTACCGCGACGACGAGATCGAACTGGAGATCAGCCTCAAGGACCGCAAGGGCGTCGAGCAGCGCGTCATGCTGCAGTGCTGGATCAACCACGGCCATCGCCTGCACCTCGTCGCCACCTCGTCCCAGCGAGAGCTTCCCGCGGCGCTCAACGAGGTCCGCGACGAACTGATCCGTCAGGTCGACGAGACCAAGACCCGCACCGAGCCGCGCAGCAACCGCGCGCTGCGGTCCGTCCCGACGCCGCCCGAACTCGGCTAGCGGCGCGCGCCGGTCGGTCCGGCAACGCCCGGCACCCGGAGCGCGTGATCCGGATGTGCCATCGAGTGCCCGTGAGGCGAGCGGGCCTGGGCGAGGCACCCTCCGCAACACGACAGCTTTGGTGGGCGAACTCGATTCGATCCCTGCTCGCGATCCGGTCGTGCTCGGCTGTTCGGCTTCGCCCGCTAGGTGCCGCCCACCGATGCTCCATAATGGACAGTAAGTAGGAGGCGGGCATGCCAACAGGTTCGTGTCGTCGTCATCACCAATCGGAGGGCTGCCAGCCGATGATCGCGGCCACGGATACCTGGAACGTGCGGGACATGACACACACCAACTGATCCTTTATGGACTCTCGCGTGTTTGGCCGCGCGGCCAGCTGGAATGCGTCCCACGCACGTGTCTCCGTGGCAGTATTGCGGCGATCTTCGGTGTTGGCGGGAGCGCCGAGATGATCTCGGATCTGCTCTGCACCACTGCAGCGCTGACCGTGCAACGCGGTCCGAGATTGCCACTGAGACCGGATGCGATGTCCGACAGGCACTTCACCGGTTGCTGGCGACCGGTGACAACCGACCCGGCCATCGATGTCCCTGCGCTTGTCACTCCGGCCAAGCGACCCTGGTGACACTCGAGTCGGCCTCAAGACCAGCTCCCGGCTTGTAAAGGCGTCCTGGTCTTCCTGGTCGGTGCCGCTCACCCGCTCGAGGTCGTCGGAACCGCGGGCGACGACATAGCCGAGCCGACACGGCGTGGTCCGCGTGACCAGGACGGTCGTCGCCTCGGCGAAGGCGACCTGGGGCGGGGTTGACGTGGGCGGGCAGCCCGGTGACGGATTCCTGGGCGGCTGTCTTCACCGCGTCGAGCCGACTGGGCGCGATGTCGGTCGCATCCATGGACAACCACTCGTCCCAGGCGTGGGCTGCCTGGTGGTCACGAATGGCGGTGACGTGGGAGGACTACGCACAGCGGGTGTTCTGGCGGCCAGCCGCAAAAGTGATCGACGCCGTCGGTGGTACAGGCGATCGGGCCGGCGATTCGCGGGTCCGCGAGTCGCCGGTGGCCTCGTTGTGTTCAACCGATGCGGGTGATGTGGTTACGGTGGCCCCAACTGCTCGGAGGTTGCCGTGGATGGCGATGTGTTGCGACCGGGTGATGTCCTGGCGGCGGCCGAGAGCGCACCGCCGGTGCAGTCGGTTGAGGTCGTTGCGCGGGACCTGGCGAAGCGGTTCGAGGCCGTCGACGTGTCGTTCCTGTTGATCGACGTCGGTGATGAGCGGCTCGTGCGGCTGACCTCGACCACGTGGGACCACGGCGGGGGTGGCGCGGAGAGCGTTGATCTGCGGGACAGTGTCTACGAGGAGGTGCTGCGCACCCAGCGGCCGTGGCACGAGCAGGACGACGGCGGGATGCGGGTGGTGCTGCCGGTGACCAACCGCGGCGACTGCGTGGGCGTGCTGGAGGTGACCGTGCCCTCGCTCGACGAGGAGGTATTGGCGCAGCTGGGCGAAGCAGCGCACGCACTGGCCTATGTCATCGTCACCGATCGGCGCTTCACCGACCTCTACCACTCCGGCAGGCGCACCACGACGATGAGCCTGGCGGCGGAGATCCAGCACCAGCTGCTGCCCACGGCGTCCTGCTGCGAGGCTGCCCAGTTCACCGTCGCCGGCGCCTTGGTGCCGGCTCACGACATCGGCGGCGACACCTATGACTACTCCCTGGACCGCGACGCCCTGCACCTGTCGATCACCGATGCCGTCGGTCATGACGTGGCCTCGGCGTTGACCGCGACTCTGCTGGTCGGTGCGCTGCGCAGAGCCCGGCGGGCCGGCGACGACCTGGCGGAGCAGGCACAGCAAGCCAACCACGCCCTGCTGGACCACCGCCTGGGATCACTGGCGACCGGACTACTGGTGCGCGTGGACCTGCACACCGGAGCGGTCGAGCTGGTCAACGCCGGTCACCCCGTACCGCTGCTGCTGCGCAACGGCGTGGTGGAGCCGCTCGAGCTGAAGATCGATCTGCTCTTCGGAGTCAAGCCGTACCCCTACCGCGTGCAACGACTGGACTTGCGCCCCGGAGATCGACTGGTGCTGCTCACCGACGGCATGTTCGAACGCGACGCCGAAGCCGTCGACCTGCCCGTGCTGCTCCGCAGCACCGAAGCACTGCACCCCAGGGAGGTGGTACGGGCGACGACCAGGGCGGTGAGGCGGGCTTACCGTGATCACCTCCAGGACGACGCCACCGTGCTCTGCCTGGACTGGCATGGAATCGGCCACACCGAACGCCACGCAGACAACGGCGCCGACACGGACGCCGCCTCGCCCTCGCGCCCGACCAGTCCACCTGCTCAACCGGGCGAACATCCTGTCCAGGATCATCAGCGAAGTCGCTGACGACCGGACGAGGATGCGCGAGCCCGTAGCTTCGACTGCTCGCGCATCCGGAACTACCGAGCGCTTGGACGGTGGTCTTGGCGCTCACACGCCTCGCAACGGCGGGTACGGCTCGCCTGGCGGGTGCGGAGGCGCCGCCTGTGTGGTGTGACTTCTGGCTTCGTCGAGCTGGTCTTCCAGGGTGACGATCCGGCAGGCGGCATCCAGGCCGATGCCCTCGTCGAGCAGGGTGCGAACGCGGGCCGCCAGGCGCAGCTGGTAGCGGGAATAGCGGCGATGCCCGCCGGCGGAGCGCTGGGGCTCGATCAGCTTCTGCTCGTCGAGGCTGCGCAGAAAAGCCGCGGTGGTACCGAGCATCTCGGCGGCCCGGCCCATGGTGTAGGCGGGGTAGTGGTCGTCATCGAGGTTCTCGGCCGCGGTCTGCGGTTCGGCGAGTTCCGGTCGGTGTGTCTCTGGGGTCATCGCGCCTCCACATCACGAGGGGCCCCGATGCGTAGTAGCACCGGGGCCCCAAGGGTGTATGGGTTTCACTTCCATCAATCGACCGTGAGGCCGTCTTACCTTTCCGCGTGACCCCGCACCAGAGGCGGGAACTGCGGGGATCGTTGCTCGTGCTTAACCGAAGACCACCCGCCAATCTCGATGGAACCGCGGTACCTGCCCGGCGAACGTAAGCCGGAGACAGGCGATCCGATGGTGTGCAACCCTTCCCTTCTCCTCTGCTACCCGTCTTTCTGCTTCTTACGTGATCGTCGGCACCGGACTTCTTGCACAGACCGGTTCAACCTCGCCGACTGGATTCGGTGTCTGGCGGAGCCCGTTCTACAGATCGGCTCCGCCAAACACCGCCGTGCACTTGCATCTGTATTGCGTGTTGCACTTGCTGCTTCATGCGACTGTCGGCGCCGGGTCGTGCGTACTGCGGTCGTGCTTCCGGCATTGCCTTGCCGACTGTCCTTGGTCGCCCCGCCAGAACCCCTTACCATTGATCGGCTCCGGCGCGCCCAACCGTCCTGCACTGACTCACGGGCAGTTCGTCATCTCCCGTGTCGATATGACGTTCTCTCTGTCGCGACCTGCCGAACAGTACACACAGCCAGAGGCGAATGTCTACCTCAGCCACTACAGATTTACTCGACCTGGTGACACAGGCATGCTGACCTGCGGCGTTCGAGGGGGATCTGACACGACTCGCCCTCTGCCTGGTCAAGGCAGCGAGTTGCTCGACGGCAGCACCGAACGAGTGCCTCACGAGCGGACGATCGCAGTTGCTCGGACAGGCCGCTGCGGCGGGTGGAAGCACGATCGCCCGGCTGTTGGCAAGCAGTTATCTCAATGTCGGGGCCGGTGGATCGAGATCCAGAGCTTTCCGGCCCCCTGGTCGCGACCGGACGTGACGATCGGGCCGACCACGGCCTGACCGATGGCGCCGAGAACGCGTACCTGGTTGCTGTCGCCAGGGGCAACGGCACGGCGATGAACAACTTCGCGTTGTTTCCGGCCGAACAGGCCCGCCTCGATGACGGTGTGGGGATGTTCGAGCGTGCCATCGAGCTGGGCGACACACTGGTGCCCGTCAACCCAGCCCGTACGCATCTGCACGCCAGGCGCGACAGCGCTGCCGCACTCGCCTTGGGTGAGCGGTATCTCGACGAAGCGAGGCCGACGATCTACTTGCGTGCTCGCCGAGGTCCACGCCGAACTCGGGCGCTTGGACGAGGCGGGACAACTGCCGCATGCTCATCGACTCGGACGCCCAGCAGGCGCACATCGATAGCCCACGTTCCTACACCGTCACCGGGAAGGCCCGTGGGCGGCCGAACACGAGTACCGGCTGGCCGAGGAACTCGGCCAGCTGCCGACGTGCTCGAGCGGGCCGCCTCGTTGGGCGATCTCGACGCTTGACACTCGACAACTACTGGACACCGAGTCAAACTCGCTGCGGATTCGTCGGCTCGACTGGGCGCATCTCAGTCGAGGAATTCCCTGCGGCCTGCATCAACTGCGGCGCAGTATCAGCTCCAGGGTGCCCGGCTGTTCGAACCACGGGGTTCAGACCGCGCTCCTGGTGTCCTTCGGTGCGTCAACCGGTTCACGGAACAGGCCGGTGTAGGACCGCTGGTCCTCACCGGGCGGCAGGCCAGACGCCGTGTCGGGGCGATCCGTGTCCGGGTGACTGAAAAGCGAAACGTACTGGGTTTGCATGGGGATCCGACTTTCTTTGCGTCCTGTGCGTGCTCATGGCGAGTGGTGCTGGGGCCGGGGCAGCCGCACGGCGCTTGAGGTCCGGGGAAGGTCTGACGAAATCAGGCCCCGATGACGTCAACGGTACACCGCGTCCGGCGTGAGGGGCCGAGATTGCCTGCAAGGGTCGTCCATGGACCAGATAGTTCGGCGATCGCGCCGGCGGGCAACAACGACGACGTTGCGTGTGGTCTTGGGTCCAGGCGGATCGCTGCCGGAGATCGCAGCGGTACTCGAACGAGCGCCCGTGGGCTTCGCGGCAGTGGACGAACGGTTGCGGTTCCTCTACCCCAACCCGCGTGCGCGTCGGTGCACGGCCTGGCCATACGTGACTGCGTCGCGTGCACGATGAAACAAGTCGGTCCACCGTACCTACGCGGCTACGGTTCAACCCCTCATCGTCGAGGTGCTCAGGACCGGCGCCCAGGTCGAGATCCGTAGTCGTATCGGGGACATTGTCTCAATCTCCGGCTTCTCCCACCGCAGCCGCGCCGCGGACAACGACGCCGCCGGAATCGTGTGTGATCAACTCCAACACCTGCTCGGTCCCACTCATTGCCGCATCCCTGGCAGCCGCATGGGCCATAGATCCCAGAAGATCCGCTGGTGTAGCATGGTGTCATCAGTCATGGCTCCGAGGTACCAGTCGCCCGTGATCCCAGGTCACGGGCGTTTTGCTGTTCGGCATCTCCGTGAGCCACGGCCGATCATTTCCGGCTCCCGCGAGGTGCGGGTGCCACCACATGCTTGGAGAAGACATGGCCACCGGAACCGTCAAGTGGTTCAACGCCGAAAAGGGCTTCGGCTTCATCGAACAGGACGGCGGCGGCGCAGACGTCTTCGCCCACTACTCGAACATCGCCGCCCAGGGCTTCCGCGAGCTCCAGGAAGGCCAGAAGGTCTCCTTCGACATCGCACAGGGCCAGAAGGGCCCGCAGGCGGAGAACATCGTCCCCGCCTAAGTCCCCCTTGCCCGCCGCTGATCCAGCGGCGGGCACACGGACACCAGGCCCGGCCAGATCATCCATCCGGCCGGGCTTTGTCCTGCATGGATGTTCCACAGCGGGCATGCGTGCGCCGTACTCGATGAGCACTTCAGCCGATGAAGCACAGTTTCACGGTTACAACGCCACCAGCCGCGCTGTCGACTACGCCGTCCACATGGCGCCCAACCGTTCTCTCACCTTGTTGCGGACTGTCGCATTCTGCGGTGCGATCACCACACAGACGCCAACAGCCCGGCTGGACCGCAATCTCGGCAACGCGCTGCGCTTCTATCTGATTGCTGTGGCACCCCTCCTCGTCCTGGCGGATCAGTGCGCAACGCCTTGTGATGCACACCGAGTTCGAAGTCAAGAACATCGCCACGGCTACCACTACCGAGGTGGACGGCATCGTGGTCACGCGTGTTGCCGGAGAGGTCGACATGTCCAGCGTCGACGTGGTCGGTACAGAGGTGACCAAACAGCTGGACCTGCGTCCGGCTGCGCTGGTGCTCGATCTCAGCGCGCTGACGTTCCTCGTGTCGTCCGGCCTCACCATGCTGATCGAGAAGCAGCGACACGCGCAGGCGATCGGAGCTGAGTTCATCGTCGTGGCCGGCCAGAACATCGTGCTCAAGCCGCTGGAGATCGCGGGTATCCGCGACTTGCTCACGGTGTGCCGGAGCTGCCGGAAGCGATCCGGTTGCTGCGGAGACATCCGGCGAGCGAGTAGCCGGCCGTCGTGGGAGAAGGCGCCTGCGGTGGGCGGCTGCACGTCATTCTGGCAGGGAAACGTGAGCCCATACGGTCTTGCCGATCGACCGCCTGACCATTCCCCAACTCGTGGCGAAATGCTCTACGAGCCGGAGTCCGTGTCCACGGGTCTCTTCGAGCCGCGATCGCCCCGGCACAGGTGGGTAGGGCGAGACATCATCGACCTCGACGCGAACCAGATTCGCTTGCGGAAACCGCCACAGGCGGATCTGGCAGGGAAACCAGGCGTGCTCGTAGGCGTTGGTCATGAGTTCAGTGGCGATCAGCAGCACTGCGTGCAATTGACGCGATGGCAGGCAGGCCAAGCATTCGGCGATCCGGTGCCGAACCGCTGCCAGCGGTGGCGGACGGGTATCCAGGTCGATCACCACGATCGGTGGGTCAGCGGTGACTTCTTCGCGCTTTGCCATCGGATCGTGTCCTCTCGCCTGAAGACGTTCGTCTAGGGGCGATACCCCCAGCGGGGGACACGAAACAGGTGGTGCTGGTGTGCGGCGACTGCACTGCGCGAACATTACCGCGTCCTCTGCCCACAAGGCGAAGTGCATGTCAGAGACGGTCACCGAGCCGATGCAGCCCCGCCCGCGGGCGGGGAATTGGCGTCGCACGGGCGCGCCTCAACGGATCCGCCATGCTCATGCGGAGGCGCGTCCCTGTGATGTCCACCGCCGACATCGAGGATCCAACCGCGTGGGCGATGAACGAGCAAGTCGACGAGGCAGACATCGTTGGGGACCGGGTGATGTGCCGGCGGCCGAGTGTGCACCGCCTGTGGAGTCGGTCGAGGTCGTCGCGCGTGATCTTGCGAAGCGGTTCGAATCCTTCCATGTGTCGTTCCTGCTGGTCGACCTCGTCGAGAACAGCTGTGGCTGACCTCGTCTGCGCAGGCCCCGGACGGGCGCGGCGCGGACAGGTCAACCAGCACTGCTGGACCACGGCCGGGATCGCTGGCGACCGGGCTGCTGCTGCGCGTGGGCCTGCATGGGGGAGGGGTCGAACTGGTGAACGCCGGACATCCAGCACCGCTGCTGCGCGACGGTGTGGTGGAGCTGGTCGAGCTGCAGGTCGACGTCCTCTTTGGCGTTGTCCCGCACCAGTACCGGGTGCAGCGGCTGGACCTGCGCCTGGGGACCGGCTGGTGTTGTTCACCGACTGCGTGTTCGAACGCGACGCCGCCGTGGACCTGGCCGCTCAAAAAGATGTTTAGCGCGTTCGCGGCCACTGGGCATGCACGGAAGAGGTAACGTCCGAGCTGTGCGCCCCGGAGGCAGCGCATTCTCGGGCGGAGAAGGTGGAGGACCCAGCGTGACCACCACTGACTTCGATGCCTGGAGAGTCCCGCCGGCGGGTCCGTTCGTGCATCCGGCCCTGTTCTACGCGTCGGACGAGGAGTATCTGGCGGCGCTCGTGCCGTTCATCGCTGAGGGCGTGATCCGCGATCAGCCGGTCGCCGTGGCGGTTCCCGCCGCGCGCCTGGAGATGCTGCGCTCCGCCGCGGACGACGTGGCGGACAGGGTGACGTGGGTGGACATGACCCAGGCCGGCCGCAACCCCGGGCGAATCATCCCGTTGGTGCTGCGCCAGTTCGCCGACGCGCACCCGGACCGGCACGCGTACATCGTCGGCGAACCGATCTGGCCCGGCCGTACCGCCACCGAGTACCCGGCCTGCGCGCAACACGAAGCGTTGATCAACCACGCGTTCGCCGGGCGGGATGTCACCATCCTGTGCCCGTACGACACCACCGGTCTGGAAGATCACGTGGTTGCCGATGCGCGTGTTACCCATCCTGTGGTGTGGGAGCCGAACCGCCGGTATTCCAGCGATGTCTACGCGCCTGACGAGGTGGTGGCCCGCTACAACCAGCCCCTGCCAGAGCCGCCGGACGTGGACGAGTTCCCGGTCACCGAGCCGACCCAACTCCATGCCGTCCGCCACTGGGCCGCCGAACGGGGCCGTGGGCACGGACTCGACGCCGACCGGATCGCGGACCTGGAGTACATTGCCACCGAACTGGTCACCAACAGCCTCGTGCACACGCCCGGCGGATGCCGGCTGCGACTGTGGCGCCACGACAACCACGTGGTCTGCGAGGTCCGCGACACCGGACAGCTGACCGACCCCCTCGCCGGACGCAGACCCCGGCCAGCCGGACTGCGCGGCGGACGAGGCGTGCTCCTGGTCAACCAGTTCGCCGACCTCGTCCGCATCCACGCGACCCCGCACGGCACCACCATCTACGCCCTGCTCCGCCCGTCAGCCGGGACCACCTCAGGCGACTAGGCCACCCGCGAAGCCCACGAGTGCTCGTTCGAGTACCGCCGTGATCTCCAGGAGCGATCCGCCGGAACCCGCAAGACCACGCGCAACGTCGATGGTGCCCGCTGGCCCACTGTCGAGGAGCTCCGCGGCTTTCCCTCCACGAACCACACAGCTGGTCGTTCCTCGTGTCTCACCACACAGGCCCGGCTCCGAATCCCTTGTCATGGCACTACTTCCGCCATTCTCAGTTCCGTCTGGGAGTGCGGGTGAACACAGTGTTCCGTCTGACGGCGGATCACCTCAGATCCGCAGAGGACTCTCCCTTGCCCACTCCCAAGGCCGCGGGAGCGGTAGAGCACCGCACGCGCCACAAGATGACGAGTATCATTGACATCATCGGGGCCTGAGTTCGTCAGATGTTCCCCGAACCCCTAGCGCCGTGCGGCTGCTCCGGCTCCACTCGCCGTGAGCACACACAGGACGCAGAGAAAGCACAGGGCCGCCGTGTTGCCTGGGTTGGATGTGCTGCGGTGCAGGTCGGCAGAGCAGGCGTTCCCAGCGTCATATGGCCGGGCCATAGCCGCCCCACTTCATGTTTTCTCGCTCAGTTCTTGTGACGCGCGGGTCGCCTGATTCCGAGACAGCAGCTGGATGATCGCCGACGGCAGCATCAGGTCCCCTTTGGACCCGCGTTGCGCCGGGCATCCCTTCGTCCCGTCGGTTGTTCGAGGTGTAGTTAGGAACGCCGAGTTGTTGCTCTCCAGCTGACGGCACTGGTCGGACAGAGACGGGCCACCGTCGTGAGTGCAGTGCGTGGAGGACTTCGCATCCGATGCTGTCGGCGTGGGCAACAGCCTTACAACAGCGCTCACCGCGTCGTGCAAGCTGACCTGGTGTCCAAGCGCTCGTCGGCGAGCTGGATCGGCGGCGCCGCGACCGTGGCATCGGCGGACACCGTCGCGTACTTCACCTCGACCAGCAACGACGGTGCCGACGCCCACGCCGTGCGGCTGAACCACAGCTGACAGCGTGACGGTCGGGCGGCCGGGCGGTCCGCCCGCACCTGCGCTTCACTCCCTGGGCCCGGTCGCCGAATCACCCAACCGTGCACGGGTTCCCTGGATCTGGAGGCGGGCGAGAGGGCTCCGGTTTCTCGTACCAGAGGATGTAGTCAGCCTTCGCTTTCGTGCCGATCAGAGTGATCAGGCGGACGTGCGACTTCGGCGGAGTGTCCTGGGTGAGGTGCGTCATGGACGCCGCTGACTGCGGGCTTGTTCGGTGGCGAACTCGAACGCGCCAAGGAAGCGGTAGCTGGCTACTCGGAGACCTTCGACAAGGTCTCGAACCGCATGTGGTGAGACTCCTTCGTCGCGGCTCAGCAAGCTCGCGCAGTCGCAAGACGTGAAACGGCACGAAGTGGTCGACGAGGTGGGCCTTCCGTGGGCGGCCTTTGGCACAGCCGATCTCGTAGCTCGTCACCGCGCATCCGACGCCGGCCTGGACTGTGCGGCAGGCGAGGAACCTGGCTGACGAGCTCCGATGGCGTCGACTCGGGGCAGGTGACGATCTCCAGGCGCGCTCGCGTCGAGGAAGGTCTGCACCCCGAGAAGCATCTCGGCTGGCAACTCAGCCGTGTCTCACCACACGACTGAGCTGTCGGCGGTCAGAGCGAGCCCCAGGACTGATCAACATCCCGGGTGTCGGGAACGTGGTGAAACGGCACCCGACGGGTGGATGCCTCCACGTGCGTGCCCGGCTACCCGTGCCGATACCGGGCAAACGGATGCCGTGGCACGCGACCTCGGCGATGTGCTCAGCTGACCGCTGGTCCCGATTCGCTCGATCCCGACAGTTCCTTGATGAATTCGTGGCACTGCTTGGCGCGTGCGGAGTCCTCTTCCATGACGCGGCGGAAGAAGTCGGAGATGTCCTGGCGACCCGCGTTGTCGGCGTCACGGACGTACTGGCCGTAGTCGTGCCCTGCCTTGAGCGCGTGGTACTGCACGGAGATCAGGTCGTAGGTGACGTCGTCGAAGCCGGTCTCACCGGTTGCCATCGCTACCTCCCGTGGTTGTCGGTACGGAGGTGGTACCCGCGCAAATCGAGGGTATTCCGGGCACTCGTGCTCAAGAGAGGCCGGAACATGAACACAGCAGGGAAAGCGCTTCTAGCCGTAGGTGTGGTGACCGCGGCCGCGGTGGTCAGGCGACGTCGGCGTGCTTCGGACGACAAGTCGTCCGACCGTTGGCTGGTTGTGACGGTGGACCGTGCACCGGGGGAGGTTCAGGCCTCACTTCCGGACGACCTGGCTCGGTGGCGGGACCAGGTCGAGATCAGGATCCAGCCGGCGACGGGTGACAAGGGCACCGAGCTCAGGGCGAAGCCGGGCGGCGAGGTTTCGCACCACGAACTGCGGCTCGCGCTGCGCCGCGCGAAGGCGGTGCTGGAAGCCGGTGAGGTCGTCCGGCCCGACACGGCACCAACTCATCCGGGTCCGCTGGGCAAGGCGCTGCAACTGGTGACGAACCGGGCCGGCGGCGGTGGCCGGCTGTGAAGGCGTTGTGCTGGGAGGGGATCAACGACGTCCGCGTGCAGGACGTGCCCGACCCGAAGCTGTTGAACGACCAGGACATGATTCTCAAGGTCCGGCTGAGCACCGTGTGCGGTTCGGATCTGCATCTGCTCACCGGCCACATCCCGTTCATGCAGGCGGGCGACGTGATCGGCCACGAGTTCATGGGCGAAGTGGTCGAGGTCGGGCCCGGTGTCACGAAGCATCGGCCGGGCGACCGCGTTGTGGTGTGCTCGTTCATCGTCTGCGGCCGTTGCTGGTACTGCCGCAACGAGCTGTACTCGTTGTGCGACAACACGAACACCAACCCGGCGATCACCCAGCACCTGTGGGGCTCCGATCCCGGCGGCATCTTCGGCTATTCGCACGCGATGGGCGGCTTCCGCGGCAGCCATGCGGAGTACGTGCGTGTGCCGTTCGCCGACCACACCGCGATCCCGATTCCCGAGGCCGTGGACGACATGAGTGCTCTGTTCGCGTCGGACTCGGTGCCGACCGGCTGGATGGGCGCGGACCTGGGTGGTGTGAAGCAGGGCGACGTCGTGGCCGTGTGGGGTTGTGGTGCGGTGGGGCAGATGGCCGCTCGTGCGGCCCAGTTGCTCGGTGCCGAGCGTGTGCTCGTGATCGACCGCTTCGACTACCGGCTGCGGCAGGCCGAGTCGGCGTTCGGCGTGGAGACGATCAACTACGCCGAGACGTCGGTCGGCGATGCCCTGCTGGAGGCCACGGGTGGGCGCGGCCCGGACGTGTGCATCGAGGCGGTCGGCTGCGAGGCGCACTCCACCGGCCCGCAGTACGTGTACGACCAGGTGAAAAGCAAGCTGAAGCTGGAGACGGACCGCCCGATCGCGGTGCGTGAGGCGATCTACAACTGCCGCAAGGGCGGATCGGTGTTCGTCCTGGGTGTGTTCACGGGCCTGGTCGACAAGTTCCCGTTGGGTGCCTTGATGAACAAGGGTCTGACGGTCCGCGGCGCACAGCAGCACGGGCAGCGTTATATCCCGATGCTGCTGGACCGCATCGCGTCCGGCGAGCTCGTCACCAACCACCTGGCGACGCACGTCATGCCGCTGAGCGAAGGCGCACGCGGCTACGAGTTGTTCAAGAAGAAGGAGGACGACTGCGTCCGCTCGGTCTTCCGCCTTTGATCCTCGGCGGAGACACGTTCATCAGAGCGGAACGCGGGTAGCCGACCGGCATGGGCACTGAACAGCAGAACCCGGAGCAGGAGTACGACGACGCGAGCCGCACCTCGCTGGAGGAGGCGGGTGCCGACGAGGCGGACACCGTTCCCGGACGGAGCGGTTCCGGTTCCGTGCATCCCGAACCCAACCCGACCGGCAACGTCGGCATCTCGGACTACTCCGCCGCCGACGACCCGGACAAGGGCTGATCAGGCATGACCGGCTCGCTCCACTTCGTGGGCAACGCCACCACGGTGCTCCGGCTCGGGCCGTTCACGCTGCTGACCGATCCCAACTTCCTCCACAAAGGACAGTGGACGCACATCGGCCAGGGAGTCGTGTCGCGCCGGCTCACCGATCCGGCGATCGAGATCGCCGAACTGCCCGAGCTGGACGCCGTGGTGCTCTCCCACCTGCACGGCGACCACTTCGACCGGGTGGCGAGCCGGGAACTCGCGCGCGACCTGCCCGTGCTCACCACCCCGCACGCGGCGAAACGCCTGTCCCGGCGCGGATTCCGCGAAACCGCACCGTTGCGCACCTGGGAGACCGTCACGCTGTCCCGCGGTGCGGCGAAGCTGACGGTCACCTCGCTGCCGGGCAGACACGCGCTGGGACCTCTGGGACGCCTGCTACCTCCCGTCATGGGCACCATGCTCGAGTACCGGGAGGCGGCGGGCGTCCTGCCATTCCGCATCTACCTCAGCGGCGACACCCTGGTGCATCCGGCATTGCGTCAGATCCGCGAGCGCTTCGGTGATATCGACCTCGCGGTCATGCACCTCGGCGGCACCAAGGTGCTCGGTGTGCTGCTCACCATGGACGGCAAGCAGGGCGCCGACCTGATGGAGTTGCTCGCCCCGCGCACCACCGTGCCCGTGCACTACGAGGAGTACGGGGTCATGAAGTCACCGCTGTCCGACTTCACCGCGGAGATCTCGCGGCGCCGCGCCGGGTTCGACGTTCAGCTGGTGGCGCGCGGAGACACCTTCACACTGCCGATGCGAACCATCGCCGAAGGAAGGAGTGCACTGTGACCGGCACCGAGAGGAGAGGCCATGCCCGTTCCCGTTGACTGCTTGAAACAGCTGCTCCAGTCCGACCGGTCTGAGGCGACGCTGGTGCTGGTGGAAGGCCGTTACGTGGTGGCGGCCAACGAGGAGCTCGCGACGGATGCGCTGCGTGGCGCATTGCCCGTGGTCACAAGAGATGAACTGCTGGAGCGTGCGGGAGGGCGGCCGGTCGCCGATCGCGAACTCGACGAGATCGCCGCGACGTTGAGTTCCGCGGTGGACAACCGAGGAGGGTGACGTCGTCCGGTGTTTGATCCTGACGTCGGCGGGTACGGCTGACGTATGACCCGAACTCGCTGCCACGCAGAAGGCGCCGAAGTGACGCTGCGGTCCAAGACGATGGTCCTGGACTTCACCGGGGAGTGCGACGGCGCGGCGGCCGCTGAGATCCGGTTGGTCGCTGAGCTGCCGGACGCGGGTGGTGCCGAGGACGGCGGGACCGTCGTGCTGGAGCAGGACGCGGCGACCGTCACCCAGCCGGGCGGTGAGATCCGTCTGGTCGCACGAGAACCGCTGCGCTACGACGGCGAACCAGCCGACGTCGAGTTCGTGTTGCCGGAGAGTCCTGAGTCGACGGTGCTCACGGTCCGCGCTCTCGTCGTTCGGCTGGAGTCTGCCGGCGACTGAGCGACGGTGCGCCGGCTCATCGGTCCTGACGGATCGGTCGCCGCGCCTCGAACGGGTAGACGTTGCCGTCCTCCGCTGGGCGTTGCCAGCGGAACACGCCGGCACCCTGGGCGTAGGCGAGGTGACCGCCGAGTGCGCCACCAACGCCCAGCGCCGCCAGGCCGAGCAGGCTCAACAGCTTCCCCTCGCTGTGGGCCTCCTTCAGTCGTGCGGCGTAAGAGGCGGTGAAGCAGGCCAGCGCAGTGGTGTTCGCGATCGCGTGCACCACGCCGACCCGCTGCTGTCGCCGCTCCAGCCGGTCGTAGTCGGCCAGTCCCAAGAGCACGGTCGGTGGCGCAGCCGCCAGGCCGATGCCGGTGAGGCGACGCGCCGCCTCCTCGTTGCCTGCCCGGGCGTCCAGCACCGACGCGCACACCCACGCTCCGATGGGCACGGTTATCACCAGGGGGTGGAGGGGATGGCCGAGCCACGATCCGCGCAGCACCTCGCGGAGGCGCGGCGGCCGCAGCAGCCGCCGGGTGACCGCCGCCACCGCGGCCGCAGGCCGGTCGGCGGCCCGGAGGTTCTCCACAGCTCGTAACGCCTCATGAAGGTTCATGGCTGCGGGTACCCCGGCGTGGACCGCCCATCCCGGTGGTTTGGACGCGCGCGCTGTGGCAACACCTTCGCCATGTCGATCGCGGAGCCCTTCGAACGTGTCCAGCACGCCTACGCAAATGGTGAGCGACGTCCTCTGGCCGGGTATCTGGCGTCATTGTGCTCGTACGGCGCTCTGGTGGGTGTCGCCACGGCTGTCGGCCGGCGCCGGGGGACTCGGCTGCCGGATCGGCTCACCCCCGCCGACACCGTTCTGCTGGGACTGGCCACCCACAAGGCGAGCAGGCTGGTCACCAAATCCTCGATCACGAGCGTGCTGCGGGCGCCGTTCACCCGTTACGAGAAGCCCGCCGGTGAGGCCGAGGTCAAGGAGACCGTACGCGGCCACGGCGTGCGGCACGCCGTGGGTGAGCTCGTGACCTGTCCGTTCTGCACCGGTGTCTGGATCGCGGGTGCTCTCACTGCGGGTCTGGTGCTCGCGCCGAAGGCCACCCGCCTGGTCACGACCGCCCTGTCCGCCGTCGCGATCTCGGACTGGCTGCACCTCGGTTACGACGCCGCGAAGGAATAGTCCGGGTGGTCAGGTCGTGGGAAGTGGTGGGAGCGGTCGAGCAGCTCGCGCACGGAGTCGAAGACCGCGCCTCGGCATACCCCGAGCGTCGCCGGGCGTGACCGGCAGAAGGCGAACAGCCCTCCGGAACACGCGGCCAGCACTGCGTCGTTCGCAGCCCGACAGCGTCTGGGCTCGGTCATTGGGAACACCACTGCTCTGGCGTCCTCTGAGGACGGTGTCGCCGTCAGTTCCGTGAGCGTGGCGGAAAGCCGCTGGGATCGTGCGTCCCCCACATGGGTGTGGAGGTCGAACAGCGGCACTTCGACGCGAAGCGCATCCCGCCACGGCCGCACCAGGTCATCCGCGTACATGCCAACGCCCGTTCGGTCGTCACGGCTTCCGAGCCACGACCCGGAAGCTCTTCAACTCCGAGTCGGCCGGATCGGGCAGCTCCATTCCGGCGTTCAAGCCGCTGCGCACGTAGTCGACGACCTCTTTGGTGATCACCTCACCGGGCAGGATCGCAGGAGCACCAGGTGGGTAGGGCGTGACCATCTCGGCACAGATCCGCCCCACAGCCTGGTCTGCGCCGACCTGCTCGACCTCGGCGAAGAACGCGTCGCGGTGCAGCATCGCCGTCTCGAGCTGCAGCTCTTCCGGCGACGGCAGGTCGACCGGTGGTGGTGCCGGGAACTCGTCGGCGGCTTTGCTCAGCGTGCCGAGTGCGTCGAGCAGGATGGCGGCGGTGCGGTGGTCGTCGGCGTGGGTGAACTGGGCGACGACGCGCCGGTGGTCGGACAGTCCGAGGGTGACGCACTGCTGTTCACGCAGTCAGTCGGTGGCCTGGTAGCCGCTGATGCAAAGTGCGGACACGTCGATGACCATCTTGAGGGGGTCGAGCGAGTGGGCCAGGTCCTTCCCGACGAACTCGCTCTCGCCCATCACGTGCAGGCCAGGCAGGTCGTTGATCGCGGCGCGGGTGGAGTGGGCCAGCGCCAGGGTCGCGGTGAGCAGTTCCTCTCCGTGCTGGACCATGTGCCGCCGCCAGCCGTCGAGGGTCGCGTACACCAGCGAGGTGGGGCTGGTGGTGGCCAGCAGGGTCCTCGCGGGCGCTGAGCACGCTCGGGTCCACGAGGTCGCCCTGCAGGTGGAACACCGAGCTCTGCTCCACCGCGGCGCCGGACTTGTGCACGCTGGTGACGACCACGTCGGCGCCGGCGTCCATGCCCCACGGCGGCAGGTCCGGGTGGAAAGGCAGGTGCGCGCCCCAGGCCTCGTCGACGATCAGCGGTTTGCCGAACTCGTGGCAGACCGCGGCGATCGCGGCGATGTCGCCACAGGTGCCGTAGTCGTTGGGAGTCACCAGCAGCATGCCCTTGGCCTCGGGCTCGGCCTGGAACAGCTCGCGCACCTCGTCCGGGCCGGGCGGGTGGGACAGGTGGCGCTCGGCGTCCCGGTGCGGGGGCAGCCACACCGGCGAGACCCCGCTGAGGACGAGGGCCGAGGTGACCGACTTGTGGGCGTGGCGGGGGACGATGAGCTTCTCGTGCGGCCCGGCGACCGAGAGGATGGCGCTCTTGACCGACAGCGAGCTGCCGCAGGTGGAGAAGAAGGCTTGGTCGGCGCCGACCACCTCGGCCATCAGCTGCTGAGCCTCCTCGATGACGCCCTTCCTGTTGAGACGATCGTCCAGGCCGTTCACCGAGATGACCTCGGCGGCGAACACCGCTTCGCCGAGGATTTCCCGCACGCGGGGGTCCACGTCCCGGTCTTGGCGGTGGCCAGGCGGGTGGAAAGGCGTGTAACCGCGCGCGGAACGCCTGCAACGCCTCCAACACCGCCACCGGTCGGTGGACCGTCAGGTGAGCAGCTGGCCGCCGGTGACGCCCAGAACCTCGCCGGTGATGTAGCTGGACTCCTGCGACGCGAAGAACACGAAGACGGGTGCCAGCTCAGCGGGTTGCGCCGCGCGTCCCATCGGTGTCTGTGCACCGAAGTCGTCGACCTTCTCGGCGGGCATCGTCGCCGGGATCAGTGGTGTCCACACTGGACCGGGGGCCACCGAGTTGACCCTGATGCCCTTGCCGATGAGGTCGGCCGAGAGCGACTTGGTGAAGTTGACGATGGCGGCCTTGGTGGCCGCGTAGTCCATGAGCGGGGGAGAGGGCATGAACGCCTGGATCGACGAGGTGTTGATGATGGTGGCGCCGGGGCGCATCAGCGGCACCGCGGCCTTGCACAGCCAGAACATCGCGTAGATGTTGGTCTTGAACACCCGGTCGAACTGCTCGCTGCTGATGCCGAGCAGGCCTTCGTCCTGCGCCATCTGGTAGGCCGCGTTGTTGACCAGCACGTCGATGCGGCCGAATTCCTCCTCGGCGCGCTTGACCACCTCGTGGCACGCTTCCTCGGTGCGCAGGTCGCCGGGCACCAGGACGGCTTGCCTGCCGGCGTCGCGCACGAGCTCGGCGGTGCGCTCGGCGTCGGCCTGTTCCTCCTCGAGGTAGGAGAGCAGCACGTCCGCTCCTTCTCGGGCGTACGCGATCGCCGCGGCGCGGCCGATGCCGGAGTCTCCGCCGGTGATCACGGCCTTGGCGTCGAGCAGCCGGTTGCTGCCCCGGTAGGTGCGCTCGCCGTGGTCGGGCTCCGGCCCCATCCGCCGGTCAGTGCCGGGATGGGGCTGTTCCTGGCCCTCCTGGTGAACGGGGCGCGGGTACTGCTCCCGCGGGTCCTGACGGGTGTACTGGTCTTCGGACATGTGCGGCCACCTCGCGATGATGAGACTCAGGAACCGCAGGTGTTCCCGTGTCAGCGGTGTTCAATCACGACGACTCCGACCGTCAGACGGCACGAGCACTCCGGTGTCGCCGATGGAGGCGAGCGAGAGCGTCTTGTAGCCGACGTCGTCGAACAACACCATCACCCGGCCGGCTTCTCGGCGCACGACCGTGCCCCGGCCCCACTCTTCGTGGCGTACAACGGAGTTCGGCGGGTACTGGCCAGGCCCTGAGTCCCCGGCGGTCACGCCCTCGTCGCAGATGTCGCAGTTCCCGCAAGGCTGGTCGAGTTCCTGACCGAAGTAGCCGAGCAGGAACCGCCTGCGGCAGCCGCGTGTCTCGGCGTACTCGCGCATGACCTCTACGCGTGACTGGTCCCGCTTCGCTCGCCGGTCGACCTCCTTGGCGACGGCTCCGACGGCTTTCGCCGGTGGGGGAGCGTCGTCCTCGTACCGCACCCGGTCGTGGTCGGTCCGTACGATTTCCGCGCCCTCCAACAGGTTCACGACGCTGGTGACCTTTCAGCGGGAGTGGTCGAGCCGCTGCGCCAGTTCGGTGATCTCGATACCCAGGCGACGGCGGCGAACCGCGGCGGCGACCTCGCGAACGCACTCGCGGTCGAGCTTGCGCGCGGTCAGGAATCGTTGCAGGCCTTGGTCTTCCGGGCGGTGGAAGAGGATCACCTCAGCGGGCTCGCCGTCGCGTCCCGCTCGGCCGATCTCCTGGTAGTACGCATCCAGCGAGCCGGGTGTCGCGGCGTGAGCGACGAATCGCACGTCCGGCTTGTCGACGCCCATGCCGAACGCGGACGTGGCCGCCACGACGTCCAGATCGCCGCGCATGAAGCCGTCCTGCACCCGCCTACGGTCAGCGGCCTTCATACCGGCGTGGAAGGCGGCAGCGGCCAAGCCTCGCGCGACCAGGTCCGCGGCGTACCGTTCGGCGTCCTTGCGGGTGGGCACGTACAGCAGGCCGGGCCCGGCCTGCTCCGACACCCATTCCGTCACCGTCCGTCTTCGCTCTTCGTCGCCGGTGCAGAACCGGGCGGTCAGGTGCAGGTTGGGCCGGTCGAACCCGGCGACGATCACCGCCGGGTCGCGCAGGCCGAGGTGCTCGGCGATGTCGGCGCGGACCGGGCCGCTCGCGGTGGCGGTCAGCGCGAGCACCGGCGGGTGGCCCAGCCGTTCGACCACGTGCCGCAGCCGCAGGTAGTCGGGCCTGAAGTCGTGGCCCCACGAGGACACGCAGTGGGCTTCGTCCACGACGAACAACGACGGCTTCGCCTGGTGCAGTCGCTGGAGCGTGCCGGCGTTCGCGAGTTGTTCGGGCGAGAGGAAGAGGTACTCGGTTCGGGACTCGGTGAACGCCTGCCAGGCCTGCTCGTTGGCTGCCGCGGGCTGGGCCGAGTTCACGGCAGTTGCATGAGGCGCGTCGCTCGCCCGCAGCGCGGTGACCTGGTCGCGTTGCAACGCGACCAGCGGGGACACCACCACGGTCGGGCCGTCGAGCAGGATCGCCGGGACCTGGTAGATGGCCGACTTTCCGGCGCCGGTCGGCATGACGACCAGCACGTCGCGCCCGTCGAGCAAATGCCGCATGCCGAGCAGTTGCTCCTGGCGCAACTCGGTCCAGCCGAACACCTCTTCCGCCGTCCGCAGAAGGTCGTTGTTATCCGGCATCGCGCAGGTCGTACTGCTGGGCGGCCCATGTGGCCAGGCGCGGGCGCAACGTGAGGTACACGTCCGGGTCGAGGCCCATGCCGGTGTGGGTGCTGTGCACCTCGACGCAGTCGGCAGACGGGTCGAGGCACAGCCGCCACGGGACGATGCCGTCGGACTTGGAATAGATCGACACTGCCGGCATGTCGGACGGCAGTGGTGCGGCGGCGGCCTTGATGTTGTCCTCGAAGCAGGTGCCGGAGAGGCAGTCGGTGTTCATGAGTCCGGGCACGCCGATCGCGGACAGCCGGGCCAGGGCCCTGGCGGCGAGCAGGACGTGGGGGTGGGCGCCCATCGGGTCGAGCACCGGGCTGCCCAGCATCACCAGGCCGCACACCAGGTCCGGGCGGCGGACGGCGGCCAGGCGGGCGAGTCCGCCGCCGCGGCTCTGTCCCAGCAGCACCACCGGGCCGCCGGTGGCTTCCGCGTGCTCTTCCAGGCGTTGTTCGACGCGCTCCACCAGCTCAGAGGTGCAGCCCACGTTGAACCCGACGCCCGCACCGGTCGGCTGGTAGCCGCGGTCACGCAGCCAGGTGGTGGCGAAGGTGAGGCTGAAGTCGCTCGCCCCGAAACCGGGCACGAGCACCACCCCGAGACCTGCGCCCTCGTGGGGATTCGCGTCACGCCACACCGAATGGCGCAGCAGCCGGGGAATCGTGAGTGCGGCGACGGCGACGTGTTCACGCGCCAGCGATTGCAGTTGTCGAGCAGCACTCATTTGTCGTGTCCTCGCTCAAGTTTGTCGGGTGCAGAGGAATTAGCCCGGTAGAGCGCGGGCAAACCCGGAGCCACGTCACGTTTCCGGCCCCGCGAAGCGGCGGTCCAGCGGAGGTCCTGGTGAAGGGAACCGTCATGCTCGACCGTCCGGCCGCTCAGCTCATCGCCCAGGTCGCCTCGGGCTGAGTACGAACCCACTTCGGACGCGTGCGGGGATCCGGCTCAGCGAGATGGTGAGGTCCTGCTCGGGCACGTCGTAGTCCAGGTTGGCCAGCCGGGTGCACAGCTCGGCGAGCAGTGCGACGGTGAACGGCTCGCCGGGGCAGCGGTGGCCGGTGTGCGGATCACCGGCGCCCTGGGGCACGAGGTCCCACGCGCCGATCTCCCGGCCGACGAACCGCTGCGGGTCGAACCGGTACGGCTCGGTCCACAAGCGACTGTCGTGGTTCTGACCGTAGAGGTCCAGCAGGACAAGGGATCCGGCTGGAACGTGCTCGCCCTGGAACGTGAGGTCCTGCGCGGCGCGGCCACCGAGGAACGGCGCGAACGGGTAGAACCGGCGCAGCTCGTGCGCGAACGCGACGGCGAAGTCGCCGCCTTCCCGCAGTGATTCCCGGTGTTGCGGCCAGCGGTGCAGGGCGTGTCCGGCGTAGGCGACGAACCAGCACACCGCCACCGTCGGCCGGATCACGTTCAGCAGTTCCACCGCCGCGGTGTGCGGGTCGAGCAGCTCGCCGTCCGCGTCACGGTGCTGTGCGACGACCTCGAGTGCTGATCCTTTTGGTGCGTCGAGCTCATTGTCGCGCACCTGCTGGACCAGCGATCCGAGCCAGGCCTCACGACGTTTGCGCGCCTTGCGGGCCTGCCAGTGCCGGGGTCCGGCCGTGGCGAACCCGTCGACCATCGCCACCAGGTCGGCTGCCAGCTCCGCCACGTCGCGGGTGTCCACCGGAACACCGGCCCAGCGGCGCACACCCGCGGTCAGCGCCCGGCTCGCCTCGTCGAACAGCACGACCTCCCGGTCCGCCCGCCACCCGACGACGGTGTCCTCCCACGCGGCCGCCACACAGGCCACCAGTGAGGCGACCGAGTCCGGAGTCACCAGAGCCAGGAAGAAGCTCTTGCGCTGCCGATGGGCGTCGGCGTCCAGGGTGTGCACCGCGCCGTGACCGAACAGCGTGCTGAGCACGGGACTGGGGATCGCGTTGTGCCGTTGCACGTGCTTCTCGTCGTAGAAGAACTGCGCGGCGTCCGGCCCGCACAACCCGAGAGCGGGTTGACCCATGACACGTGTGCGCACCACGTCGCTGCCGGTGCTGCGCCGCAGTCCCGGCAGCCAGGCGTAGCCCTCGAGGAGGAGCCGCAGCGACTGGTCCCCATGGCGATCTCGAATTCCCATACGAAGCCTGTGCCCACTTCATGGGGCTTCAAACGCCGATTCAGCGCCGGCAGGTCGTGTGCAGGCAGGCGCCGGCCATGAGTACCAGCATTCCGACGAAGATCAGCGTGAGTACACCGGTGAGCACGCCCGTCAGCACGCACACCACCCCCAGGAGGTCGATGGTGAGCCGGATCGATCGGCGGTTCGCCTGCCGCGGCCCCGCGCCTGGCGCGCTGAGAGCCGCGGCCAGGCCAGGGTCGTTGACGGCGAGCCAGCGCTCGATCCGGCGGAGCTCCTGGCGTTCGTGCGCAGGGTCCACGGCTCAGTGCTTCGTTTCGCGGTCAGTCGGCGCGAGCACCTTCTCGGTGGTCTTGTCGATGCCGGCGGGGCCGGGTTTGGTGATGGAGACGTGCGACTCGGCGCGCATGCGTTCGACCATGTGCGGGTAGTGCAGCTCGAACGCCGGACGCTCCGACCGGATCCGCGGCAACTCGTGGAAGTTGTGCCGCGGCGGGGGCGAGGTCGTCGCCCACTCCAGCGAGTTGCCGAAGCCCCAGGGATCGTCTGCTCCGGCGGGTTCGCCGTAGAGGTGGCTGTGGGCGATGTTGTAGAGGAACGGCAGCACGGACAGGCCCAGCACGAAAGAACCGATCGTGGAGAACGTGTTGAGGAACGTGAAGTTGTCGGAGGCGAGGTAATCGGCGTAGCGGCGGGGCATGCCCTGGTTGCCGAGCCAGTGGTGGACCAGGAACGTGCCGTGGAAGCCGATGAACGTGGTCCAGAAGTGCAGCTTGCCCAGCGGTTCGTTGAGCATTCGCCCGGTCATCTTGGGGAACCAGAAGTAGATGCCGGCGTAGGTGGCGAACACGATCGTGCCGAACAGGACGTAGTGGAAGTGGGCGACGACGAAGTACGTGTCGGTGACGTGGAAGTCGAGCGGCGGCGAGGCGAGCAGGATTCCGGACAGGCCGCCGAACAGGAACGTGACGATGAACCCGAGGCTGAACAGCATCGGGGTCTCGAACGTGAGCTGGCCTTTCCACATCGTGCCGATCCAGTTGAAGAACTTGATGCCGGTGGGCACGGCGATGATGAACGTGGTGGCGGAGAAGAACAGCAGCAGCACCGCGCCGGTGGCGAACATGTGGTGCGCCCACACCACCACTGAGTACAACGCGATCGCCACCGTCGCGTACACCAGTCCCTTGTACCCGAACAGCGGTTTGCGGCTGAACACCGGGAAGACCTCGGACACGATGCCGAAGAACGGCAGCGCCACGATGTAGACCTCGGGATGCCCGAAGAACCAGAACAGGTGCTGCCACAGGATCGCGCCACCGTTGGCCGGGTCGAACACGTGCGCACCGAAGTGCCGGTCGGCGAGCAGCCCGAGCAGCGCCGCGGTCAGGATCGGGAACGCCAGCAGTACCAGGATCGACGTCACCAGGATGTTCCAGGTGAAGATCGGCATCCGGAACGCGGTCATGCCGGGCGCGCGCAGGCACACGATGGTGGTGATCATGTTGACCGCGCCCAGGATCGTGCCGAGACCGCCTACCACGAGCCCGGAGATCCACAGATCGCCGCCGATGCCGGGGGAGTGCGTCGCGCTCGACAACGGCGTGTAGGCGGTCCAGCCGAAGTCGGCCGCACCCGCCGGCGTCATGAACGAACTGACCACGATCAACCCGCCGAACAGAAACAGCCAGTAGGAGAAGGCGTTCAGGCGCGGGAACGCCACGTCGGGCGACCCGATCTGCAGCGGCACCACGAAGTTCGCGAACCCGAACACGATCGGCGTCGCGTACAGCAGCAGCATGATCGTGCCGTGCATGGTGAACAGCTGGTTGTACTGCTCGTTGGACAGGAACTGCAGGCCCGGTCGTGCCAGCTCGCCGCGCATGAGCAGCGCCATCACGCCGCCGACCATGAAGAAGCCGAACGACGTGATCATGTACATGACCCCGATCAGCTTGTGGTCGGTGGTGCTCAGCAGCTTCAGGAACGCGGCGCCCCTGCGGCCCCGAGCGGCCCTCGTCGGGTGCGGAATGACCGGTGTGGGCTTCAGCGTGGTCATGATTCCCCTTCGGCACCGCACGGCAGGTGCCGCACAGGGCCCGGGCTACCCCGCGGAATCCCCGCGACACCTGCCAAACCGCGCCCGTACGGTGGAATCCCCTTGTCCAGCAGAGCTTTCCCGGCCTCGCGGCCAGCCGGTGCGTTGAGCCGTTCGTCGCTGCGGTGGCTCGCTCGGGCAGGCTAGGCCGGATCTGCGGCAATGGTCCGGAGAGCGGTCGCACCCGCCTGGGCGTAAACACGGGGAACGTCTTCGGTAACGCGACTCCTGGAACACCGCGCGGCGACGCGGTCCGGGGCCGCCACCGCGAACTCGTTGCGCAGCGTGCCGTCCAGCACGAGCGAGTGCAACGCCCGTGACAGGCACTCCGGCTCTCCTAGCGGTACGAGCAGGCCGGTCACACCGTTCCTGACGACGTCGGCCAGCGCGCCGACCTCGGTGGCGGCGACCGGCACACCGCACGCCATCGCCTCTGTCGCGACCGCACCGGACGGCTCGTAGCGCGGTGCGCAGACGACCGCGTCGGCCGATCGCAACAGTGCGGGCATTGCCGAGTGCGCGACCGCCCTGGCGAACACGACCCTGTCTCCGACGCCGAGACGGTCGGTGTGGTTCCGTAGCATCACGACCTCGGGAGATCTTCCGCCGGTCCACTCGTGCCTTGATCAATTCGGCCATCTCGTCCGAGCTGCCCGCTGACTCTTGCTGCCGGTTTGCCACTCCGCCTACGGGGAAGCCGGGTGGATGAACCACGAACTGCCGCTGGCCGACGAACTGGCGGCCGTGTCCGCGCGGATGTCGGGTTTGCTGCTGTCGCGGGAGACGGTCCACACGGCGTTGAGCCTCGTGACATCGCTGGCAGGGGAGGTGCTCCCCGGTACCGCCGGAGCGGGCGTGACCCTGCTGGACGAGCACGGCCGCAGGGTGACGGCGGCGGCCACCGATCCGGTCGTGGAACACCTGGACGGGCTTCAATACGAATTGGGGGAGGGCCCGTGTCTGAGTGCGTGGGAACAGCGTCGCGTGATCCGCATCGACGACATCGCCGGAGAGGATCGCTGGCCGCGCTGGATCTCAGCGGTCAAAGGATCGGTGATGGGGGCGGCGTTGAGTGCGCCGTTGGTCGCCGGAGGTGACGCGTTCGGTGCGATCAAGGTGTACGGCCGCGATCGGGGTACCTTCGGGGACCGGGACGAGTACCTGCTCACAATGTTCGCCGCGCAGGCGGCGATCCTGGTGGCCAACGTGAGCTCGTTCGACGAAGCGCGGAAACTCAGTGACGCGCTTGTCGACCAGTTGCGTGGCCGAGATGTGATCAGCATGGCCAAAGGCATCGTCATGGCGCGTGAGCAGGTCGAGGAGGGAATCGCCTTCGGCATGCTCGCGCGCGCCTCCCACGAGGAGAACAAGAAGCTACGAGACCTGGCCGGCGCCCTGGTTCGCTCCACCGTCCGGCGTGACCGCTGATCATCATGTCCTCAGAACAGGATCCCCCACAGCAGGACGAGCAGCGCCGTGCGTTGTCACTCGCCTTCATCCGATCCGAACTGACGCTGCAGCAGTTGTGGACGCGGTACTTCGCCCTCGGCGGAGACACGGGCCTGATCGAGGTTGAGGCCTACCTGCACGGGCTGATGCCGTTGCCCGCGTTGCAGCGGGACATGCTGGCGCACGCGGTCAACGAGCGTCTCGACGAACTCACCTGGCCGCATCGGGTGCCCTACACGTTCCGCCCACAGGGGAACAGCCCACGCACCGGCCCGCTGGCCGGAATCGTGGAGCTGCTCGACGGCATGCACGCCGCGCCGCCGGAACGCCTCCCCGTCGTCGCGGCGCGCGCCGGTCAGGCGTTGGGACTGCACATCGCCATCTACCTCGTCGACTACGAACAGCGCGTGCTGCACCCGTTGCATGATCACGAAAGTCCTGATCTCACACCGTTCGGAGTGGACTCGACCCTCGCCGGACGGGCATTCCGCACGGTCGAGACCGTTCCCGCCACCAACGGCGGACGCCCGCGACTGTGGGTGCCTCTGCTCGACGGGGTGGAACGCCTCGGCGTCCTCGATGTGACACCGCCGGAAGGCGCGGACCTGCACGATCCCGATCTGCACATGCGGTGCCGATGGCTGTCCGCTCTGATCGGTCATCTGGTCACCATCACCACGCACTACGGCGACGGGTTGGACGCCGTGCGTCTCCAACGGCCGCGGTCTCCGGCAGCTGACCTGATCTGGCAGTTGTTGCCACCGCTCACAGCTGCCACGGACAGCCTCGCCGTGGCGGGCGTGCTGGAGCCGTGCTACGAGGTCGGTGGTGACGCCTTCGACTACTCGTTGTCGGCCGACACGGCGTTGCTGGCGATCTTCGACGCCGTCGGGCACACCATGCGCAGCGGGTTCGTGACCGCCGCCGCGCTGGCCGCCTACCGCAGCACCCGCCGGCTGGGACACGGTCTGTTCGAACAGGCTCGGGCGATGGACGAGACCATCGGCAGCCAGTTCCCCCACGGCGCGTTCGCGACCGGTGTCCTGGCAGAACTGGACCTGACCAGCGGGCGGCTGCGGTACGTCAACGCCGGGCACCCACCACCGCTGCTGATGCGGTCCGGCAAGGTCGTCAAACGTCTCACCGGCGGGCACCGGCTACCTTTCGGACTGGGAACCGGCGAACTCACCATCGCCGAGGAGACGCTGCAGTCCGACGACTGGCTCGTCATGCACACCGACGGCGTCACCGAAGCCCGTGACCACAATGGAGAGTTCTTCGGTGAGACGAGGCTGACGGACTTCCTCGAGCGTGAAGCCGCTGCGGCGCACCCGCCACCGGAGACAGTGCGCCGACTGGTCAAGGCCGTGCTGGCGCACCAGAAGGACGTCCTGCAGGACGACGCATCCGTCCTGCTCGCTCGATGGATCAAGCCCGACGAGCTGAGGTTGTGAGCGGTAACCGCGGCTATCTGCCGCCCTGGCTCTGCCCCGCAACACAACCGACCCGCCAGTGGCCTCGGCCTGTTCACCCATGCGTTGTTCCACGCGATCCACCAGGTGGCCGTGAACGTGAGGCTGAAGTCGCTCGCCCCGAATCCCGACATCAGCGTCAGCCGATGTACTGTTCGCTCTCGAGATCAGCCGCGACACGAGCGATTCGCGCGTACAGGGCTACGGCTTCCTTTGCCAGCCTGTCTCGCGAGTATCGCGCCATGACGCGGTCACGCCCGGCGATGCCGAACTCTTCCCGCAGGGTGTCGTCAGCGAGCAGCTGCCGCAGCGCCCGCGCCAGCACGCGCGGCTCACGCGGCGGGACGTGCAGACCAGTGATGTTGTGCACCACGATGTCGTCCAGCGCGTCCACTGCGCTGGCCACTACCGGAACACCGCACGCCATCGCCTGCAGTGCCGTCAACCCGAACGGCTCGAACCAGGGCACGCACGCCACAACGTCCGCTGAACGCAGTAACGCGGGCATTTGAGCGAGCGGCACCGCACCTGCGAACACCACGCGGTCCAAAACCCCGAGTTCACGCGCCGATTCCCGTAGTTGAGCAGCGAAGGTGTTGGCTCGGGCGTTCTCGCCGACGATCACCAGCTCAGCGTTCTCCAATGTGGACAGCGCACTGATGACGTCCATGAAACCGTTGTGTTCGAGGAACTTGCCGACCGCAACGATGCGCCTTGCCGTGCCGCGGCTGGCCGCGGGGCCGTCAGGCTGGAAAAGCTTTACGTCCACACTGGACGGCATCGCAGAAATGCTGGTCCGCCGCACGCCCAGTCGCTGCAACTTCGAAGCCCGCGATGAACTGGAGGCCACGATCCACGAGGCTCTGCGCGCGACGAGAACATCGGCATCGGCATGCTGCTCGGTGACTTGTGTGCCCGTCTCGTAGTACGAGTGCACGACCGGCACCTGGACGCGACTCGCTCCGAACACGGCCGCCAAACCCGAAGTCCAGTTGTGCGCATGCACGACGGCCGGCGCACACAGCCTCCACCGTTCCACCAAGAACTCAGCGAACTCGCCGAGATGAGGCACGACCTCGTCCTCGGAAAGCCTCTCGACGGGCCCGGCCGGCACGTGGACCACGACGTACCCGTCGCAGGTGTCAACCCGTTCAGCGACCGCCGGGTCGACTCTCCGGGTGTACACGACCACCTCGTGCCCGAGGCCGTGCAGTGCCGCCGCGAGCTGGGCGACGTGCGCGCCCTGTCCGAGGTCTTCCGTGAGTGGGCTCACCTGCTCGGAGATCATGGCGATCCGCATCCGTCCACACCCCGGGCGGCGAATGGCGCGGATTGCATCCGGCAGCGTCACATGCTGCGGAAAGATGTCGGAGAGTCCAGCGATCTGAAGGGGTCTCACGACACGTTGCTGTGGCGCGACCAGGTGCAGTGGTATGCCACGGCTCGTTGTCCGCTCGTAGGCGTCGAGGAGCGCGTTGATACCCGACGAACAGAAGAAGGACACCGCGCCCAGGTCGACAACAACTGCGGCGGGATACTTGTCCACCTGATTGGTCAGTTCCGCGATCAGCGCTGGAGCAGTACTCATGTCCACGTCGCCCGCGACGGCGACCACAGCGATTCTTCCATCCCGCGTCGTGTGCACCGACCAGTCATCGGGCACGCCAGAAGTTGAGCGGTCCATCTCGGGTACTCCCTCGCAACGAGGACGTTCACCGAGCTGCTGCTCAACCCGACAAGCGAATTCACCAACCTGCTGACCGTAGGCCCCGATCACGCTGTCCACAACTCAGGGGAGCGCGGCTCGGTCAGCCTTGCCGCGAAGCTGAGCAGGTTGTTCGCTGTCTAACGAAGGTGGCGGTTCTCCACGAGCCAGGTCGCGGCCCGGTGCAGTTTGACGTTGGTTGTCTGGGAGGCCTCGACCAGCATCCGGAAGGCTGAGGCGGCGTCGACGCCATGCCGTTCCATCAGGATGCCCTTGGCTGTGGAGATGACGTCGCGGTTCTGGATGGCGATGCCGAGTTGCACTTCCCGCTGCACGCCGATCAACGCGATCGCGGCGTGGGTGGCGAACAACTCACCGTCGCCTTCGGTGCGCTGGTCGAAGGCATCGACGCGGCTGGAGTACAGGTTGAGCGCACCGAGGGTCCTGTCCGTCACGAACAGCCGGTAGGACAGCAGTGAGTGGATGTTGTTCTCAGCTGCTGCCGGGCCGAAGACGGGCCACTGAGGCGCCTCGCCGACGTTGCCGACACGGTAGGTGTGGTGCTCGGCGATGGTGTCGATGCACGGCCCTTCGCGGAAGACGTATTGCAGCCGGTCAATGGTCTCGACGATGCTGCTGGTCGGAGCAACGGTGCTGATCTTGCCGTGCTCGACCAGCGAGATGCCGGCGTGTTCGGCACCGGCGACGTAGTCGACGGCAGCCTTGACGATCGCCCGCAACGTGGTTTCCACATCGGGTTCCGCTTGCAGAGTTCGCGCGAGGCCGCTGAGCGTCTCCGCGAGTCCTCTGAGGTCACCGTCATCAGTCGCGTTCACGATGCCTCCACCATCAAGTCCGGCGCACCTGTAGTTCTACCCGGCAAGATTTCTAGATCAAACGTCGCGTCGTCCGCGCAGCTCATCGCTCGAAGGCACCGTTGCGTCAGGTGTCGTCCGGGGTGCGGCGCGCGCCTCTGGCAGGCGGCAGCTGTGGACCTCGTACCAGGTGACCGGGAGTGGCGACGGTCGGCTCGTCCCAGCCACGAGGCGCCGGGTTCGAGGCGTTCTCGCGCGAGCAGCTCACGCGGACGCAGGCGTGAACTACATCAGGGGAGCAGACATTGAGGTCTTGCTCTCGGGTGCAGGCCGAGTGTGACCGCCGCGGTGGGCTCACCGAGCACTTCCTGCGCGGCGAGATCATGACCGCACACCACCCGGATGCGCACCTCACGCCCGCGCCGGTTCACCGCGACCAGCTTGACCTCTTCCAGTGCACCAGCGAGTACAAGATCACTCACTTGGAGGGGTCGTTCATGTTGTGAACTAATTCCACGTGCGGCGCTGTATTAGGCTCAAATTCTGCAACCGGTGAGGTCTACGGTATGACTGGTTGATCTTCGCGCGTTCCTGGCTACGGCGTGATGCCTGCCGACTGTCCGGCCCATGAGGAGCTTGCTGCGGAGAACGTGCAGCGGAAAAGCTCCTCAGTTGATCACTAGATTCTTCCGGCTTCCGGGCGGTCTCCTGCCGACCCGATCAGCTGAAGTGCCTGGTCGACGGTCGGGTCGCTGGTCGGACATCGGCGCCCCACCCGTGGGAAGCCTCAACCGGTTGCTTTCTTGCAGGTGCTCACCGCGAGTGAAATGTCGATCTTGTGAGACCTGCGGCTCTCCTGGTGTCTCACGGCGATGCACCATGATCAGTCTCATTGGTCGTGACATTTCCTCAGGTGCCGTTGACAGCTTCTAGAGCGGCAGCGCTCGAGGAGACATCTGCTTTGGCGAGCGGGATCACGCTCGCCGCGCTGGCGGCGCTCGGGGTGTTGTGCCTACGACGTAAAGGCGTGACCGTCCCGAATTCGTGCCACGTCCCCCTAGCGCCGCGCGCAGGAACAGTTTCGCTCGATCCGCCGCTCGCGGCCGCGATTGAAGATATGACCTGTTGATCAAGCATCGGCTACCGGTGCGACGTGAAGTGATCCTGCAACTCAGCGTGCCGGAACTGGTTGCACCGCGCCGACAGTTCGCAGCAAGCCGAGACGCCGTGCGTCCTCGAGCAACGCCATCAGCCGCAGTGGCAGCTCGCCACGTGCTGCCAGCACAGTCACCGTGTGCAGCTCCGGGTAGTCCCGGCGGAGCAGGTCGGCGATCCAGTTCCGCAGAAGCTGCTCGGAGCTCGGGTCCTAGCCGGTGAGGCACCTTCGCCGTGTTCATCGGGGCCCGGTTTAGCCGCGCCTCGACTGCTGGTGAGCAGCAACAAACTTACCGAAGTGTCGACAGTTGAGGAAAATGCCACCTCGGACTGTCGGCGCGCGGTCGCGTCAAATGACCTAGGCCGATCGAGTCATCGGACAGGTGCCGTGCCGCTGTCCCCAGGCGTTCACTGACTTGGGGGAGGTGGCCGGATCCGACACGACCTCCCCCCGACGGGTTGGGGGAGGTCGTGGTGGCGCGCACCGGTGGTCCGGGCGCCGTTCGTGTGCTTGTCGCCGAGCGCGACACGAAGGTTCGCGCGGCGTTGCACGCGTTGTTGTGCGCCGCGAGGGGGATCGAGGTCGTCGACGGCAGACCGCGCCACCGAGGCCCTGGCCGACCGGCTTGCCCGCCCTCACCGTCACCGGCCGTCTGAGCACACCGGACCCGTTGCTGGCGGCCGAGCAGTTCGTCGCCCTTCTGGCCTGGCCCATCGACAAGCAGGCCCGCCTAGGCACCCGCCGCGTCCCACCGCCGAGCTACGCGCTGTGACGTCCGCCGCCGTCCACACCTTCCTGCAGGCCTTCGCTCCGAAGACGAGGCATGACAACAGTGATCATCGCCACGACCGGCACCACAAACCTCGGATTCTGCTCGACGGCGGTAAGACGGTGTTCGTTTCGGTGGGATGCACCGGCGACGCGAGTGCGGCTGGCTGACGTGTTTTTCTGCTTGCCGGACAGGGGTATCCGGCGACTCCCCGGCAGCGCGTGCCGGTGCCATGAGCGGGACGGTGAAACGTGGAGAAGGCGTCAGCGAACGGCGTGTGGTGCCCAACGGTCGGTGTGGAGGAGGAATTCCTCCTGGTGGATGCGGTGACCGGGGTCCCGGTGAACCGGGCGGACGAAGTTGTCGCCGTTGCGCGGGAGCAGTTCGGCCTCGAGGTGGACCACGAACTCACCGGGGCGCAGGTGGAGATCAACACGTCGGTGTGCAGTGATGTGGCGCAAGTCCGTCGTGAGCTCGTCGAGACGCGTCGTGCGGTCGCGCAGGCCGCACGATCGGCTGGATGCAGGGCCATTGCGGTGGGGGCACCTCCGCTGGGCGATGCCACCGGGGAGATAACGGACAGCTTGCGGTATCGCCGAATCGCCCGCGAGTTCGGTGCGCTGGCCGAGCAGCAGCTGATCTGCGGATGCCACGTCCACGTCGCTGTGCCTGATCGCGAGATCGCGGTGCAGGTGTGCAACCACGTGCGGCCGTGGTTGCCCGTACTGAGCGCGGTGACCGCGAACTCGCCCCTCTCCGGCGGAGAGGACACGGGTTTCGCGAGTTGGCGCTCGACGGTGTGGTCGCGTTGGCCGGTGTCCGGTCCGCCGCCGTTCTTCACCTCGTGGCAGCACTACGAGGAAGTCTGCGACACCATGATCGCCGCCAGGACAGCGCTGGACCGGGCGATGGTCTACTGGGACGTGCGACCCGCCACCGAACTGCCGACCGTAGAGGTGCGGATCGCGGATGTCGCCGTGAGTGTGGACGACGCGGTCTTGTTCGCGGCGCTCGTGCGCGCACTCGTCGCGCAAGCAGTCGTCGACGTCGAACGCGGCGTACAGGCGGAGCCGATTCCACAGGAGACATTGCGGCAGGCTTGCTGGGGCGCGGCGAACGAGGGCTTGCGCGGCAGTACTTTGGACGTGTCGTCCGGAGAGCTGCGACCGATCCGACAGCAATTGGACGATCTTGTTCGGCGACTCACTCCCGTGTTCGAGGTCAACGGTGATCTGCCTGCGGTGCAACGGGGTCTGCGCTTGCTGGACGATGACGGAGGTGGTGCGGACCGCCAGCGCCACGCTTTCCGTGGGGGAGAGGTAGAACCGTTGCTGAGCCTGCTCGACGTCGACAGTGCGGACCGGATCGAGCCCCGCGATACCGCCGCTTGCTGAAGCGAGAGCGTCGGTCCCCGGCGGTTTTGCCTCGGTCATGCCGGGTATGTACGTTTTCGTGACCGACCTGACTGTCGACTCGCACGACCTCGTCGTCGAGGGCTACACCGCTGAGTTCCCAGACGCCGACGAACCGGTGTTGTGCGATGCGAATGGTCGTGAGGTGCTCACCTGGCAGGAGAACTATCCGTTCACCGAACGGATGTCCCGTCCTGACTATGAACGGCTCAAGCGGCTGCTGCAGATCGAGCTGCTGAAGCTCCAGTACTGGGTGCGGGAGACAGGGCAACGTGTCGTCATCCTCTTCGAGGGCCGAGACGCCGCCGGCAAGGGTGGCACGATCAAACGGTTCACCGAACACCTCGATCCCCGCGGCGCGCGGACCGTCGCCCTCGGCAAACCGAGCGAGCGCGAACGGGGCGAGTGGTACTTCCAGCGCTACGTCCGCGAGCTGCCGACCGCGGGAGAGATCGTGCTGTTCGACCGGTCCTGGTACAACCGCGCCGTGGTCGAGCACGTCATGGGGTACTGCACGACGGCAGAGTACGAGCTGTTCATGCGGCAGGCGCCGGTGTTCGAGCAGATGCTCGTCGACGACGGCATGCTGCTGGTGAAATTCTGGTTCTCCGTGTCGCGCAAAGAACAGCGAACCCGGTTCGTCATCCGGCAGATCGACCCGGTGCGCCAGTGGAAGCTCAGCCCCAACGACATCAAGTCCCTGGACCGCTGGGACGACTACACCGAGGCGAAGGTCGCCATGCTCCGCGCCACGGACACCGAGATCGCACCGTGGACGGTGGTCAAGAGCAACGACAAGAAGCGGGCTCGCATCGAGGCCATGCGGAGCGTCCTGGCTCGCTTCGACTACGCCGACAGGGACCTCGAGGTGGTCGGTACCCCGGACGTCCGCGTCGTCGGTGCCGCAGCCACTCTCCTCGAAGAGGGTGAGGACGACGCCGCACTCAGCCCTACCCCCATCGCCCCCGGTACGGAGCCGGGGCCCGGTCTGCATCCCTGAAGGTGCACGCGGCGCGTTCCCAGTTCTACCGCTCCAACTGCGCGATCCAGAGCTCGGTTCGAGGAACGCGGCGGCGTGGCGGGTGAGGTGACCAGACCGAGCGCGTGCGCCTCGGATGGGAGTACGCCGGCGAGCAGAGCCAGCCCGTAGCGGCGCAACGCGAAGTCCGAGTCGACGGCGATGAGCGGCCTCACCCGATCTCCAACCCGAGCTTCGTCGGCACGTGCCGCACCGTGTTGCGATGCCGGTGGCTCGTGATCAGCCCGGCGTCGCGCAACACCCCGGCGTGCTCGCTTGCGCGGCCGGGCGAGATACCCAGTGCGTTCGCGATCTGGCTGGTCGTGCTGGACGGGTTGCGCGTGATCGTCTTCAGCACGGCGGTGCGGGTGCGCCCGAGCAGCGGTGTGAGCGCGGGTGAGCGTTCGGTCTGTTCGAGCAGCGGCATCGGCACGTGCGCCGGGTAGACGACCGTGCGCGGGTGGCCGGGCATGTCGGAGCCGATGATCGTGGAGCCGGTGCGGAACGAGGTCGGCAGCAGCACCATGCCGTCGCCGTGCAGGTCGATGTCGAGCGAGGCGGTGTGCGGGATCTCCAGCGTGTCACCTCTCCACGACGCGGAGCGGAAAACGCTTGCCACTGCCGCGCCAAGACCGTCGGCGAACAGGATTTCCTTGCGGTGCGCCATGTCCGTGTGCAGCGTGGCGCGGATGCGTTCGTACTCGCCGCCGAACAGATGTGCGGCACTGCGCAGCGCGCGCTCCAGCACAGCTTGCGCCGAGCGATCACCCTCGGCGAGTTTGCGGGTCCACGGCGATCCGGGGCTGCCGATGGCGTCCAGTGACTCGCGCACGTATCGCGCGGGCGACGACAACACGGTGTCGACGGCCGCGTCGAAGTCGTGGTCGAGCGCCCAGAGGTACTCCAGCGCGCCCGCACGAGAGACGAGTTCGAGCAACGGCGCCGCCTCGCGCGGGAACCGTTGCCGCGTCCGGCTGACCCACGGCGCGAGCACGCCGCGGTCGTTGCGGCACAGGGCGGCGGCCGCCAGCGACACCTCGACCATCGGCGCCGGCTCGGCGACGAACCGCGTCCGCAACAGGTCCTGCGCCGTGAACCGGATCCTCAGCACACGCGCGAGTGGAGCACGTTCCACCCGCCATTGTCATGGGATTTACCGACTTTCCGCCGTGCCGGAAAGTCCGTGCCGGCCGCACGGGGCGGCAACAGACTTCGTGGTGTCCGTTCAGAACCACAGGGGAGAACCTCAATTGCGCAAGATCGCCATCGTGCTGGCCGTTCTGTCCGCGTTCGTGACCGCGTTCATGGGCTCGGCGTCGGCGGGCACGATCTTCTACAACATCAGAGTCGCGCACACGAACAAGTGTCTCGACGTCGACAACACCGGCGGCGGCATCGGCAACGGCCGCAAAGTCCAGCAGTGGACGTGCCTCGGCAAGGACCAGGTCAACCAGATCTTCGTGCTCGACCCGGTCGCGGGCACGGACAAGGTGAAGATCCGGTCCGTCTACAGCAACCGCTGCCTGGACGTGTTCGACCTCAACCCGAACAACGGCGCCGACGTCGTCCAGTGGGACTGCATCGCGGGCGCGAAGAACCAGGAGTGGACGTTCCTGTTCGACGGCGCAGGCCACTACCAGATCAGGTCGTCGCTCAACCAGAAGTGCCTGGACGTGGACACGGTCGGGGGCGGGACGGCGAACGGCACGCGGGTGCAGATGTGGACGTGCCTCGGCAACACGCAGCTGAACCAGCGCTGGAACCTGGTCTCGATCTGAGCCGCAGAGCCGCCGGGAACCCCGGCGGCTCTGCACTGCATCCGCAGCTAGGCCATGCATGAACAGGAACAGCTCGTTGGAGCAGCGGGTCGCGAGGTCGGCTGCGGTGGCCGGCGAGCCCCGCCTTGTCGATGTCGCGGTGGTGGACTTCGGCGGTCCAGCCAGCGGAAAGGTGCTCGCAAGAACGGTTGGTCAGTGACCACGGTGCTGCGGTCGCACACAGAACAACATCACCGGAACGGTGAACGGGACGGCTGTGCAGGCACGAGACATGTCCGCACCCGTGACGTTCACGAATGAGCGGCCCCGCCCCGAGTCATCTGTATCGGACTGACGTCGCCTGGCGGCTCGGGTTGAGCTCCTATGTTGATGCCACAGGGATCCTGTCGCTCAGCCCGCAGAAGGGAGCCGAGTACCACAGCCGGGTCGGCATGGCCTCGGGCAAGTCGGTGGTGATCTGCCGCAGCCAGGCCTCGGTAGCCGGTTCCACTGGCTTGCCCGCGTCGGCGTGCAGCAGGCAGCGGGCTCGGGAGCGGTCGCCGAGCTGACCGTGGATCCAGACCTCACCGAGAAGCATTGCCGTAAATGGACCTTGTCGGCGGTGGTAGTTGACCACTTGTGGTGTCTCCTTCCGGGGTAGTTGGTCGGGGCCTTGTGCTCGTTTTGCGGTGGCGGCGGGGTGCTGCTGGGCGTCTGGTTGATCAAGCTCTCGGAGCAGTGGGGCCCGCCCTCGACAGCGCGACGGATGTTCGTGATGCAGTGTGGCGGCAAGTTTGGTGATCATCTGGCGTGAACTGCGGGCTGCGTTCAGTGCGCGCGAGGCCGCCTGGAGGTCTTCAATCGATGAGCACGACGACCTGCCACCCGACGGGTCGACGCGGAGTGGTTGGAGCGAAGGTCAAGAGGTCGTTCGGCAGTGCCGAGGCTCACGACGATCCGTGTGCGATTCGCTAGCGACTGCCCGGCGCGGGGGTCGATCGCACCCACAACGCGTTTTGGTCGAACACCGAGGACATGAGGGCGTTGTCGGCGACCGCCGCGCGGATCATTGACTGAAGCACGAACAGGCCACCGATGCTCCGGACGGCTCCGGGCTCCTGGACCGGAGCCTGTCCAGAAGCGGCGCGTACGGCGTTGGCGGTGAACATCCAGGTGGTCACCAGCCGCGCAGCTTGCCGGGCGACCGCTTCGCCGGGTGCGTCCTCCGGGGCATGCTCGTGCAGGAGAGGGGCACCTTGGTCCGGTTGCCAGTTCCGGTTCGCTGCGGGGGGCGGAGCGATGGCTTGGCGGCGAGTTGCGGTGGCGAACGGCTCCGAGGACAGGTAGATAGTTCCCCGCCTGACCTCCATCGTGGTGTCCCAGAACCAGCGCTTTCGGATGAGCCAGGTCTCCGAGGCGGCAAGGCGGAGCCGGCCCCACTCGAGCTCCCGTTGCCAGCTGTCGTCGCCGGGGACCTGGGTCCAGGGTCCGATTCGGCTGAGGACCCACATGGTCAGGTAGCGCACGCGGTGGTAGTTGGCGTAACTGTAGTCCCGATCGGGAGCGGGAACGGCCGGATAGGTGAGCCCGTCGGGCGCCGGTACATCCTGGCCGGAGACCGGGACAACGGTGAAACCGCCGACCGACGCGGGTCCACCGAGGACACGCTGCTGGGCGGCGGCTTGAGCGGACTCGGAGCGATCCTGTGGCTGGCGTTGCAGCAGAACCGACGCCGCCCTGTTCCCAGTGAGACGCTGCAGCGCGACGATCGAGTCCGCAGTCCGGACGAGCCGGGGGAAACGCGGTGTGCCCGATTGTGCGGCCGGTCGGGATGGCGTCGTCTCGGGTTCACGGTCCGCATTCCACCTCATTCTCGCAGTGAACGGCACCGCTGGCTTCGTGGTCACCGTCATGGTGGACATGTCCGAGGGCAGTTTCCCTTGCCCGTGTGGGGTGCCAGAACTCTACGGCCGCCCCGCTGAGCTGCAGTGATCGGTCTGCGGCGAAGGATGTGGAGTTGCTGTTGCTGCGGCATGAGGTCGCGGTATTGCGGCGTACTCATGGCCGTGCGCGTCTGAACTGGGCTGATCGTGCTGTGCTGACCGCGCTGGTGCGGCGGTCACCTGTCTGGTTGCGGATGCACCGATTGGTGTCTCCAGACACGGTGTTGCGGTGGCATCGGCGCTTGGTCGCAAAGAAGTGGACTGGGCGACCGCAGGTCGACGAAACGATCGTGGCACTGATCGAGCGCATGGCGCGGGAGAACGCCGGCTGGGGGTTGTCGCCGTATCCAAGGTGAACTGCTCAAGCTCGGCCATCGGACGGCCGCGTCAACTGTCCGCCGCGTACTGAAGCGACTGCGGGTACCGCCCTCGCTGACCCGGGATACCGACACGTCGTGGCGGCGGTTCCTGCGTGCTCGAGCGGCAAGCATGCTGGCGTGCGACTTCTTCCACGTCGACTGCGCCGTCACGTTGAAACGGGTGAAGGCTGCGGTCGGACGGTCGCGGGTAGCCCTGCACGGCGATCGCCGAGGGGGCTCAGCGCACCTGTTCGGCCTTGAACTGCATCCGCGGCGCCGCGTAGAACTCCTGGGCCTGCACCAGTCGCAGTTCGCGCTCACCGGAGCGGTGAGTCAGGTCGATCAGGTCGAAGACGCTCGACGCGGTGCGCTCCAGCGCCAGCGCCGCGTCGTTGGTCTGGACGTAGTGGGCGGTGAACAGCGCGGCCGTGACGTCGCCGGACCCGTTCGCCTTGAACGGTAGGTGCGGGGTGCTCACGAGCCACGCCCCGGCGGTGTCCACGACGAGCATCTCGATCGTGCCCTGCTCCCGGTCGGGCCGCTCGACGCTCGTGACCAGCACGGTCGACGGGCCCATCGCGCGAGCGAGGTCGGCCGACGCCAGCGTCTCCTCGACGCTCGTGGGCTCGGTGCCGGTGAGGAAGCCCAGCTCGAACTGGTTCGGAGTGATGATGTCGGCCACCGGCACGACCCGGTCGCGCAGCAGCACGGGGATCTCGGGCGCGACGAAACAGCCGGACTTGGCGTTGCCCATCACCGGGTCGCACGCGTAGAGCGCTTCCGGGTTCGCGGCCTTCACCCTGCGCACCGCGTCGATGATCACGTCGGCGATGCCGGTGCCACCCTGGTAGCCGGACAGCACGGCGTCGACCTGCGGGAACACCCCGCGTTCCTCCACGCCGAGCAGGATCTCGGCCACGTCCGACGGCGGCAGGAGCGGACCGCGCCACGCGCCGTACCCGGTGTGGTTGGAGAAGTTCACCGTGGGGATCGGGACGACCTCGACCCCGATGCGCTGCAACGGGAACACGGCGGCAGAGTTACCAACGTGACCGTGGGCGACGACCGACTGGATGGACAGAACCTTCATCCGCCCACCCTAGACGGACACCTGACCATCGCCGTGCCACCGAGCCTGGTCGAGGCGGCGCTGCAGGCGAGACCTCAGTCTTGTGCGAACACGACCGCTCGACGCGCGTCAAGTCCTCGCGGCCGCTGCACAAGATCCGCAGTGGGGGGATGGGCACACAAGCAGCTGCAACAGCGCGTTGAAGACACCGTCAAGCACAACGTGAAGCAAGTGGCCGAAGAAGTCGAACGGCTCGTGCGCGAGGTACGGGCCAAACTGGTCGTGCTCGCCATCTGAGCCACGTCGATGATCTTGGCCTCGAGTGGGTTGATGCCCGCGGCGTGAATCTGCAGCAGCACGTTGTGCTCGCGCACTTCGGGTTCCGGCATCTCGCCTGCACGCAGGTTGCCGCCATCGCGTCCGGAACGGTCGACGATGAATGCCTTCATGACCGTGTCTCTCCTATGTGGATGGTGAGCCGGTCATCCGGTTGAGCGGTCGGAGGCTGTTGCCGAAGGCTCCGGCGGGCGCGATGCGGCGGAGCACGGCGAAACGTCCGGCGGTGGCTCCCGCCAGGTAGCGCGACTCGGGTTTCGGGTCGGCGGCGGCGATCACTTTGGCGACGACCGTGGGTGTTGTCGGACGTGGCCGCACGCGCAGGACCCGGACGACCTCGACGTGCGGACAGCGGTCACCGGACTCGTCGCTGAAACTTCCGGTCGTCGATCAGTTCGTGCGTACTGAGCTGAAAGCCGGGCGCGGCGGACTTGTCACCGTCGTTCGGTCCGGCCGCGTTTCGGCACCCACACTCCGCAGGCCGCGCCAGTGGTCCACAGGTTCGACAGCTGCTGACATCGACTATGGTCTCTGTCATACTCCTGAGACGAGAGAAGGTGTGATGAGCGGTCAGGTCAGGCGAGGCACCAAGCAGCGGATGCTGGACAGCGCGGTGCTGTTGCTGCGGGAACGTGGCGCGGCTGGCGTGACGGTCGATGCGGTGCTGGCGCACAGCGGTGCGCCGCGGGGTTCCGTGTACCACCATTTCCCCGGTGGCCGGAACGAGATGGTCCTGGGCGCGGTCCGCCAAGCGGGGGACTACATCGCCACCATGGTCAGCGACTCGGCGGCTGAGGGCGACGTCCAGCAGATGGTGGAACGCCTCGTCGCCTTCTGGAAGCGAGCGCTGACCAAGACCGACTTTCGGGCGGGATGCCCTGTGGCCGCTATGGCCATGGGCAGCCGCGACCTCGTCCCTGACGCGGGTGAGGTGGTGCGCGAGATCTTCGCGCAGTGGCAGGCGAGTCTCGCTGAAGCCTTGTCCGCCAGCGGTTTCAACACACAACACGCACATCGGCTGGCGACGGTGGTCGTGTCCGCCATCGAGGGAGCGATCATTCTCTGCCGCGCACACCGTGATCTGGGCCCGCTCGACGACGTGCTCGTCGAAATCGCGCCCCTTCTGGAGCGACGAGACTAGGAGCCTGGCCCATGTGGAAACCCAGCGCCTGCATCCTCTGTGAATGCAACTGCGGGATCGAAATCCTCGTCGGTGAGGACGGCCGGTCGTTCGACAAGATCCGCGGCGACAAGCTTCACCCCGCGTCGGCCGGCTACACCTGCAACAAGGCGCTGCGTCTGGACCTGCACCAGAACGGCGACACCGGTCGGATCACGCACCCGTTGCGCCGGCGGCCGGACGGGAGTTTCGAGGAGATCGACTGGGACACCGCGATCAGTGAGATCGCGGCGCGGCTGGGCGAGGTCCGCGACACCTTCGGCGGGGAGACGATCTTCTACTACGGTGGCGGCGGCCAGGGCAACCACCTCGGTGGCGCGTACTCGCCGGCCACCTTGGCGGCCTTCGGTGCCCGCTACCGCTCCTCCGCGCTCGCGCAGGAGAAGACCGGCGAGTTCTGGGTGAACGCCCGCATGCTCGGCAGCATGACCCGTGCGGACTTCGAGCACTGCGAGGTCGCGCTGTTCGTCGGCAAGAACCCCTATCAGTCGCACGGCTTCCCCCGAGCCCGGTCGGTGCTCAAGGACATCGCCAAGGACCCGGCCCGGTCGATGATCGTGATCGACCCCGTGCGGACCGAGACAGCGGAGCTGGCCGACTTCCACCTCCAGGTCCGGCCTGGCACCGACCTCTACCTGCTGACCGCGTTGGCCGCTGTGCTCGTGCAGGAGAACCTGATCGCCACGGACTGGCTCGCCCAGCACGCGGACGGCCTCGGCGCCGTCACCGAGGTCCTGCGGCAGGTGCTGGTCGGCGACTACTGCGCCATCGCCGACGTCGAGGAGACGCTCGTGCGGGCGGTCGCGGCCCGGATCGCCGCCGCGGACTCCGTGGCCGTGTTCGAGGACCTCGGCGTCCAGATGAACCGCGACTCCACGCTCGTGAGCTACGTCGAGAAGCTCGTCTGGCTGCTCACCGGCAACTTCGGCAAACAGGGCGCCCAGTACGTGCCCTCCAGCCTGGTACCCATCGGCCGAGATCGCGGGCACGCCGACGGCGAGGGCCCGCGCAGCCCGGTCGCGGGCGCACGGATCATCAGTGGTCTGGTGCCGTGCAACGTGATCGCCGAGGAGATCCTCACCGACCACCCGGCCCGCTACCGGGCGATGCTGATCGAGAGCGCCAACCCCGCGCACTCCCTGGCCGACTCGGCGCGGATGCGGGAGGCGCTCGCCGCGCTGGAACTCGTGGTCGTCATCGACGTCGCGATGACCGAGACCGCGCGCCTGGCCGACTACGTGCTGCCCGCGCCGACGCAGTTCGAGAAGTTCGAGGCCACGTTCTTCAACTTCGACTTCCCGCGCAACATCTTCCACCTGCGGCACCCCGTCGTACCCGCACCGCAGGGCGTGCTGCCCGAACCGGAGATCCACGCCCGGCTCGTCGAGGCGTCCGGCGCGCTCACCGAGGCCGACTACGCACCGCTGCGTGCCGCTGCGGCCAACGGACGGGCCGAGTTCGCGATGGTCTTCCTCGCGGTACTCGCGGATCCGGTGAAGCGGCGGCTCGCATCCGTCCTGTTGTACCGCACGCTCGGCCCGACGCTGCCGCACGACGCCTCAGCGGCCGCCGTGCTGTGGATGGCCGCGCACGAGTGCGCCCGCAAGAACCCGGCCGGCGTGGAGAAGGCCGGCTACGGGTCCGGCATCGAGGCGGGGGAGCGGCTCTTCGACGCGATCGTCAACGGCCCCCACGGCGTGCACATCACCGACGACGAATACGACGCGTCCTGGCAGCGCCTGCCCGCCGACCGGATCAACCTCGCCGTGCCGGAACTGCTCGCCGCAGTCGCCGCACTGCGGGACAGGCCCACTCCACAACAGGATCCAGACTGGCCGTTCGTGCTGTCCGCGGGAGAGCGACGCGCGTTCACGGCCAACACGATCATGCGTGACCCCAGCTGGCGACGGCGCGATCCGGACGGCCGCTTGCGCATCAGCACGACCGACGCGACGCGGCTGGGCGTCACGACAGGCGACCGGGTCAGGCTCACCACGCGGCGCGGCACCGCCGACGTGTCTGTGGACGCCACGGACACCATGCGTCCCGGCCACATCTCACTTCCCAACGGCCTCGGGCTCACGGTGCAGCAGCGCACGGGCGTCGCTCCGAACGAACTGACTGCCGCCGAGGACCGTGACGAGTGGGTCGGCACACCTTGGCACAAGCACGTGCCGGCCCGCCTCGAACCACTCGGACCGGAGTTGGGGTGATGATCCGGATGAGCATGAACGTCACGATCAGATGGCACTGCCGCCGCAGCAGCTCACCCTGAAGCTGACCGAGTCGGCCTTCGCGCACGATGCCGCGCTGACCGTGCTGGGTTCGGTGCGCGAACTCGGTGTTCGCGTCGCACACCGCGCTCCTGAGGATTCCGGTGGTCACTCACCCCGGTACTGGCAAACGGCCTGATCCGCGACTGAACACCGTTGCCCGGAGATGGGTTTCAGCCAGCCGTGGTGGCGGTCGTGGACATCGCGTCGAGCAGGTGGACGATCTCCTCGGCACACCCCCAGGACAGCGTCACACCGGAGCCGCCGTGGCCGAAGTTGTGCAGGATCCGAGTGCCCACCTGGTGCTCGAGCCGGACGCCCTGGTGCCGCATCGGCCGCAGTCCCGCCCGAACCGTGCCGTTGCTGTACAGGGAGACGTTGCGCAGCACGGGGAGGAACTCCTGGCAACGGGCGAGCATCTCGCGTACCGGCGCGTGGTTGTCCAGCGTGAGGTCCGTGTCCCACTCGTTCGGCTCCACGAGTCCGCCCAGGACGAGCCGATACCTGCCGCGCGGCACGATGAAGATCATGTTCTGGGGGCCGTAGGCCGAGTTGTGCGCCATGAGGTGGGCGCTGCCGATGCGCGGCGCCAAACCGCCGTCGTTGTGCGCGTAGATGAGCGCGCCCCGCAACGGATACATGGACTCACCGCTGAGCTCGATCGCGCCGAGCCCGGCGCAGTTGACGATGAAGTCCACGCCGAACGCCGCGAGCAGACCCGGCTGCTGTGCGAGGAGATCATTCTCGATGCGGGCGCGCACGACGACGCACCCGGAACTGGTGACCTGCCCGTAGAGCCAGCGCAGGTACACGTCGGTGTCGATCATCGGGGCGAGGTGGGTGTAGGCGTCGGCGACGTTCGCGGAAGGGTTGACGCCGTTGCGCTCCGCGAGCGAGGCGTCCCACTGGAAGCCGCGGACGTGCTGTGCGAGCTCGAGCATCTTGCGGTGCTCGAGCGGATTGGCCTCGATCGGGCTGCGGAAGTAGAACACCGCGGGCCGCACGTGCACGCCGCTGTGCGCGTGCCCGGCTAATCGCTGGAACCGCTCGTACGAGGTCAGGCACCACGCCTTCGATCGTTCCAGTGACGCCTCGTCGCCATGATGTCCGCACACGGCGGGCGGCCACTCCCACAACGCGCCGGCGGTCACGGAGGTGATGTCGGGGGCGAACCTGTCGGCGGCGATCACCACCTCGTACCCGGCCCGGCGGGCGCAGAGCGCTGTCGTCAGCCCTGCCACACCCGCACCGATCACCAGGATTCGCGGCTTCATGCCGTCTCCCTCACTTCGCTTTGGTTGCCTTGAGCTGCACGAGCGGTGACTCGAACAGCGGCCGCACGACGGTCAGGCCGCCGGGCGCGCCGGAGTCCGGCTTGCTGAGGTACGACTGCGTGCTGGACGGCCTGCCCGCGTGCGAGAAGTGCAGCGGCGCGGTGATGCCGAGCGTGTCGACGTCGGTCGTGTCGTGAAACGCGCGCAGCACGCCCTCTCTGGTCAGATCTCCTGTCTCACAGGCCTTGTCGAGCACTGCGGTGAACGCGAGGCCGACGGCGTACCCGTCGACGACGGGACCCGACGGCCGGACGCCGGGGTACTTCGCTCGGAACGCCTCGGCGGCGGACCGCGCGCCGGGCACGTCGGCCGACAGCGGCGCGGTGGACGACATCACGAGGACGCGGCTGTCTGTGATCACCGGGTCGTAGCCGACGACGTGCACCAGGAAGGGCACGTCCCAGTTCTGGGCGGCGGCGATCGCGAGCCGTGTCTGGCTCGAGGTCGTCGTGATCACGACGGCCTGCGCCTTGGCCGCCCTGAGTGCGGCGATCTGCGCCGTGACGTCGTTGGTCGTCCCGCCGATCGACTGGGAGACGACCGTCATCCCGGACTTCGCCGCGAAGAAAGTGCTGCCTTCCAGCGCGTTCTCGCCGTAGTCGCCCCGCAGGTGCAGGTGCCCGATCACGGAACCTTCGCGCAGCACGCCCTGCTGGCGGAGGTGGTCGAGCCCGTTGATCACGTCGATGTCGTAGGTCGCACCGACGATCATCATGTGCGGGTTGCCCAGCAGCGCGGCCGACCACGACGCGGGCGCGGCGAGTGCTCTGCTCTGCATGAGGTCCGGGCCGATCGCCGCGGTCATCGGCGCACCGGTGATGTCGAGGAAGCCGAGCACCTGCGGTTCCAGCTCGAAATAGGCGGACATGGCGCGGTCGACGTCATACCCGTGATCCTTGACGTGCAGCTGGACCTGGCGCTCGCAGACGCCGCCCTGCGCGTTGCGGCCGGCGAAGAACAGCTCGTACCCGGAGATCCTGGCCGACGCCTGCGCCTTGAAGGGTCCGCTCAGGTCGGACAGCACGCCGAGCTCGATCGCGGTGTCGGAAACCCCTTGGCCGGTGCGGACGTGCGGTTGGTGGGGTGCGGCGCCGCAGGCGGACAACAGGAGAACGGTGACGACAGCGGCACCGTTGCGGAAATCCGGCCGGCACCTCATCGGAGCTCCCGCTTGAGAATCTTGCCGGTGGCCGTCATCGGCAGGGCGTCGCGGAACTCGACGATGCGGGGGTACTTGTAGCTCGCCATGTTCTCCTTGCACCACGCGACGAGCGCATCCTCGGTCACCGCGGTGTCCGGCTTGCGGATCACGAACGCCTTGACCTCCTCGCCGTGGCTCGCGTGCGGTGTGCCCACCACGGCCACCAGGCTCACGTCCGGGTGGGTCATGATCACTTCTTCGAGCTCGCGCGGGTACACGTTGAAACCGCCGCGCACGATCATGTCCTTGGCGCGGTCGACGATGAAGTAGTAGCCGTCCTCGTCTCGCACCCCGATGTCGCCGGTGCGGAACCAGCCGTCGCGGATCACCTCGGCGGTCGCTTCCGGGCGGCCGAGGTAGCCCTTCATCACGTTGTGGCCGCGAATCGCGATCTCGCCCGCCTCGCCGTCGGGCACCTCGTTCCAGTCCGCGTCGACGAGCTTGACCCGCACGCACCACACCGGCTGCCCGATCGAACCGGGCTTCACCTCGCGGCCGGGATGGTTGAACGTGGCCACCGGCGACGTCTCGGACAGGCCGTAGCCCTCGCGGATCTCCACGCCGTAGACCTTGTGCACCTGTTCGAGGATCTCCACCGGCAGCGCCGCGCCGCCAGACACCGCGATGCGCAACGAACCCAGGTCGTAGCCCGACGCGTCCGTGCTCACCAACGCCCAGTACATCGTCGGCACACCGGCGAAGAACGTCACCTGCTCCCGTTGCATCGACTCCAGCGCGTCTCCGGGCGTGAAACGCGGCAGCAGCACCAGAGTCGCCCCGGCGGCGAAGCCCGAGTTCATCTGCACGGTCTGGCCGAACGAGTGGAACAACGGCAGCGTCACCAGGTGCACGTCGTGGTCGATGGTGCCGAAGAGCTTGTGGCACGTCAGGGTGTTCAGCGTCATGTTGGCGTGGGTCAGCTCGGCGCCCTTGGGCGTGCCGGTGGTGCCGCTGGTGTAGAGCACGACCGCGGTGTCCGTGGCCTCGACCGGGACCGCCTCGAACTCTGCGGGTTGATCGTCCACGAAGGACGCTTCGAAGAAGTACCCGAGGCCAGGCGCCGCATCGAACCCCGCGCGGGCGTCGGGAGTGCCGCCGAAATACGCGCGAGCACCGGAGTCGATCAGGTGGTAGGCGATCTCGCGCGGCTTGAGCAGGATGTTCAACGGCACCACGACCGCACCGGCCTTGAGGATGCCGTAGTAGATCACCGGGAACTGCGGGAGGTTCGCGCACGAGAGCGCGACCCGGTCACCCGGCCGGATGCCGGACGCCACCAGCAGGTTCGCCACCCGGTTCGCGGCGGCGTTCACCTCGGCGTAGGTGAGCCTCGTGTCACCGCACACCACAGCGTCGCGGGCGGGCCACTGCTCGGCCGCGGTCTCCAGCATCATCGCGAGGTTCAGCACTTCGGTTCTCCTTCGGTGAGGAAGTCGTGGATCAGGGGGACGAGTTCGCCGGCGTGGGTCAGCAGCGCCAGATGACCGCCACCGCGCACGACGTGCAGACGTCCACGCCTCAGCAGCCGAGTCATCACGCGGGCGTTGACGAGCGGGATGATCGGGTCGTCGTCACCGGCCACCACCAGCACCTCCTGCCGCAGCAACTGCAGGTAGTGCGCGCTGGTCCAGCCGATACCGGCGGCGATCTGCCAGTAGTAGCCGCGCGGGTCCGGTGCCCTGGTGTGCGTGGCGAACCTGGCCGCGACCGCGGGGTCGGAGCCGAAGCCGCCGCCGTAGATGCGTTGTCCGGTCTCCTTCATGTGCCGGGGACCGAAGTACCGCAACGGACTCGCCAGCGTCAGCAGCACCGACGGCCGGGCGGGCACCATGACCATGCCCATCGACGTCGCGCACAGCACCACTCGGCGGCAGAGCTTTCCGTTGCGGCGCGCGAACTCCTGGGCCAGCGCACCGCCCCACGAGATGCCGAGCACGTCGACCTGGTCGTGGCCGAGTTCGGTGACGAGCCGCCCGAGCGTCCTGGCGAGTGCGGGCATCCGGAGTGGCAGCAACGTGGTCGGGGAGCCGCCGGTACCCGGTGCGTCGAACCGGATCACCGGAATCCGGCGACCCTCCACGAGCTGCAGTGCCTCGACGAGCGGGTCGAGGAGTTCGAGGTTGGCGCCGATCCCGTTGCACACCAGCAGCGGCACGCCTTCGCCCGGTGAGACGTCGACGTTCATGCGAGCACGTAGCTGCCCGGCGCAGCCTCGATCGGCGCGTGCTCGTGGCTGCCGAGCGTGACCGGCGCCGCGATGAGCGAGCAGGAGCGTTCGGTCAGCCACTCGACCCACCGCGGCCACCAGCTGCCCGCGGCCCTTTCCGCACCCTGCTGCCACTCCCGCGCCTCCTGCGGCAGCTCGGCGTTGCGGAAGTAGCTCGCCTTGGGGTTGCCGGGAGGGTTGAGGATGCTCTGGATGTGGCCGGAGTTGCTGAGCGTGAACTCGACGTTGCCACCAAGTCGTCGTGCTGAGCGGTAGCAGGCGTCCCACGGCGTGATGTGGTCGGTCGTGCCCGCCATCACGAACGCGTCGGCGGTGATCTTGCCCAGGTCCAGCGGAGTGCCGTCGAGCACCACCTCGTCCTGGTGCGCCAGCGCGTTGTCCCGGTAGATGTCGATCAGCTGACCGTGGAACGCCGCCGGCAACCTGGTCGTGTCGTTGTTCCAGTACAGGATGTCGAACGTCGGCGGCTTCTTGCCCAGCAGGTAGTTGTTGACCCAGTACGTCCAGATGAGGTCGTTGGGGCGCAACAGGTTGAACAACTTGGCGAGCTCGCGGCCGTCCAGCACCCCGCGGACGTGTGAGTGCCGCTTGGCCGCCGCCAGGGTCTCCTCGCTGGCGAAGATCCCGAGCAACGTCTTGTCGTCGGCCATGTCGAACACGCTCACGAACAACGTCAGCGCGTTGATCACCGGCTTCCCCCGCGCGGCGAGGTACGCGGCCAGCGACACCGACGCGATACCACCGGAGCAGGCCCCGGCGAGGTTCACGTCCGGGCTGCCGGTGATCTCGCGGACCGCGTCGATCGCCTCCTCCATCGCCAGCACGTACGTCGAGAGATCCCAGTCGCGGTGCTCGGCCGTCGGGTTGCGCCACGAGATCACGAACACCTGGAAACCCTGCTCCAGCGCGTACTTCACGAGGCTCTTCTGCGGCGACAGGTCGAAGACGTAGAACTTGTTGATCTGCGGAGGCGCGATGACCAGCGGTCGGGCGCGTACCTGCTCGGTGACCGGCTGGTACTGGATGAGCTCCAGCACCTCGTTGCGGAACACGACCGAGCCCTGTGTGGTGGCCAGGTTGCCGCCCACGCTGAACCCGTCGGTGTCGACCTGGCTCGGGAACCCGCCGTTGCGCCGCACGTCACCGGCGAAGTGACGCACACCCTCGACCGCGCTCTCGCCGCCGGTGTCGATGAACCGCTTCACCGCGGCGGGGTTGAGCGGCAGGTTGCTCGGCGCCAGCGCGTCGAGCCCGAGCGAGAGCACGAACCTCGCCCGCTCCCGGTCCACATCGGACAGTTGGGTGCCGGCGAGCCACGCGTCGAGCTCGGCCTCGGCGGCCAGGTAGACGCCCATCATCCGGCAGTACAGGAAGTTCTGCCGCCATGCCGAATCGGTGAACCGGCGGTCCTTCGGGCCGGGCGTCAGCTCGCCACGGCCGCGAACGGCGTCGACCGCGGCCGAGGCCAGGTGGCGCAGGCTGCCCGCGAGGTGACCGGGGTGCTTGGCGGCCTCGAGGACGACCGTGCGCAACGAGTCGAGCACGTCCTTGCGCCGGAAGCCGACCACGGGGTTGGGACCGCCGATCGCGTCGACGGCCACTGCGTTGGTCATGACACGTCTCCTCGTCAGACGAAGCGGACTGGCCGGTGATCGCCCGGCCCACGATGAGGGTGTTCATCTCGCGCGTGCCCTCGTAGGAGTGGATGGCCTCGGCGTCGGCGACGAACCGGCCGACCTCGTGGTCGAGCAGGATTCCGTTGCCGCCCATGAGCTCGCGGGCCATACCGACCGTTTCGCGCATCCTGCTGGTGCAGAACGCCTTCGCGAGAGAGGCCTGCTCCTCGGTCATCTTCCGCGCGTCCTGCAACCGTGAGAGCTGCGCGACCATGCACAGCGACGAGGTGATGTTGCCGAGCATCCTCACCAGCAGGTCCTGCACCAGCTGGAACCCGCCGATCAGCCGCCCGAACTGCTCGCGCTCCTTGGCGTAGGCCAAAGCACGCTGGTAGGCGCCTGTCGAACAGCCGACCGCCTGCCAGGCCACGGAGTTCCGGGTCATCCGCAGTACAGCGGCGGTGTCGGCGAACGACTGAGCGTTCTGCAGCCGGTTCGACTCCGGTACGCGGCACCCGGTCAGCGTGATGTGAGCGTTCTGCACCGTCCGGAGCGCGATCTTGTTCTCGATCTTGACCGGGCTGAAGCCCGGGGTGCCCTTCTCGACGACGAAGCCCTTGACGTTGCCGTCCTCGAGATCCTTCGCCCAGATCACCGTCAGGTCGGCGAAAGTGGCGTTGCCGATCCACTTCTTCTCGCCGTCGAGCACCCACTCGTCGCCCTCGCGGCGAGCGGTGGTCCGCAGGCCGCGTGCCACCGCGGAGCCGACCTCCGGTTCGGTCAGACCGAACGCGCCGATCTGCTCGAACCGGCGCATCGCGGGCAGCCAGCGCTGCTTCTGCTCCTCCGAGCCGCACAGGTCGATCGAGCCCATCGCGAGCCCGGTGTGCACGCCGAAGAACGTCGCGAACGACGGGTCGGTGCTCGCCAGGGCCAGCGTGACGAACCCGTCGAACAGGCTGGTGCGCCCGGTCAGGCCGAGCTTGCCCAGCGGCTCGATCAGGTGGTGCGGGAACTTCTCCCGCGCCCAGTGCCAGTTCGCGACCGGGGCGACCTCGGTGTCGAGGAAGTCCTTCAACCGCGCGAGCAGTTCGAGATCCTCGGTGGGCAGGTCGTCCGCCAGCCGGTAGAAGTCTCCCGAGAAGGAGTGGTCTCTTGCGTCCATGCCCATGATGTTCGGCGGGGGCGCTGGCTGGCGGCCCTGTCCAAAGTTAGGTTTGGGGTTGTGCAGGTGGTGGCGACAAAGCTGCTGGTCCCGCCGGCGCGCGCGGGCACCGTGGTCCGGTCCCGGCTGCTGCGCCTGCTCGACGCTGTCCCGTCCCGGCCGCTCACCCTCGTCACCGCGCCTGCGGGTTTCGGCAAAACGACCCTTGTCAGCACGTGGCTGCGAGAGTTCGAAGGCCACAGCGCGTGGCTTGCGCTGGACTCCGACGATGACGTGCCCGGCCGGTTCCTGGATTACCTCGTGACCGCGCTCGGCGGCTCCCACACGCTGCTCGAAGCGGGGTCTGCGGCGGCGCCTGCGGTGATGACGGCGCTGGTCAACGACCGTGCAGCAGACTCCGAGGACACCGTGTTGGTGCTCGACGACGTGCACCTGCTGCACGACCAGGAGATCCTGGACGCGCTGACGTTCCTGGTCGAGCACTGCCCGCCGCGGTTGCACCTGGTGTTGCTCGGCCGCACCGACCCCGACCTGCCGCTGGCCCGGTGGCGCGGACGTGGGCTGGTCGGCGAGATCGGGGCCGCCCAGCTGCGGTTCTCCCAGGCGGAGGCCGCCGAGATGCTGTACGCGCTGACCGGACGCGAGCTGCCCGTACCGACCGTCGAGGCGCTCACGTCCCGTGCCGAGGGCTGGGCCGCCGCGTTGCAGCTGCTCGGCATCGGCCTGCGCGACGGCAGTGCGGCGGACGGGCCGGCCGTGCGGCTGCGCTCGGGCGACCGGTACGTGCTCGACTACCTCGCCGAGGAGGTTCTGCGCGGCCAGACCGACTACGTGCGGGACTTCCTGGTGCGCACGAGCCTGCTGGAGTCGCTCACACCGTCCTTGTGCGACGCGGTGACGGGCCGGCCCGACAGCGCGTCGGTGATCCGGTCGCTGGAACGCGCGAACCTGTTCCTGACAGCGCTCGACGACAGTGGGCGGTGGTACCGCTATCACGGGCTGTTCGCGGACTTCCTGCGCACGGAGCTGGATCCCGAAACCGCCGCGAAGTGTCACCGGCGAGCGGCCCACTGGTACGCGGCAAGGGACATGCCCGCCGAGACCATCCGGCACGCGGTCGCCGGGGGAGAGGTGGACCTGGCCGTCGCCGCCGTGCGCGCCCACGCCGAGGAACAGGTGCGGCGCGGAGAACTGGCCACGCTGCTCTCATGGCTCAACCGGCTCGACGAACACGTTGTGCGCGCGCACGCCGACCTCGCCGGGTTCAAGGGCTGGCTGCTCTACCTCGCCGGTCGAGTGGACGAGGCGGAGACCTACGCAGCACTGGCGGACGCGGGCATGGGACCGGACGCACCGGCTGAGGACCTGGCGATGCTGCGGACCTTCCAGGCCTACCTGGCGCTCACCCACGGCCGGTCGGTGCGTGCCGCGGAACTGGCGACCGCGGCACTGACGTTGCTGGGTGGCAGCACGTCGTTCTTCCGCGCGGCCGCACTGGGCGTGCTCGGCCAGGCACGCAGGTTGACCGGCGACCGACGCGGCGCGATCGAGGTGCTGCGCGAGGCGGTGCGGGTCGGCGAACGCGGCGGCAACCCGTTGAGCACGTTGGAAGCCACCGGCTACCTCGCTCCGCTGCTCTACGTGCAGGGCAGGCTGCGCGAGGCCGTGCTGCTGTGCCGGGACGGGTTGCGCGGCCACGAGAACACCCCGATCGCAGGCCTGGCCGAGGTGCCGCTCGGCACGCTGCTCTACGAACGCGACGAGCTCGACACCGCCCGCACACACCTGACCGATGGCATCGCCCACTGCGAACAGCTCGGCACGACCTCGTACTCGTTGCTGGGCCTGCGAACCCTCGCCCGCCTGCACCACGCACAGGGCCGCGTCGACGAGGGCTTCAGCGCGCTGCTCACCGCACGACGGCAAGCCGACGCCGCCGAGGACTACCGCCGCGCCCGGCTGGTCGTGGCGACGATCGCCGAACTGCACGCCCGCTCAGGCAACCTCGCCGCCGCCGAGCAGTCGTTGCGCGAGATCAGCGGCGACCAACCGTCCTCTTCGGACTACGAACAGCTGGCCAGGGCCCGGCTGCTGATCGCGACGGGCACTCCGCAACGAGCGTTGGAACCGTTGGCGTTCATCGAGGAACGTGCGACCCGCGAAGGCCGGGACGGCAGCCTGGTGGCGATCCTCGTGGTCACCGCGCTCGCCCGGCACGCGCTGGGCGAACCGTGCACGACTCCCTTGGCCCGCGCGGTCGAACTCGCCGCCCCGGATGGATACCGGCGCACGTTCGTCGACGAAGGCCCGGTGCTCGTGGGGCTGATGAAGGACGTGCGCGCCACGGCACCGGAGTTCGTCACTGATCTGCTCACCCGCATGCGAGCCGCGCCGAAGCAACAACGGCCGGCGTTGCGGACCGTGGAGGGGATCGGGGTCGTGGAGACGCTGACCGAGACGCAACGCCGCATCCTCGGTCTCATCGCCACCGGCATGTCGAACCAGCAGGTGGCGGACAAGCTGTTCATCACCGTCGGCACCACCAAGTGGCACCTGAACCAGATCTTCGGCAGGTTGCAGGCGCGCAACCGGACCGAAGCCGTGGCGCGCGCCCGTGAGCTCAGTCTGCTTTGACCCGTCAACTTGCCCTTGGGTGTGGTGATGGAGACCTGGTCGTCGGCTTGAGACAGGACGCCGGAACGACGTCGTGGGGACGACCACGAGATCGGGATGCTGTGCGTGCCGACAAATACGTCCGTGCAGGTCAGGAGGCGTCGACGGGTAGTGGTCATCATCCGGCATGATCGCGGCCGTGTGTCGAGATCCTCGCCCTGCGCCATCAGCTCGAGGTCTTGCGCCGGCAGCTCGGCGATCAGCGCCCACGATTGCGACCAGAGGACAGGGCGTTGCTCGCCGCTTTACTCGCGCCCCTGGCTCGCGTGAGGTTGCGCCCGCTCCGGCTGTCGGTCAGCCCGGACACGGTGGTGAGGTGGTATCGCGACCTGATGAAGCGCCGTTGTCGACGCATCCACGGTGAAGTCACGCTCTTGGGTGTCACGATCGCCGCCTCCACCATGTGGGAGATCCTCAAGACTGCGCTGGGGTGAAGACCCTTCGCACCGAACTGCTGGACCGCACGCTGATCTGGAATCAGACCCACCTACGGCACTCACCAGGGGCGTGCAGCGCCGACAGCAGCGCGAACCCGAAGTACCGGGAGAGCTTCATCTGCGAAGTCGAAGGTGGCCGATGGTCGGCTCAGCCAAGTAGCGTCGGCATGTGCCAGAAGAGGGTGAGGTCATCGCCGGGCGGTACCGGCTGGTGTCGTCGATCGGGCAAGGATCCATGGGGGTGGTCTGGCAGGCGCGCGACGAGCAGCTCGACCGCGTGATCGCGGTCAAGCTGCTCAACACGGACCGGCGGTCCCCGGACGCGGTGGCGCAGCTGCTGCGCGAGGGCCGGGTCGCCGGTCGGCTGCGGCACCCGCACGCGATCAGGGTGTACGAGGTCGTCGAGCACGACGGCAAGCCCTGTCTGGTGCTGGAGTACCTGCCCTCCCGCAGCCTCGCGGCGCTGATCGCCGAACGGGGCGCGCTACCGCCGGGCGTGGTCGCGGCCGTGGGCAGGCAGGTCGCCGCCGCGCTGGCGGCGGCGCACGCAGAGGGCATCGTGCACCGGGACGTCTCGACGTTCAACGTCCTGCTGGCCGAGGACGGCATCGCGAAGATCACCGACTTCGGCATCGCCCGCGCGGTCGGCGAAGGCACGGTGACCGACGCCCGCTTGATCGTCGGCACGCCGGCCTTCCTGGCGCCGGAGGTGGCGGCGGGCGAGGCGGCGACGTTCGCCTCGGACGTGTTCTCCCTCGGCGCGACCCTCTACGCGGCACTGGAGGGCACGCCGCCGTTCGGTGTGGACGACAACCCCTACGCGCTCCTGCAACGCGTGGTCCGGGGGGAGTTCGAGCCGCCACGGTCGGGTGGCCCGCTCGGCGAGGTGCTCCTGCGCCTCCTGCATCGTGACGCGGCACAACGCCCGACGATGGCCGAGGCCCACAAGCTGCTCGCGGCGGTCGCGGAGGGACTGCCGCTGCCCGCTGCGCCCCCGAAGAGCGGGACGCGGATGCTGCTCGTCCGCCGCCACCTGCCACGCCGGGTGATCGCGATGGTCGCCGGTGCGGCCGTCCTGGTCGCCGCCGGTGTTGTGATCGGCACCGTCGTGCAGGGCGACCGGCCCAGCAGCAGCGCCCAGACCAACTCCACCACGGCGACTACCACGGTCACGACCGCGACCGCCTGCGTTGCCCGTTACGAGGTGACCAACTCGTGGCCGGGCGGCTACCAGGTCGAGGTGACCGTGCGCAACACCAGCCCAGGCGGACTAACCGGCTGGACCATCACGTGGCAGCCGGCTGCGGGCCACACCATCGGCAACCTGTGGAACGGCACCCTGACCCAGAACGCGACCGCGGTGACCGTCACCAACGCCGGCCACAACGCTGTGCTCGCTGCCGGGGGAACCACCTCGTTCGGGTTCGTCGCCGCCGGTCCTGAACCCGCTCGCCCGGCCGTGACCTGCTCCACCGCCAACTGAAACGTCGGCACCCGGTCCATGACCGTGCTCACCGATATCGGCCCGGTCGAGATCGACGTGCCGCGGGACCGCGACGCCGGCTTCGAGCCCAAGATCAATGCGGTCATCAGTCCCAACACCACAACGATCAGCCCAGCGCACGCGCATCACCTCGTCCTGAGCAGGCACTGTTGCCGCGTGCAGAACGGCATCTCTGCCCGGTGAGGCGAAGATGCCGTTCTCTGCGACGATCAGCGGTAGCAGCGCCAGGAGTACGGGTTGTAGTAGTCCAGATAGCCGCTGTACGCACCCGTACCGTACTGACTGGCGCACACGGCGTTCACGTCGATGTCGGCAACTCCGACGTACCCGCTCGAGTACACGTGCGTGCACCGCCACCCGAACACGTGCTGGTTCGGGTAGTAGACCTCGGCGTGCCAGTAGTTGCTGCCGCAGCCGCGTTGCATGTCCACACCGCCGAGTTCGGTGGCCGCCTGCGCGGGCGCAGCCGTGAGCACAGCGGCGGACAGCGCGCCGAGCATGATTCCGATCGATCCGGCCCATAGGCGGCGGATGATGCTCATCGCGGGCAGATCCCGACCGACGACTGGCTCTCCACCAGGGAGGAGTGGACGTAGGCCTTGTAGACGCCGACGCTCGGCACGTCAACCTTGAACCAGCGCGCGGAGGCGTAGTCGGAGTCCGGCGGCCGGACCATCTGAGTGTCGATCCAGCAGACCATCGTCACGGGCGTGCCGTTGCCGACGTACTTGACCTTGAACTGTTCGCCCAGGTACGCGGCGTTGCGCAGCCAGGCGCCGCCGGAGTTCGAGCCGATGTACGGGCCTGCCGCGGCGTGGACGCCGGCACTTGCACCCGTGGTCATGAGGATGACTGCGAGTGGAGCCGCGACGGCGGCGGCCGTGGCGATGCGGAGGACGGGGTTCACGGTGTCTCCTCGATCTTTCGGTGCACCTGTCGTGCACGTTCACCATGAACCTTGCTCGCTGGAAACCCTTGGCGCAGCGGACAAATGTGGCTCCGGTGCGTCATCCTCCAGGCCGGTCCGCGCAGCTTTCGACGGAGATCGAGTTGATGTGCACGTCGTCGCAGACGACTCGTCGGTATTGGTTGGCGCCGTAAGTCGAAACCGCGGTGATGCCCCACTGTTGTTGTGTGCCACCACATCCGGCCCGAATCTGGTAGGTCGCCATGAACCGCTGTTTGAACGTGAACCGCTGGAAGGGTGCGGTTCCTCGCGGGCTTTCCGTTGCGTACCACGAGGCTCCGGACGTCGACTCGATCCAGACGGCTGCTACCGGAAAGCCGGATGAGCAGGACACATCTACTGTCACTTCGCGGTTGGTCGCGATCGGCAGCGTGGTTCCCAGATAGATCCACAACACCGGCAGGACGACGAGCGCGACGCGCGGAAACCAGATGCGGAATCGTCCAGCGCCCACGTGCGGCGTCATGGGTAGATCTCGCGCACGGTGTCGTCGAGGAAGAACTGCCAGTTCTGGCTCGCGTACCGGACGAGTTCTGGCGTGGGCGGTCCTTCTGGAGAACAGCCCGGATCGAATGCGACGAGCCGGCTTCGCATGTCCTCGACGCGTCTGCGCACGGTACCGGACGCGATGCCGACGGCCTTGGCGATCCTTGAATGGTCGTGCAGTCCCAAGGCCATCGCGCGCCAGGACGCTCGCCGGGTCTCCGAGTGCAGGAAGGTGTCGCGAAGCGAAGGGGAGGATCGGGGCGGCAGATGCATGCGCAGTACCGGATCTATGTGCTCACGTCCTTCGGCGGCGGCCCGTACGGTGACAGCCAGCTTGCCGACCGCGTCTTTCTGGCACATCGTCCGGCAGCCGAGCTCTTCCAGCGCGAACATCATGTGCAGACGACGGTTCGGCTCCCCGTTCGTCCACAGCACTGCCTTCGTGCCGGCCTCGTCGGCGGCGCGCAGCACCGCGAGGCCGCTGAGGTGCAGCCGTGCGTCGGTGAGCCGGACGTCGCCGAGACGTCGTCGTCTCTCGAACTCGTCCGAGTGTTTCTGGTAGAGCATGTCGACCACGGCCACGTCGAACCTTTCCCGGCTCAGACGCACGAACGCCTCGATCGGGTCCGTGACCACGACGACCTCGCAGGGCGCCGCTCCGGTCAGCTCTGTCACGGCCATGGCCGCGGACATGCCCTCGTCCTCTACAACCAGAACTCGCATACCTGGTCACCTCTTCGGTTGCAGCGGCAGCACGAGCCGGACCTCAGCGCCGTCGTCGGGTTGTGGTTCTGTCAGGAGAAGATCTCCACCGTGGTGGCGCAGCTTCTCCTGCAGCTGCCGAAGTTTGCTGCCGGGAGGTGCGAACTCCTCTTGCCCGAGACCGGGCCCGAAGTCCCGCACGTTCAGTGACATGGTGGTGTCCTCCACGGAGAACCCGAGCTCGACCGATCCACCGGCGTGCTCGACGACGTTCTTGAGGAGATCGGCGAGTCCTTGCTCCAGCAGAATCGCGTGGGCGCGGGGCACGGTCAGGCCACCTAGCTGTGGTGACGACAGGAGAGTCAGCCGATCACCGTGCGCTCGGACCGCGTTCTTGAAGATGTCGACGGCACCGACGTGCTGCTCCTGCATCAGCAACTGCCGCCGGCGCTCGGCGGTGACCTCCCGCAACCGCTGGGCCACGACACGGGCGTCGTAACCAGCCTCGATCTGCTTGGCCGCGTTGTCGACGTGGGTGTGGGCCTGTGCGGATCACGGCGAGCGTGGGTGTCTGGCCGCCCGTCACGCGCGAACTACCAGGGCAGCGGGCCGAAGTTGTATCGGGTTCCAAGGCCGTGCAAGCGTGCAACAGCCTCGGCGGGCAAGCGACCCTGGCACGCTCGAACGTCGAAGTGCAGTTGCTGCAAGGACTTCACGCCTGGGACGACTGTCTACACCGCCTCGTGGCCCAGGATGAACCGCAATGCGGCAGTTGGGAGGTCCACTCCGCCAGGTAGTACCGAACTGACTTCGTCGGCCGGCTCCGCTCGTCTCGTTCTGTCCTCGTCCGTCCAGCGCCTTGAGCGTGATCGGTCGAAGAGACCGTGCACTCCTTTGCCCGTCAACCAACCAGATTCGACCGGCACCTTGACGACGACCCCGACTCCGCGCTCGGCAGCGAGGTCAAAGGCGGGGAGGGCAGCTTGGTACATGGCGTTGAACCGAACTTCGACGACTTGGCAGCCGGTGGTCTTGACTGCCAACGCGAGCTCGTCAGCGGTGCTCGGGCCTAGGGATAGGCCGACGGTGCGCACCTTGCCCTCCTCGACCATGCGGGTCGCCGCCGTCAGATACGGACGCACGGTGTTGTCGAACATCTCGAGGGGAGGGCTGTGTAGCAGAAGCACGTCCACGTAGTCGGTCCCCAGGCGCGCAAGAAGATGATGCCAGCGTCAACAGCCGTTGCCAGGATCTCCAAGGCCTCGGCGTCGTCTGGGCCGCCGAGGCGACTCGACGGAAGCCGGCCCATCCCGAGCCCGAACTCGCTGACGACGATTCCGGACGATCCCAGCGATCGCTTCTCGGGTGCCGACAAATGCTGAAGATGGCCGTGGCCGGTCTGGCTCTGGCGGCGACATACAGCCGCACCGCGGCGCTTGCGGGCGTCGGAGCTGCCTATCTCGCCCCGCTCCAAGAGGGGCTGGCCGCGACACCCCTGACCTGGCGCAACTGATCAACGAACCTGCGGCAACCTTAAGCGCAGGTCAGACAGTGCGGCCGTGTTTTGGCACCCCACAGGCGAGCCGCTCGCCGAGGTCCATGACTTCGTCGCGGCAGGCCCGCCCCGGCACCGCTCAACGTCCAAAGACGACTGACCTCATCGGTGTGCAACAGCCGTGTTGTCAAGGTCGCCGACGCATGTGTTGATATTGCCGGTGTAAGCGAAGCGACGGTGGGTACTCGGTGGTCGCCGGGCTGGTTCGCCGGACTCGGTGGAGACCGCGCAAGTGTGGTCTGGCCGGGCTTGACGCGGTGCGTTAAGCAGCCAGCCTCCGCGCCGTCTGGTTGCGCGGTGCGGGCACCGGTTGCGTCATCGCCCGCACCGCGCCCGCCAGGTTCCCGGGAGCTCACCGCCGCCTGACGCACCCTCAACCGGGGATGTTGCGGGGGTCGCTGCTTCGCACACAGCGTTCGCGTCGGTGCGTTCTCCAGACAATCAGAACACCGCCAGCTCATGCGGGACCGCCGAACGCGGCTAGTCGCCTGTGCGTAACGACTTCACTGCCTCTGGCGCAGAGTCGAACAACGGCAAGACGTTGGCAAGCCCGCTGAGCTCCAGTGGACGCCAGGCAGGGCGACTGGAAGCCACGACACCGAACCGCGATCCGCCCTGCTCGGCGCTGCGGTGGATCTGAATGAGCATCATCAGACCTGCCGAGCCGAGAAAGTCCAGCGCGAGGTCCACCACCAGCACGTCAGGCCGGGCATCGAGCTGTGCCTGCAGAGCGGAACGCATCTCTTCGGCGTTGACCATGTCGACCTCGCCGGTCAGCGTGACCACCACGACGCCGTTGTCGGCGAAGGCCTTCGCCTGTGCAAGTTGCGGCCTTTCCTCCCGGTCGCTCACCGCTGGCCGCTCCTTCCACCCACACTGCTGAAGGTGTCCTTTCCAGCATGATCGCCGTAAGTCAGCTGAACGCTACGACTCGCAGGAGCGGGTATTCAACTGCACCCGGCATCAACGAGGAAACGGTGCCTTGTCTTGGTCGATCGGCACGAACAGATCGCCGACGTCCGACACCCGTTCGAGCACCTCGTCCGCGGTGAAGGTCAGCTGCTCCGGTCTGCGGCAGCTGCGGACCTCGTCCCAGGTGACCGGGGTCGCCACAGTGGGCTCGTCGCGGCCACGCAGCGAGTAGGGTGCGATGGTGGTCTTGGCCGGGTTGTTCTGGCTCCAGTCGATGAGGACTCTGCCCTCGCGGCGGGCTTTCACCATTGTGGCCGTCACCTCCTCGGGCGTGTCCCGTTCGAAGGCCACCGCGATCGCCTTCGCGTACGCCGAGGGTGCCTGCGGGCTCGTGGTTTCGATGCCCGCGTAGACCTGCAGCCCTTTTGAGCCCGAGGTCGTCGCCACCGGGAGCAGCCCGTCCGCGGCGAGCACGTCGTACAGGCGCTCGGCCACCCTGCAACAGTGCACGATCGTCGTGCCCGGCCCGGGATCGAGGTCGAACACGAGCCGGTCCGGCAAGTTCCGCACGCCGCCGGTCACCGTCCATTGAGGAACGTGCAGTTCGAGCGCGGCTAGATTTGCGGCCCACACGAGCGCGGCGAGCTCGTGGATCAGCGGATATCGGACGATCTCATCGCCTCCGCGTCGTGACCCACCACCTCGCAACTCCACTGCCGGCAACCAGTCCGGCGCGCTCGCGTCGGTGTTCTTCTGGAAGAACTTCTGGCCATGCACGCCGTTCGGGAAGCGGACGAACGTGACAGGCCTGTCACGCAGGTGCGGCACCAAGACGGGCGCGATCCGGCTGTAGTAGGCGATGACCTCGCCCTTCGTGGTGCCGTCTGGGTACAGCACTTTGTCCAGGTTGGACAGTCGCAAGGTGCGGCTACCCGCCTTCACCGTCACCCGGCCGCCGATCTCCGGTTCGTCAGCGGCGGGTGGTGTGGGCCGCCCGGGTTGTGGCGCGGTCACCTCGTCGGGTGCGCGGTCACGACGAAGACCCCGCCACGCGGTGTGCCGCAGTCTGCCGTCGTCGCCGCGGGTGAATTGGCGGAACCGGACCTCGCCCACCAGCACCGGGTCCACCCACCGGGCGCGCACGACGTCCTCACGCGGGGGAGTGGACGCGAACGGATGGCGGGAGCGTTCGAGCGGTTGGAGCTGATCGCGCAGTTGATCACGTTCCTGCCGGGTGAAGCCGGTGCCCACATCGCCGATGTACACCAGCTCGCCGGTCTCCGGATCGTGCGCGCCGAGCAGGAGCCCTCCGACGGTGCCGGTGAAGCCGCTTTGGCCGGGCCGCCAGCCGCACACGATGACTTCGCGCGTCTGCACCAGGGGGTGCTTGCACCAGAAGTCCGGCCGCTTGCCGGGGATGTACGGCGAGTCGAGCCGCTTGGCCACCAGCCCTTCATGTCCTTCCGCGGCGACGCGCTCGAGCAGTCGCTGCGGGGTGAGGCGTTCGGCGGCGAGCTCGGCCGCGGCGAACGACGGCACGACGGCGACCCGGAAGGGGTCGGGCATCGGCAGTTCGGTGAGCTGGTGCCGCCGTTGCTCGTACGGTTCGCCCAGCAGGAGTTGGTCACCGAGCTGCAGGAGGTCGAACGCCAGGAAGCGGACCGGGAGGTCGTCGAACGGCTCGGTGCGCCGGGCGGTGCGGTGCTTCTGGAAGCGGCCGCGACGTTGCTGCAGCAGACCGAAGTCGATCTGGCCGGCCTCGTTGTAGACCACGACCTCACCGTCGAGCACCGCGGCACGCCCTCGCAGCGCCGCGGTGAACACACCGGTCAGCTCGGCGAACTCGGCGGTGAGATCGAGACCGTTGCGACTGGTCAGCACGGTCGTGCCGTCCGCGGCGATCCGCATCGCCACGCGGTAGCCGTCCAGTTTGTACTCGTAAGCCCATTGCGGTCCCTCACGGAGAAGGCCACCGTCGGGCTTGGCGAGCATGGGGTCGATCCACGCGGGAACGGAGTCGTGCGCCACGGCCACGGTGACCTCCGTTCCTGGTGTGTTGCCTTCTCACCAGGAATCTGAAGGTAACCCGATCGGCCTAATTCTGCGCGTCGATGCAGGTCGGCTATGCCTGTTCTCTCGGTACGCCGTCCGCGAGCCATGCGTCTACGGCACCACAGGTGGTGTCCTCAGAGCATCGATGCCGGTTATCGCGAAATGGTCCGGGTCGCAGGCGGTGATCACCCCGACCACTTCTCCCAGCTCGTCGAGCACAGGCGCCCCCAGGGACGAGGGCTCGAGCCTGATTCCGACGCGGAGCTGCCGCCCAGCACCGCCCGGGGCGGGTTCGAACCGGTCGACGACACCACTGTGGACCGTCCAGTCCGCCTCCGCCGTCTCGCCTCTGACAGGCACGTGGACCTGGTCGCCGATGCGGACCAGCGAGGTGTGCCCCAGTCGTGGCACCGGAACCGGGATCGGCTCGGTCAGGTGCAGCACCGCCAGACCGCCCCGCGTCGAGATGTCGTCCACCGACCGGGCGCCTGCAACGACAACGGCGTGGTCCGGTACCGGGCGGTCGGTGCCGGGCTCGATCATCTGGGCGCGACTGGTGACCACGACCCTCTCCTCGATGAGGAATCCCGTGCACGTGGTGATTCCGCCACCGGTCAGCGCCACCTGGATGTCCACCAGCGCAGCGAGCGTCGCCTCCGGTGCTGTGGCGCCGCGCAGCGCGCGATACCCGTCCACGTCACCGACTTCGGCCAGACAACGCGCCTGCCTGTCGATGTCGGAGGGATCGCTCAGAGGCTCGGCCAGCTGAGCGATCGCTTCCAGCGCCTGGCGGTAGTTGCCGCTGTCGACGTGCGTGCGGAAGCGCAGCAGCGGGTTCGGCTCTGTCATCGCGAGACGGGTCAGCACCGCGCTCCACCGGGTGACCTGGGTGATCAGGCGGCTCAGCTCTGCCAGTCGATCGCGAAGCTGATCGGCAATCCGGGCGGTCACGTCCAGATCCTCGGCGAGATCGAGGGTGGGCTGGGCGAGGTGGGTCAACGCCGCCTGCGCGCATTTTTGCGCCGAGCGCCGGCACAGTTCGAGATCCAGCTCCGTCTGGGTGGCTTCGTTGAACATCTCGACGAGCTGCTGCTGCGTGTTGGGGTCCTGGGCGTCTGTCGAAGGACTGTGTGCGCTCTGGCGCTGCCGGAACTCCCTCCAGGCCGCGACGCTGTCCTCGGACATGGCCGCCTCGGCGAGCTCCCTCAGTTGCTCGCGCAAGGTGTCGAGGTGGCGCCTGCGGTCCTCGTGGTCGCGCTGCTGTTCGAAGCGGTGGGTGAGGTCGGCGACCTCCGCGGGTGGCAGGAGGGTGGTGTCAGTGACGCTGATCGAGGTGGCCTGCCCGGTTCCGAGGTCGTGCGCCGTGACGTTGAGCACGCAACTGTTGTCCAGGTCGAAAGTCACCTCGATCTTGGGCGTACCTTTCGCGGCAGGGGGTATTCCGGTGAGCTTGAACTGGCCGATCTTGGCGTCCGTGTGCAGGGAACCGTTGAAGATCTCGACGTTCACACCGGACTGGTTGTCCTCGGCCGTGGTGAAGGTCTGCGACCGCCTGGTGGGGATCGTGCAGTTGGCGGGGATGAGCTCGGTGAACGAATGCCGCTCCTGATCGTCGACCGTGCGGATGCCCAGCGCCAACGGAGTGACGTCGAGCAGCAGCACGTCCGTGAGCAGACCTTCGAGCACCGCCGCCTGCAGCGCGGCGCCGCTGGCCACCGCGGTGCGTGGGTCCGTCGGTTCGACCCTGGGGACCTCGAACGCGTGCCGCACCGCGTCACTCAACAACGGGGACAGCATCGGCCTGCCGACCAGAACCAGGCGGTCCACCGGCATGTCCAGCGACTCCCGGAAGTCCGCGCACAACCGGCGCAGCCGGGCCAGCGGCTCGGTCAGGATCTCCGCCAGTTCTCCGCGAGTCAGTTCCAGCTCCACATCACCCGCGGAGCCGAAGGCGAGCAGCGGGTAGGAGGCGTGCTCACGGGTCGACAGGGCGATCTTCAGAGCTTCCGCGGCGACCTCCAGCCGCTTGCGGGACCTGCCGGAGGAGGGAACCTCGACACCTCGTTGCCGCAGCCGGCTGACCAGGACCTGGGCGATCGCCGTGTCCAGGTCCTTGCCGCCGAAACCGGTGTCACCACCGACCTTCAGGACTTCGTGGACGCCGTCTTCGACGCAGACGGCGCTGATGTCGAGTGTGCCCGCACCGAGATCGACCACCACCACGGTGCCCGTGAACCGCCGTTCACGCGCTGCGGCAAGACAGGCCGCCGTCGGCTCGTGGATCAGGCGCACCAGATGCACATCGGCAATTTTGGCGGCTGACCGCGTGGCGTCCTTCTGGTTGTTGGTGAAGTAGGCGGGAATGGTGACGATCGACTGCGGCCGGTCGAGCCGCAGGTCGTGGTTATGCTCGGCCCACGACAGCCACTCGTCGCGAACCTGTCCGAGCTCGGCGCTCGCCAGTTCGCCCACCCGTTCACGGACCTTCGTCGCGAGGAAGCTCTCGACCATGCCACGGGCGTGGCGGATCAGCCGCGCCGCCACCTCCTCCGGGCGGTAGGAACGGTCCCGGATCTTGAACAGGGTGCGCCGGCCCATGCGGCGCTTGGCCAGATCGATGTGGCCGACGAGCCACTGGGCGAGGATGCTCTCCCCGCTGAGACCGATGAGCTCGTTGCCCGTTTCGTCCAGGCTCACCGTCGACGCGAACTGGGGTTCGCCTTTCCACGGACAGAACACGGGTTGCCCGGTTCGGCTGTCGTAGATCGCGACCGCGCACGTGGTGGTGCCGAGGTCGAACCCCCAGGCGCGGCTGAAGCGCTGGTCGATCTCGGCTCGGGCCCGCGCGACCCAGGCTTGGGCCCGCTCCTGGAACAGCTGACGCTCTCGCGCACCCAACGCGTTGAGGGCCTCGCTCACCTCTGGCGACAGCTGCGGCGGCACCATTCGTTCGTCGGCCAACCGGCGCAGGATCGCGACACCTCGTGAGCTCGCACCCCGCGCGCTGATCGCGGACAGGCACTGGCGGACCAGCTCGTCGTGGTCGCCGCACCGCCGCAGGCTCTCCTCGAACCGCACGTCCTCGACGGCCTCGGTGCCGCGCCACTGGAGCAGGCAGTACACGGCGTCCGCGAAGTCACCCGAGCGCAGATAGAGGTCCACCGCGTGGTCACGCTGGTCGCACCGCTCGTACAGGCGCGCGGCGCCGGTGAGGTCACCTCCTGCCTCGTAGGCCTCGGCGCGCGCGGCCAGACCTTGCGGGGTGTCGTCGCTGTGCAGCACCCGTGCGGCCTCGCCGAACTGGCCCGCCTGGTGGAACAGGCGGTTGGCGCGGAAGAACTCGTCGGCGTCCTCAGCGCGGAACGCGGCCAGGACCAGCTCGCCGGCGGCCTCCTCGAACCGGCTCCACGTCTGGTGCACCAGCCGAAGCTCGGTGCTGTCCGAGGCCGCTCGCCGAGCCTGTGCGCCGAAATGGCGTCGCGTGGCGCCGAGCAGGCCCTCGCGGACGGAGGCCGCGTGATCGCGGCGCTCGACGAGCTCCGGTGTGCGCTCGGCCGTCCGGTCCAAGCTGACGATCACGCTCTGGATCTGACGTGCCGCCTCGACGAACTGCTGCCGGTCCACCAACACCTGGATGTCGGGCAGGCACAGGTCGGCGAGGGTGACCAGGCGCTCGGCCTGGCCGGGCGGGCAGGTAGCCAGCGCCTCGAAGAACTGCCTGAGCCCCTCGTGACAGTGGCTGACCCGGTCCTGCCGCCCGGCTTCGCGGTAGGCGGGCAGCGCCTCCGCGTACCGCTCCGCCTCGAACAGCAGGTCAGCCAGGCGGCCGGACAGCGCTACCACGTGGTCCGTGTCCCGCTGGTGACGGGCGAGCTCAAGTCCAGCGGCCACGTCGTCGACCTCGGTGCACCGCAGGCAGCAGGCCATGGCTTGAGCGATCCGCGCGGGCGTGTCGGCCAGCTCCACTGCCAGACGTCCGCGGTCGAGCAGGCAGTGCACCTCGAACAGGTCCGGCAGGAACGCCTGTGGCAAGTGCAGCAAGAACTTCTGCCACAACGACCGATCCGATTCCAGCGAGGCCCGGCGGACGTAGGCTTCCAGGATCCGCTTCACCGCGGCGGGTTCGAGCAGTTTCAGTTCCTGCCAGCGGTGAAGGTGGAAGATCACGGTGTTCGCGTCGCTCTGGTCGGCCAGGACGTCCGTCAGCCGATCACGGGCCCGGATCTGCGGCTTGACCAGATGCAGGCGGGTGGTCAGCTCGAAGACGACGGTCAGCACGTGGTGGTCCGCGCGAAGGGTCAACCCGGTCAGCCAGGGTTCGTCGGCCTCGGTGAACGGGTAGCGTTCGACCGGTATCCGGCTGTCATAGGCCTGGAAGAAGACGCTCGCCTGCGCGGAGTCCACGCGCAGTGCCAGCCGGAGGGCGCGGCGGTATTCCCGCGCCGCCTTCTCCGTCGGGGTGGTCGAGAAGACGAGTGCCAGCCGGTCGCCGGCCCGTGCCAGGCGCCGTTTCGCACCGCCCGCGAGGAAGTCCTGCACTTGTTCGAACAACGGTGTGCGGAGACGATCGGGCAATGTCCCGTTTTTGTCACCTGTGTCCATCTGTTGGCCATAAATGTGGACTTCGCCGATGTGTCCTGCCTGCAGCGCGTCGCGGCCGACGCTGCCGTTCATCGCGTTCTTCACGCGCTGCTCACTCACCCTGAACCCCTGACTCGCGCTGGCACGTTCTCCATGCACACCAACAGTTCCCGAGCTCATCAATCGCGGACGCGCGGGACAGGTCATTAACGCACATTCACAGCTCGGGCGACTGCGCTGTTCGAGTGATGGAAGCTGTTGCGTCGAGGTTTTCCGCGGCTGGACATCCCATGACTCCCCGGCTATTTCCGAGGGGTCGCTTTTCGGCTTTCCAGAAATCCGAGCGCGGCAGGAAGACCAGGTCGAGCAACCCCATGAGCACGCAGAAGGAACCGAACTCGAGCTAGGGGTGGAGGGAGTACTGGCCGTTCGTCCACAGAAGGTTGACAGCCGCACTCGCGAGCCCTAGACATCGGAGGTATGCGTGCTTCGGCTATGGTGCTTGGCTTGGCTCTAGCGGTCGGCGCGGTCGCGCCGGCGGTGGCCGCTCAGAAGGCGGAAATCTTTGTGTTGCCGTCAGGAAACGACGCGACGGCGGGGTCGCGGATGCGTCCGGTGAGAACGCTTGCAAAGGCGCGCGACCTGGCCAGAGCTCGTAATGCTCCGATGACCGTGTGGGTCGGCGGCGGCACGTATCGGGTGAGCGCGCCGCTGGAGCTTGACGAACGGGACCGCGATGTCGTGTTCCGGGCTGTGCCAGGCCAGCGCCCGGTCGTCAGCGGTGGGGTCCGGGTCACCGGGTGGCACAACGACGGCAAGGTGTGGTCGGCGCCGGCGCCAGAGCGGTTGGGCGACACGCGGCAGCTGTACATCGACGGGGTGCGGGCGCAGCGGGCCAGGGGGCAGGTCGCGGTGAAGGCGACCGCCACCGGGTACGAGGGGGATGTCTCGTGGCGGAATCCTCGTGACGTCGAGTTCGTCTACACCGGTGGTGACGGGTTGTGGTCGTCGTGGAAGGGGCTCGGGCCGTGGACCGAGGCGCGGTGCCCGGTCGGTTCGGTGAGCGGGCGGGTCATCACGATGGCGCAGCCGTGCTGGGACAACTCGACCAGGCGGCCGCCTGATCCGGATCATCCGACGCGGTCGATTCACGAGGTGGGACCGGGGGATCTGCACGCCGACCGGCAGCCGGCGTACGTGGAGAACGCGTTCGAGCTCCTCGACCAGCCCGGCGAGTGGTACTTCGACCGGGCCGCGCGGCGGATCCACTACCTGCCCAGGGCCGGGGAGGACCTGGCGAAGGCGGATGTCGAGGTACCGATCGCCGAGAAGCTCGTGGACATCAAGGGCAGCCACAACATCACGTTCGACGGGCTGCGGTTCGCGTACGCGACGTGGTTGCGGCCGAGCAGCGGTGAAGGCCTGTCGGAGATCCAGGCAACGATCTCCCTCACCGGGCAAGGGGCCTACGACAAGCAGGGGCTGTGTCACCGGATCGCAGGCGGCACCTGTCCGTTCGGGGCGTGGACCAAGGCGCCGGGCAACGTGTCCGTGGAGCACGCGAGCGGTGTTCGGTTCCTGAACAACGACTTCGTACATCTCGGGGCGGCGGGTCTCGATCTCGGGCACGGGGCGAGCCAGGTGACGGTGCGGGGCAACGTGTTCACCGACATCTCGGGCAACGGGCTGCAGCTCGGTGACGTCGACCAGCCGTTGCCCGGCGACGCCAAGGACATCACGCACCACATCGACGTGACCGACAACCACCTGTACGCGCTGCCGGTCGAGTTCCACGGCGGGGTCGCGATCTTCAACGGGTACACGCAGAACACGACGATCGCGCACAACCAGATCGACCACACCGCCTACAGCGGCATTTCCACCGGGTGGGGCGGCTGGCTCGACAAGGTCGGGGAACCCGGTCAGCCCAACATCAGCCGGGACAACCGGATCGCGGACAACCTCGTCTTCGACCACATGCTGGTGCTCTCAGACGGCGCCGGCATCTACAACAACGGCCGCACCGGAGGCACCGAGATCACCGGCAACGTGATCCGCGACCAGCGCGGGCCAGGCCACGGCATCTACCTCGACAACGGCTCCAGCAACATCACCGTGAGCCGCAACGTGCTGGTCGGCAACCCGCACGACTGGGCAGGGCTGCGCAAGAACTACGAGCTCAACGACGGCTCGTACTGGCCGATGAGCGTCATCGACAACTACTGGCAGCAGGGCGATCCGGACAAGACGGTGCCGGGAGCCACGATCAAGGGCAACAAGGCCATCGCGAAGCTGGCGGACGCGCCCAGGTCCATTCTGGACAACGCCGGAATCGAGCCGTCGTACCGGAGTGTGCTCAGCCGGAAGATCGCCAAGCAGTCGATGCCCACCGCGATCGACCGGGTCTCGGCCTACGGTGGCGACGGATTCGCGTACGTGGCCTGGACTCCGCCGGTCGACGACGGTGGCGCCGCGATCACCGGCTACACGGTGGAGCTCTCGGACGGGCCGCGGGTCACGGTGTCGGTCGCCGACATCGACCGGCTCGGCTACGTCAAGGTTTCGGGGCTGCGCAACGGAACCACGTACACCGTGCGGGTCGTGGCCAACAACGCCGAAGGATCGGGCCTTGCGGCGGGTACGACCGTGACGCCGGCGGCCAAGACCGTGACGGAGCCAGGCGCGCCGGAGAACGTGCACGTGAACCTCGGAGACAGGGTGGCGACGGTGTACTTCTCGCCGCCCGCCAAGGACGGCGGCAGCCCGGTCGTCGCGTACACGATCACGGCCACCGGGCTCGACGGACGCGTGGTGACGGGGCGGAAGGTGTTGCTGCGGAAGAAGGACACGTTCGTGGTGATCGACGGGCTGGCGGCCGGCACGCCCTACACGTTCACGGTCACCGCGACGAACGTGGTGGGTACTGGGCCGGGTGCGACCGGCTGAACAACGACCAGGCACCGCCGCTGCACGGCTGATCGGATGAACGCCGGCGCGATCGCCCTGATCGCGCCGGCGTGCCACCGTCCAGTGGTGCGCCACGCAACGTCGACCCGGGCGATCGTGGTGCTGATGTCCGGCCAGGGTCGGACGGTCCGGGACATCACGTCGATGATGCAGGTCAGCGACGACTATGTGCGGGACGTGGTCCACGCGTTCAACGAGCGGGGGTTCGGCGCGCTGGACCCAAAAATGGGCCGCCTCTCATACGACGCCCACGCAGTCCAGATCCGGTCGGCGTTGGCGACGAAGTTGCCGCCCATGACCTTGGCGATGCGGTCCTCCCGGTAACCGCGTTCTTCCAGCAGCTGTGCGAGCCGTCGGAACTGGTCGACCCCGCGCACGTCCTCGACGAACGGCCACGCACCGGATTCCCCGGCGGCCGCGGCCCCAGCGGAGGCGCGCCGGGCCTGCTGCCGAGCGATGCGGGCGCGGTAGGCGTCGAGGTTGTCGACGCGGGTACGCCTCGACCGGCCGCACGACCACGAGGTCGACGTGACCGACAATCGTCCTGTCACCTTCACGGCGAGCCTGTGCGTGCCGAGAAATACGTCCGTGCAGGTCAGCAGGCGCCGATGGATACCGCTCATAATCCGGCATGATCGCGGCCGTGCTGGTCCGCTTCGCCTACCTCGCCGTCTCCCACGCCTTCGCCGCGCTATGGCTACTGCGCATGACCGATCGGGACAAGGACGTCGAGATTCTCGCGCTACGCCACCAACTCGCGGTCCTGTAGCGACAGTTCGGCGATCAGCGCCCACGATTGCGGCCTGAGGACAGGGCGTTGCTCGCAGCCTTGCCTGTGCCCTTGGCACGCGCGACGCTGTGCCGACTTCGGCTGCTGGTCAGCCTGGATACGGGTGCTGAGGTGGCATCGCGACCTGATGAAGCGCCGCCATGCCCGCACGAGCGCGACGAGGAACAGGGCGGCAGCGCTCACGGCGGCGGTGGCGGTGAGCACGCCTGGTCAGGCGCTTGCCCATGGCATCACCGGGTCTGCCGCAGGCAAGAACGCCTGGGAGTTCATCCCGTTGGGGATCGAGCACATGCTGCTCGGCTGGGACCACCTGCTGTTCATCGCGGGCATCGTGCTGCTGGCCGGTGAGCTCAAGCGGGCGGCCAAGCTGATCTCGGGTGTTCGTGGTGGGGCACAGCACGACGTTGTCCCGCATCGTCTCGCCCGCCGCCCTGGGGACAACGCCGCCACGGACGCGCAAACAGCTGAAACGGCCGGTTGATCCGGACCTGGTCGAAGAGATCGCGCGCTGGGCGGCAGCGCATCTGCCAATCGCAGTCGCCTGACCCGTCATCATCCGGCTGGCCAGGCGGCCTGGTACCTCAGGCATCACGGGTGTGCGGGAAGAGCGTCGCAGATACCCGCTTGAATGCTTCGGCAGTCTGCGCGTCTTGTTCTTCCTTGGACAACCTGACGAACGCCAGCTCGGATTCGCATCGTTCGCGAAGGTCGTCGCGGTCGAACCAGCGAAGCGGGTGGCGCGGGTCAGTGGTGTCGTAGACGCCCTGTCCGAACGCTTCCATGATGGTCAGGTCATAGCGGCGGTAGTCGTGGCTGTGGTCGGGCGGCAGGAGCCCGCCCGCGACGCGGTTCATCCATTCCTCCCGGATCGCGCTTTCGTCGTCGGGATCGTCGACGTCGGGATCGTGGCCGAACACGTCTTCGGAGGTTCGCAGTCCGGGGAAGACGTGGAGGACTTCGCCGAGCTGGGGTGGTTCGGTGTTCTGGATGACGATCCAGAGCGCGTACTCGTCGGCGAGGCATTGCGAGCGAGGGACTCGTCCCTTGCCGAGTTCGCGGCCGATCCGCGTGATGCGTTCGCCCATGCGCACCAGCCAGTGGTTGTTGACCTGGGTGAGTGCCAGTTCGGGCAGGTCGCAGAGCAGGGTGACCTCGCGGATGGTCGCCTCGCCTTTGAGATAGGCGGCGAACTCGTAGCCGAACGAGTTGTCGAGGCGTAGTCCGCTGTCCTGAATGGTGGGGACGAAGGGGGAGAAGTCGACGGTGGTCGACAACGCCATGGCGTCGGCTGGTGTGAGTGGGTTGCCGGTGAACGAGGTGTTGAAGAGGTGCACGACCTCGGCGGTTCGTCGGTCGGTTACATCGAGTCCCTCGCCCAGGCCGGGGGACTCGCCGTCGGCGGGCTCGCCAGCCAACTGCCGTAACGCGGCAACGTTCAGCTTCAGTGCTCGTGCGAACCCTTGCAGGTTGTCCGCCCGGAACCCGTCCAGCGCGCCGGCATCTCCCGCGGTGTTCTCGAATCGTCGCCAGGTGGCCAGTGACACGTCTGCGCGTCGTGCTGCCTCCTGCTGAGTGAGGCTCAGCTCGGCACGGCGTTCCTTGATCGAATTGCCGGACACGCTTCCCCCTTGAGTGCTCAATGAACACTTGCAAAGCCATCTTAGCACTCATTTGCTACTCATAAGTGCGGCGCGAAGCGGTCATGTTCCTGTCCGCCGCAGTCAGCTGGCGCTCGGCGCCGTTCGAGCTGCTCCGCATTGGGCTCTTCGAGTGGTCAGAGCGGCACGACCGTCATGGCACGCGGAGCCTCCTTTTCTCGGCTCTGAACGAACGAGGGAGCCCGTGATGGTTGTGCTGACGAACGTGGAACTCGTGGCCGCGCTGACATGCCGCAAGCGTCCGGCTGCGCCGCCGGTCGAGCGCGGTGTGCGGTTCGCCTTCTACGGCCGGATGTCGACGACTGAGTTCCAGGATCCGCGGACCTCCCGGGCATGGCAGCGTGCGATCTCGGACGAACTGGTCGAAGGCGTCGGTCGGATGGTCGTGGAGTTCTTCGACGTGGGGCGGTCACGCCGTTGGTCGTGGTCGGACCGCTCGCAGGCGTCGGCGCTGATCGTCGAGGCGGCGCGTCCTGATCGTCGATTCAACGCGGTCGTGGTGGGGGAGTACGAGCGCGCGTTCCACGGTGACCGATTCCGCGAGATCGTCACGCAGCTCAACGACCTCGGGATCGAGGTGTGGCTACCTGAGGCGGGAGGTCCTGTCGAGCTCGACAGTCCGGTGCATTAGGCGTTGATGGTGTTGCTCGGAGCGCAGGCGCAGCGAGAGGTGGCCCGCGCGCGGCAACGGGTGTTGGCCGCGATGCGTGTGCAGGCGACGCAGCAGGGCAGGTTCCTCGGTGGCCGCCCGCCCTACGGCTACCGGCTCGTCGACGCGGGTCGCCACCCGAACTCTTGTCACAGTCAGTGGGGTCGCCGGTTGCAGAAGTTGGCGATCCGCGAACGGCGCCGTGGGTGCGATGGATCTTCGTCAGAGGTCGTCTGGTCGCGCCGTCGCGTCAATCGTTCGCGAGCTCAACGACCGGAACGTGCCCTGCCCCGCGAGCGCGGACCCAACTCGCAACAAGCACAGGTCCGGGGCGCGCTGGGTTGCGGCCACACTGACCTCGATCCTGGAGAACCAGCGCTACGCCGGTCGGCAGGTGTGGAACCGCCAAGCAACCAGCGGTCATGGCACTGGTGGTCGAACTGATGGACGGGGTTCCGGACGTGCGACGAGAAAACCCGCAAGTGAGTGGGAGATCTCGGCACAGCTCGCACACATTCCGTTGGTCGACGACAACACTTTCGTCGCGGTCCAGTCCATCAGGGCCCAGCGACCGACTAAGGACGGAACAGCTCGGCGGTATGCACTGGCCTGCTTGGTCGTGTGTGGGACGTGCGGCAGAAGCGCCCACACCGACGCATCAACCGCGAAATCCGGCCGCCAACCCTCGGGCCTATACCCGGCGATCACGTCACGCAGCAGATCCTCATCGATCCGGCCGGCGGACACCGCTGCGTACCCGGCACCGTGACCACGCCGGGCACCCGGCGCCAAGCTCAGGTACGCCACCCCGGCCACAGTGACCGGCGCGCAGATCCCATCCACCAGATCGAACAACGCATCCGCCCGCCGATCGAAACAGTCGTACACCTCGCCCCCGAACCGGCGAAGTTCACCCTGGTCACCACCGCCGACCTGCCCGACACTACGAACAACGGCCACTGATCCTCCCGAGAAGATTCGCCTCTTCCTCAGAGCGTGAGCAGGTGGCCGCCTTCTGCCAGTCCCTCAACCGAGCGACTGAGCACAAACCGGACGTTAAACGCGAAGCCCAGAACCAACACGACGGCCGTAGCGCCCATCACCGTGGACCGTCGAACGCTGCGGCCCCCGAGTTGTGCGAACAAGCCATATGGATCTCCTCATGGTTGTAGGAGCTGGCCGACGGTTGCGGAACCTCTATCAGCGTGGGGGTCCATTGAGCCGTCATTGATCGAACCCCCATGGGGGCGCTGACGAGCGCCTACCGCTCGCGAGCGAGGCGGTTCGATGCGTTCACTGCGGTGATCTGCCGGCCCGTACCGATGGGAGCGGAGACAAGGTGCTCGGTAGTGGTCGCTTGCCGACGTTCGGAGTTGACATCTCGCCACCGCCCCCCTGGCCGCAGGGCCGAGCGGCCAGGGGTAGCGGTCGACGCCGCTGCAGGCGAGAACCGGGTCGTCCGGTCAGGCCCGGTTCAGTTGCCACTGCTGGTTGGCCCCGCCGTTGGCGGTCCACTGCACGACCTGCGCCCCGTCGCTCGTCGCCGCACCGTAGACGTCCGCCGCCAGTCCGCTGTCGTGGCTGACGATGGTGTAGTAGCCGTTGCCGGTGGACCGCAGATACCACATCTGGTTGGTGCCGCCGTTGGCCGTCCACTGCTGCAGTTGCAGCCCGGCCGTGCTGCTGTTGGCGTTGACGTCGAGCACCTTTCCGCTCGGGACGTACTGGAGGGTGTAGGAGCCGTCGGAGGTCGTGGCGATGGTCCAGGTGGCGGTGCCGCTCTGCTGGACCGCCTTGGCACCGTCCACGGTGGAGTTGCCCGCGACAGCGAGCGGCTTGCCGCTGTTGCGGTTGACGATGCGGTAGGTGCCCGGTGTGGGTTCGTCTCCGCCGCTTCCGGCGAGGTTGAAGTACTCCACCGCGTCGGTGAAGACGGGGTTACCGGACTTCGTGGTCGACAGCTGCAGGTACACGCGGTTGCCGGTGGCCGGGGTGGTGAAGGACACCGGCTGGGTGACCCGCGAGCCGAGCGGGACGGTCAGGGTCGTGCTTCCGGACGCGACGACCGCGCCGTCCGGCGCGTCGAGCCGCGCCGTCCAGGTGAAGCCCACCGAGGTGTTGGCGAGGTCGTCGTTGAAGACGGTGATGTTGCGGGTGACCGTGGCGTTCCGGGCGTAGTTGGGCACGGCCTGCGGCAGAGGGAAGGTGCCGTTGGAGTCCGAGACGCCGGAGGCCGACCAGTAGGGCAGGTCGACCGCGGCCACCGGGTTGAACGCCGCCTGCACGCGCTGGATCTGCGGGTTGCTCCAGGGGTCCGGGAGGTTGTCCGCGCCGTAGACAGGGCGACCGCCCTCCTCCGGGGTGAAGTCGCCGGTGCGCACTCCGGGCACGACGCTGGCCCAGGCGGACAGCAGCGTGTACGGACGCAGGTCGGTGGCGTTCTTGCCGCGCTTGGCCAGGGTTGCCGTGGCGAACCACTCGAAGCCCTGCTTGTTGTTGCATGCCGGCCAGATGTACTCGCCCTCGCCGTCGGGCCGCCCATTCACGGTTTTCAGGCCCTCCCCGTACCTGCCGAAGCCGTCGACGTAGTGCGGGATCACCGCGAAGTTGGCGTACGTCATCCCGGGATACCCGTTGAGATTCCCGTCGACGCCCACCTCGGCAATGATCGGCCGGGTGCCATCGTTGCCGTTGATCGCCGCGTACAGGTCCTTCTCGAACTGTTCGGAATCCTGGCCGCTCTGGTTCGGTTCGTTGGCCTGACTCCAGCGGATGACCGCGGGGTGGTTGCGGTCGCGCAGGACCAGCGCACGGGCGTGGTTGACCATGTTGTCGTGCCCGGCGATCCAATCCTGCTTGCCAGAGGAGCCGCGAATCGCGGTCTCGCCGATGATCATCAGGCCCATCTCGTCGGCGACGTCCAACATGTACGGGCTCGCGGGCTCCTGGTGGATGCGCACCACGTTGTAGTTGAGCCGCTGGTAGTTGTCCACCGCCTGCGGCCAGCCGCCGTTGCCGGGCGACGGGGGCAGGAAGCCGGGCAGGGTGTCGTAGGCGTCGCCCTTGCCGCCGTTGTTGATCCGGTCGTAGTCGGCACCTTGGAGGTTGTCGCCGCGGAAGTTCACGCGCACGCCGTTGAGGTAGTAGTAGTCACCGTTCTGGGTGGCCTCCCGGAACCCGAACCGGTACGTGGCGTCGCTGGTGTGCCCGTCATCGGCGACGGCATGCACCGCCAGCCCGTGCAGCTGCGCCCGGTACCCCGACCGGTACGGCACGTTGGGCCACCAGTACGAGGTGCTGTCGAGGTTCCACGCGACCGGCCCGACGGTCACGGTCGCGATCGAGTGGGCCGCCACGGTGACCGTACGGCTGGGCAGTTCCGGGTAGCTGAAAGCCGTTCCATTGCTGGACGACAGCGACCCGGTCAACGTCACCGACCGGGAACTGTCCGACGTGTTGCGCACCGACACGTCGTAGCTCAACGTCTTGTTCGCCACCGACGTACGCACGAATGTGTCGCTGACGTACACCGCCGGGTACGTCCGCAGGAACGCCGAACGGAAGATCCCCTGCGGGACCGCCTCGGACCAGTCGGCGGCGTCGGGCACCAGGTACCGGCCGTTGGATGCCTTCAACGCGCCGCGGCCCTTCACGGCGACGCTGATCGTGTGGGTGCTACCGGGGGCCGCGTAGGCGGTGATGTCGAAATTCGACGGCGTGAACGACGTGGTCTGCGTCGCCACCACCCGGCCGTCGACCGACAGCGTCGCCTGGTGGTTGACCGCCCCGAACTCGATCCACGTCGACTGCGGCTGACCCGAGTCGGGCACGGTGATGGTGCGCGAGTACACCGCCTCGTTCACGTCGGTGAAGCCCTGCTTGTACCAGCCGCCGCCGGGAACCGTGATCGAGGTCGCCCCTCGACCCGTCGGCGTGAAACTCCACGTCCCGGCCAGGTCGACCGAGGCGATCGCGGCGGCGCCGGCAGCCGCGGCAGCTGCGGCCGTGACGGTCGGCTGTGTTGCGACGGCCGGCTGTGCTGCGGCGGCGGGTTGTACCGTGCCGATGGTCGCGAGGAGTGTGGCGCCGGCCAGCGCTGCGCGGGCGAAGCGCTGGGATAGCGTGCGAGGGCTGTTCTGACGCATCAAGAAACCCCTTTCGCGGGTGTCGCGTCTACGGGGATACACCGATCACCGGACCCATCGTCACTACCGCAGGGGCCGCCAAAATGGAGAGGTCCACTATGGACTCGTCTACCGGCTCCATGCCCGCGGAGCAGGGCATCGGTCGGTAAGCAATCGTGGTTCCAGCCGGACGTGATCTGCTGGCTGCCGGCGTAGGTCCAGGTGGCCGTCCAGGCGGTGACCGGCGCCCCGTTGTTGGTGACGGCGACGTTGGCGGTGAACCCGCTCGCCCACACGTTGGGCTGGTAGGTGACCACGCACGGTGGCGCGGCCGAGGCGGACTGGCTGCCTATCAGCACCAACGCGCCGACGGACAGGGCGGCGAGCACGCGCGACAACCTTGGCACGGTGACCCCTTAGGATTCTGGGAGCGCTCCCAGACACAGACCGTAACGGAGCCCTCACGAGTTGGAAAGCGGCCGACCGTTGCAACCAGTGCTAGCTAACACTCACAGGTCTGCTCCGGGTCGGATAGGGATGACGTCAGCGCGGTGGTGCGTGAGTTCCTGACGGAGCAGGGTGTTGTCGTGGTGCAGTGCGGCGATCGCGGTCGTGGCGGCGTCTAGGCGTCGATGGAGATCGGCGCATTCGCGTTTCTTGGCAGCGAGTTTGAGCCGAAGTTCCCGGATCTCGTCGTCGAGGCGGGTCACCGCGGGTCTGCGGTGCTGCGTTGAGCAACGTGGTCATCCCATTCCGCGAGGATCGTGTGCGCGCGGTTCATGGTCGCGCGGCTGACTCCAGCCTCCTTCCACAAGTTCTGCTTGGTCAGCCGTCCGTCCGTGCGGCACGCGGCTCCGGTGAGCAGGCGGTGCATGGCCGTTCGTACTGCTCGCGCGGTTGCTGCGGTGACACCGTCCTCGGTGAGGGTGCGGGCGGACACGGCGGTCACTGGCTCTGCTCTCGGCTGCGGTCGAGGATGGTGGTGGCCTGGTCGATCTCTCGGCGGATGAGCGCTTTGCGTGCGGGAGGAAGGCTTGGGGTGTCCAGGAGTTTGAGGTGGATGCGTCGGTGGGAGTCGTGGATGGCGAGGTGCTCGACACCGATCATGCTGTTGCGGCAACGGTCGGGACGGCAGCGATCGTGCAGTCACACGCTGAGCTGCGGTGATCAGCGTCTGTCGTCCTGCAGGCATGATCGTGGGCGTGGCGCTGCGACTGCTGTACCTCATCGTTGTTCGGCTCGGTGGCTGGCTAGTTCTGCTCGGCCGGTCTTCGGTGGCCAAGGACGTGGAGTTGCTGGTGTTGCGGCACGAAGTCGCGGTGCTGCGTCGGGGTCAGCGCCGTCCGCGGTTGGATTGGGCTGATCGCCCGGTGCTGGCCGCGTTGGTGCGGCAGCTAGCGGTGTGGCTGCGACAGCACCGGTTGGTGTCTTCCGGGCACCGTGCTGCAGTGGCATCGGCGGTTGGTCGCGAAGAAGTGGACTTACCCGAACCGGACTGGGCGACCGCGGATCGATGAAACCGTCGTGGCTTGATCGAGCGGATGGCACGGGAGAACTCCGGCTGGGGTTACCGCCGGATCCAGGGTGAGCTGCTCAAGCTCGGCCATCGGACGTCCGCGTCGACTGTTCGTTGTGTGCTGAAGCGGCTTCGGATTCCGCCTTCGCCGACTCGAGAAGGCACAGGCCTGCCGCCGAGCTCGTTGGCAAATCCCGATCCACCGTGAGGTAGCACGACGTCGTGGCTAGGCATTGGTCAACGCCGCGACGAGCGTCGAGCCATGCGTTGGTCCGCACTGGGCTGTTCGAGTGGAGTCGGCCACGACGCCGTCACGGTGCTTCTTGTCTCTGGGTCTTGGTTCTGACCGAGGGAGCTGACTGTGGCCGCGCTGACGAGTACCGAACTGGTTGCCGCGTTGACGGGATGTCGCCGTCTGGTGGTCCCGTCTGAGGAGCCTGGCTTGCGTTTTGCGTTCTATGGCCGGATGTCGACGAGCACGTTTCAGGATGTGCAGACGTCTCGTGCGTGGCAGCGGGCGGTATCGGATGAGTTGATTGACGGCGTCGGCTCGGTGGTTGGGGAGTTCTTCGATGTAGGTGTGTCGCGGCGGTGGTCGTGGCAGGACCGTCCCGAGGCTGCAGCGTTGCTCGCTGCTGCCGCGGCTCCTGATCGTGACTTTGACGCGGTTGTGGTGGGCGAGTACGAGCGGGCGTTTCATGGTGACCAGTTCCGCGAGGTCGTGTCCCGGTTGAACTCGCTGGGTGTTGCGGTGTGGTTGCCGGAGGCGGGTGGTCCGGTGGAGTTGGGTAGTCCGGTACATGAGGCGTTGATGGTGTTGTTGGGTGCGCAGGCGCAGCGTGAGGTGGCGAGGGCACGGCAGCGGGTGCTGGCGGCGATGCGGGTGCAGACTCGTGTACAGGGCCGGTTTCTGGGTGGTCGTCCGCCTTACGGCTATCGGCTTGTTGATGGCGGCCGACATCCGAATCCTGTGCATGGGCGGTGGGGTCGGCGGGGTGCAGGTGTTGGCGCCGGATCCGGTGATGGCGCCGTGGGTGCGGTGGATGTTCGCCGAGCGTGCCCGCGGTCGCACGGTGGCGTCGTTGGCGCGTGAGCTCAACGAGCGTGGCGTGGTGTGCCCGTCGGGTGCCGATCCCGAGCGGAACGCGCACAGGTCGGGGGAGCGGTGGATTGTCCGGACAGTGGCGATGATCCTGGAGAACCCGCGCTACACCGGTCGGCAGGTATGGAACCGAAGCAGCACAACGGGTCACGGGCCTGGAAGCCGTCCCAGCGGCCGCGGTTCAGGTGTGCGGCGGTGGAATCCGGTCAGCGAGTGGGAGGTCTCCGAACGGATCGTGCACGAACCACTCGTGGATGACGAGACGTTCGTCGCCGTTCAGGGGATGCGGGTGGCGAAGCCTGCAAAAGACGGCGAGGTACGGCGCTACCTGCTGACGGGGCTCGTCGTGTGCGGGCTGTGTGGCCGTCGGATGGACGGGCACTGGGTTCATGGGCGGGCTGGCTATCGATGCCGGCACGGCTTCACCAGCGTCAGGCGACGTTCCGACGGCGAACCGCGGAACATCTACGTCCGAGAAGACCACCTTCTTGAGGCACTGCCACACCTGCTCGGGCGGGCCGCGGAACCTGTGGAAGTAGGTGTGGGCGAAGACCTGGGGGGTGCGCATCCGGCCCGCACGTCCGCATGAGTTCGATGAAACGGCTGATTCCTTTGGATTCTGACTTCAACCGTCATCGATCACATCAAGGTGGCGACCGGGATGCAGTCACGCGGACCGTAGAGCCAGGTCACGAGTCCCTACGTCGCCGGCGAGAACCCACCGATCACTCGCCGCCGCCGCACCCTTGCGAGCCCGGCCCTAGCCTCTTCAAGCCGGCCAGATCGAACGCCTCACCATAGATCGACAGGACCGTCTCCGCGGAGTCATCCACGAGTATCGCCATGCCGCTTAACCTGCGCGGATGCAGTTTTCGGCACGCGCAGGGTTGAGCGGGCTCGGCACCTCGCCGGTCAGCACGATCGCGTCGCTCGCCTCCTGGTCGGCGAGGTCGGGCTCGGTGGCCACGGACAACAGGGCCTGCGTGTACGGGTGCGTCGAGTGGTCGTAGACCTCCTCGTGGGTGCCCTGCTCGACGATCTTGCCCAGGTACATGACGAGCACCCGGTCTGAGACGTAGCGGACCAGGGACAGGTCGTGGCGATGAACAGGTACGAGAGCCCGGGTTCCTGTTGCAGGTCCTCGAGAAGGTTGATCACTTGGGCCTGCACCGACAGGTCGAGGGCCGACACAGGTTCGTCGCAGATGAGGATCTTGGGTCGCAGCGCGAGCGCCCGTGCGATGCCGATGCGTTGCCGCTGGCCACCGGAGAACTGGTGGGGATAGCGGTTGACGGGCTCGGGGTTGAGTCCGACGGCGTCGAGGAGATCAGCGACCGCGGCGCGCCGGCCCTTCGGCGGGGTCGCGGACGGGTGGATCTCGAACGGCTCGCCGACGATGTCCCCGACCGTCATCCGCGGGTTCAGCGACGAGTACGGGTCCTGGAGCACGATCTGGATGTCCCGGCGAACGGCCCGCATCTCGCGCAAGAAGATCGCTGAACTCGTCGCCTTGTAGAACCTGCTGGCGGATCTCGACATCGGAGTTCTCAGCAGGTCAGTACGAGCTGACCTGCTGATTTTCGGAGCGGCCTCGACGGCGCCGACGGGGTCGAACTGCGTCTGAGGACGATCTTGCTCGCTAAGCACACGTCTCATCTGGGCTGGTCAAGGCCTGTGACACCCTGTCCTGGTCGTCCGGTAGGGGCGTCGAATCGGGACGGGTTGGCGGGACGGCCCCAAGTGGCATCTAGCTGGGCAAACAGCTCAATCACCAGAGCGGGGCGGGTTGGTCAACCCGTCCCGCTCTTCTACCTCTGGCCTCGGGTGAGCCTATTTAGGTGGCGTTGCCCCTGGCCGCGAAGTTCGACCCGTGGAACGCCGTCGTCGCGCACCGGCCGCTGGGCGAGGTGATGCGCGCCCGCAAGGTCGCGTACCGCCCCAGCCAGCCGGGTCGCGGCGCGGACTAGAGCCACTCCCGCACGATCTTGGTGAAGCGGTCGGGCTCCTCCACCCACGGGAAGTGGCCGCTGTGCTCCATCTCGACGACCTGCGCGTGCGGGATACGCCGGGCTATGCGGCGGGACTGGGCGGGGCTGCTGATCCGGTCGTGACTGCCGACGATGACGAGCGTCGGCACCTGGATCTCCGCCAGCCGGTCCGCGGCGCTCCAGTCCGCGAGGACCTCCATCGAGCGCACCATGGCGCCGACGTTGAAGATCGTCTGACCCATGGCCTCCTGCGCGGCGGCGAGGTTGGCCTGATCCGCGAGGAAGTGCGGCAGCAGCTTGCCCATGTTCGCGGCGAGCTCGGCGTCGTCTGCGGGCACGGAGCCGGCGATCTCGATCCACTCGGGCGGGGGCGGCGGGCCTTGGTCGTCGTCGGGGGAGTCGGACGCGCCGAGCTGGCCCGGCGTGGTGTCGACGAGGACGAGGCCTGCGACGTGTTCGGGGTGGCGCAGGGCCAGTTCCTGGGCGACGAACCCGCCGTAGGAGTGGCCGATCACGATCGCCGGGCTCGCGTCCAGCTGCACAGCGAGCGCCGCCGCGTCGTCGGCCAGTTGCTCCATGGTGAGCGTGGCCAGCGGCGCGCGTTCTGACCGGCCGTTGGCGCGCTGGTCGAAGTAGATGAGCCGCAGCCGGTCGGACAGCGCGTCCAGGCCGCGGTAGAAGGTGTGGTCGAGGCCGAGGCCGCCGTGCAGCACCAACGCGGCCGGCCCCTGACCGACTTCCTCGTAGTAGAGGGTCGTCCCGTTCACGGTTGTTGTGCTCATACCCCGTAGGCGCGCGCTGGGTTCTGGCGCGCCGCCAGATCGGATCTGGCGCCTGAGAAGTGAGCAGACTCAGGACGGGAGAGAGACCATGACGACCACAGAACGGTCACCGGACCAGGTGATGGCGCAGATCACGACCGAGCTGGGCGCGGGCCTGGGCACGTTCCTGACCGCGCTCGGCCTGCGGCACGGCCTCTGGGCCGCGCTGGCCGGCGCCGGGCCGCTCGGCGTCACCGAGGTCGCGGCCAGGACCGGACTCGCCGAGCCGTACGTGCGCGAGTGGCTGCGTTCGCAGGCTGCGGCCGGCTACCTGGACTACGACGCCGACACCTTCAGCCTGCCGGAAGCCGTGGAGATCGCGATCCTGCACGCCCCCGGTGGAGCGATCGTCAACGCCTGCGCGCACCTGATGGCGTCGATGGGCGCGAGCTTCGCCGACTTCGAGAAGGCGTTCCGCGGTGGTGCCGGATTCGCTTGGCACCAGCGCGATCCCGAGTACTGGGCGGGCACGGACGCGCTGACCCGCAGCACCATCCACACCGGACTGATCGCGGCCGCGATCGAAGCGCTGCCGGGCGTCGCGGACGCGTTGCGGGCCGGTGGGACCGTGGCCGACATCGGCTGCGGGTACGGCGCGCCGACCCGGATGATCGCGGAGGCGTTCCCGGCGGCGCGGGTGACCGGGTACGACTACCACGACCGGTCGATCGCCGAGGCCCGGTCGCGTGCGGACGGCGAGGTGCGGTTCGAGGTCGCGAGCGCCTCCGACTTCCCCGGCACCGGACACGCGCTGGTGACGTTCGTGGACTCGTTGCACGACCTCGGCGATCCGGTCGGCGCGCTCGCCCACGCCAGGCGTTCTCTGGCGCCGGGCGGGGCGGTGCTGCTGATCGAGCCGCCCGGTGGTGATCACGTCACCGACAACCTCAACCCGGCCGGGCGGATGTACGAGCGTGCGTTTCACGGTGATCAGTTCCGTGAGGTCGTGGCTCGGCTGAACGCACTGGGGGTCGAGGTTTGGCTGCCGGAAGCGGGCGGTCCGGTGGAACTCGGTAGTCCGATGCATGAGGCGTTGATGATGTTGCTGGGTGCGCAGGCTCAGCGTGAGGTGGCGCGGGCTCGTCAGCGGGTGTTGGCGGCGATGCGGGCGCAGACTCGTGTGCAGGGCCGGTTTTTGGGTGGTCGGCCGCCGTATGGGTATCGGTTGGTTGATGGTGGTCGTCATCCGAATCCGGTGCATGGCCGGTGGGGTCGGCGGGTGCAGGTGCTGGCGCCGGATCCGGTGACTGCGTCGTGGGTGCGGTGGATGTTCGCCGAGCGTGCGCGTGGGCGGACGGTGGCGTCGTTGGCGCGCGAGCTCAACGAGCGTGGCGTGGTGTGCCCGTCGGGCGCGAATCCGGAGCGGAATGCGCACAGATCCGGGGAGAGGTGGATTGTCCGGACGGTCGCGATGATCCTGGAGAATCCGCGCTACACCGGCCGGCAGGTCTGGAACCGAAGCAGCACAACGGGTCACGGACCTGGCGGACGTCGCGGCGGGCGCGGTTCGGGAGCGCTGCGGTGGAACCCGCTCAGCGAGTGGGAGTTGTCCGAGCGCATCGCGCACGAACCACTCGTCGATGACGAGACGTTCGTCGCGGTGCAGGGGATGCGGGTGGCGAAGCCTGCCAAGGACGGCGAGGTCCGGTGCTACATGCTGGCGGGGCTCGTCGTATGCGGGTTGTGTGGCCGTCGGATGGACGGGCACTGGGTTCATGGGCGAGCGGGCTATCGATGTCGGCATGGCTTCACGAGCGCCAAGCGGCGTTCTGACGGCGAACCGCGGAACATCTACGTCCGAGAAGACCACCTGCTCAAGGCACTGCCGCACCTACTTGTGCGGACCGCGGGACCCGTGGAAGAAGGCGCGGGTGAGGAGTTGGTCGATCACGTCCGCGAGCAGCGTCTGCAGATTCACTATGATAGCCGATGTCTTGAAATTCGCCGCGCACAACTAACGTTAAAAACTGTGGGACCTGCTCGTCGCCCAGTTCAGCCAGCTCTCGCATTGGATTGGTGTGCTGACGTAGAAGTGGTCGAAATATGAATTACCCCACGGGATTCTGGTGAATCCCGTGGGGTAAGAGAATGTCCGAGAGTTGCACACTATCCACACGACTCGTGCTGCCGGAGAGGGAGTAGGCGACGTCCAAGGCTTGGCTCGCACCGGCACGCCGGAGACGGCGGCGCTGACGGAGGGCTACCACATGGCGTTCTGGATTGGGGCCGTGCCAGCAGGTGCCAACTTGTGGGCATCAGTCGACCAGCCTGGGTCACGCCGCCGTGCACGCGGCGTGACTGGACGGCGTCGGAGGATGCCGTCCGCAGCTCAGAGTTCTGGGGCACGCTGGTTCGACGCGGATTGCATCCTAGGAAGTGCGCTTCAGGAGGCCACGCCGCGTGAACTCGGCCATGTCGTCTTCCGGGACCTGGGTGTCGGGCTCGTGGTCGATCATCACTTCTCCTGTGGTCGTGGCGGGGATGCCGCCGGGGCCTCGGAGCGGATGCTCCGGGCCGCAAGGGGCGGACCCACGTGCCACGCCACCGACGTGACGGATTCCGCTGAGTGCGGATGTGCGTCACGACGCGCCGATATGTGAAGCGACCACAAGGGGTGTCGGTCAGGAAGCTTGTCGCTGCCTGCCGCGCGCCCGCCGCCCGTCACCGGGCGTTGGTCGGCCGTGGTATCGGCGTCGCACACATAGTGGACCACAGCGTTGGGCTGAAACCCGCAACTTCGGCTCAAGCGTTCTGGCGGACGCGGCGATCATGGTGTGCAGCCGGCTCGCGCCATACGCTCACGGCTGCGGGTATCAAGGGGATCGCCACCGAATCCGAGTTGAAGACCATCGGGGAACACGATTGCCTCGGCCCTCATGTGTCGTGGCTACGCCACGGATTCGGCTTAGCTCGCACCTAATTGTTTCCTGAGTAGTACGCGACAGCGCAGCTTCAAGGCCTTCGTGGACGCGGCGCAAGGACAGCGAAGACCACAATTGCGCCGTGCTGCGTGTCCGCAACAAGTCGATTATTTCCTTGCTGCGGACGAGGGGCTGTGTGTGCCTTATAGAGTAGCTGAGTTGACGTTGCCGCTGGAATGGGAGAGCGAATCGGTGGTCCATCAGTCCCAGCAATGAGATTACCCCACGAACTCGGCGAGTTCGTGGGGTATTTATGTGTCCGGGGCGAGTTGCACACTATCCACACGCCTCGCTGTCAGCGATACGCCGTGATCGATCGACTTATCGGCCGTCCCGGTGTCCCTGACTGACGTCCTGTGCAGGTCGCACGGGACGGTCGTCGCCACCGTCCTGACCTGTGGCGATGCGCTGGCCGACAAGGGGACAGGCTCAGCCGAAGGCGTCCCGGAGTGGATCCATTGCTGGCCAAGACCTGGCTGGCGTGACGACACAGGCGGGACAGGGCAGCCACAACGTTGCTCCAGACCAGCATTGGTTCTCGTCCTTGCTACGCGCCGTGAGCGGGCAGCTACGGGGATAGCTAATCGCCGGCTCTATGTCGACGCCACGGGCCAGCTATTCGTTCATACGTTCGACGGCGCGCCCTCAAACAGGTGGAAGTCGTATCACTTTCTTGGATCGGAACGACAGGGTGGGCAACTGCCACGTATGAGGGTCCAGGGAAGGCTGCTATGTCAACGGCACGCGCGGAGTCAGCTGGATCCGCCAAGACTTCAGCTGCAGACAGTACTGCGGTAAAGCCTGGTTCCCAGACAGAGTCAGGCGCGAAGCGATCGAATAACGCAATCTGGAAGCTTGCGATGCCCGATGGAGAGACACCCCAAGAGCGACTTGATGCGGTGATCGAGGCTTACGAAGAAGAGGTTACAGCCGAAGGTTCTGTCAAACAGTCGCTTATTGAGGTACCGCTCCAGCAGTTCCGGACTGACGTGTCACTCGACCTGTACGTCAGAACTACTTTCAGCAAGGGGATTCTGCCGTTTGTTGAAAAAAATCTTGTTCGACCTGGCGACGCAAATATGTTCCACGTTAAAGGGTTGGATGCGTGTCTCTTCGTCAGCACAGAGTCGTCCATATATGTTATTACCTCAGGTGGCGGCTATCACGTGATCGCAGATTTTGTCGATTACAGCTTTCCCTTCGACGTGGCTAAGAAGCTAATCTCCAACAACTTCACCGCAGCCGATGTGCGGGATATGACCGGCTTCAAGACCAGTCGGTCTGAAACATATCGCCACACATACTCCATCGATAAAAGCGAGGCGATGGATACGATCTGGAAGAAGCTGGTCGGTCGTCTCGATGCTGAGCGGCTTCCGGAAGATAGTCTCCTGCGTGGCCTAATCAATCCTGAACGACCCCCCGCTGTCGAGATTAAGTCAGCTTTTGTGCTTCGGCAGAAGTTGGGACTTTCGGATGTTTGTGATCTGGTCAAAGACCTGGAGCAACTTCCTGAGCCTACGGAGGAACATCTGAGGCAGCTCTCGTTTCTTGACAATCTCTATCCAATCAAGAACGACAAAGAGCTGATGGCAAACCTCTGCGAGAAGTTTGTCGAAAATATTCGCCTCGCATTGCTTTCTGGTGACGTTCCGGACATTGATGTTCTTGATCCTTACGAAATTATCGCTTTCAGGTCCGCGTCAACGTTCAAGATTGGGCGAACCCTGATTGGAGATAGCGCTCCGGATATTGACGAGTTGCTGCCGCTGCTGAAAAATAAGCTCGGCGGTTCTCTTGAAGATTCGAAGACTTTCTACGTCGCTTTCGTGGGCCTCTACCTAAGTTTCAAGGTCGACCCTGACGACGCGTCGAAAGCGATTAGACGCAAACTGATCGACTTTCTCCACGGGCAGGTGGATCTGGAAGGGCGAACATACTTTCGAATCGACAAGGTGTGGTACCGGAGTTTCGGGGACTTCCTAGAAAATCTGAAACGCGACTTCATCGCGGAGGTATTTGATCGCGATCGACCGGTTCTGCTCGGGGACGAGGTGAAGTTCCTGCCATGGGTTGGCGGCTCAGAGAGGGAATTCAATACTGAACAAGCGAAGAAGTCCGGCTTCTACTTTGGCGATGAGATCTTTGCTAGGGTCGATCGCGGCTGGGTTGAACTCTTCGACCTGCTGAAGGTGGACGACGAGAACAAGAAGCTCTATATCGTTCACGTGAAGAAGGACTTCGCTGCGAAGATGCGTGATGCATGCTCGCAGATAACGACTGCTGCCGACGTTATTTCGAGGGACCGCGGGAGCGGAAAGACCGTGCTAGCCAATTACTATCGGGACGAATGGAGCAAGGACGAACTCAATGCAGATATCAGCGAGGAAGTGTTCCTGTCCTGGTTTGACTACGATCTGGTCTACGTCGTCTTGTGTGCCACTTCAAGGGAGTTTGTTGTAGAGGATTTCGAGAAGGGGCGACTGACCTCGCACATTGCGCGGCGCGAGATCCTGGCGACCAAGAATGAAATGAAACGAAACAGGTTCGACTTTCGACTTGCTCACACGAAGTATTCCCGAGCACAAGAGTCCGAGTAAACCGTTTTGGCGATTAATGGTGCGGTGCCGATGGCGGATGATCTGAGGTTGGAATGTTGGTTTCTGCACGAGGAGCTCGTGCTCAATCTGCTTACGGAGAATGAAGCAACAGCGCTCGCTCGTGCAATCCCAGAACCTGGTCGTTCGTTAGCGCAAGTACTGCGGGTCGACCTATTTCAGCGCGCAATATCGCGATACCTTGTGACAACTGGTGTTGCGTCATTAGAGGTCCTGCATCTCAAAGGTGCTTTGAATTCAGGAATGCTCGTCTGGCTCGAACAGGAAATATCGTTTAAGGGTGTGGCTGATGCTCGCGCCAAGGTGGAGAGAGGTCTTTCGGGTCGAGCGTCATTCACTGCCAGGCTCGCGACAGATCGAAGTGTCCGTGTTGTTGGCGACTATAGCGCCTCACGTCTGACCAGTGGGAGCTCAACTGACCAACTGTCGCGAACCAAGCGCCAATTCTTGCTCGGCTACGTCGAAAGCCTGATGGTTGATGAGATCCGCGTCCGGCCTATTGTTATTGCGTCTCGCTGGTTTCAGTCCAAATATAGAACTGGGAGCTATCTTCCGATAATCTCGAACGACCCATGGCATGTTTGGCCGCTTTCGATTGATCAGTTTGATGGTGTTGATTTTACTCGAAGCCTTAAGTCGTCAGACCTGTTGCTGTTAAAAGAAGTGCCAGAGGAGGCTGTGAAGAACTTCTTTGCTGACATTATCGGTGAGCCTGACGTGCCGAAGGATTGGGGTGGAGAGCAGTTCGATCTGTGGTCGTCGATGGTCTCGATTGAAGGGAATCGACTGCGAACGGCATTCGCATTCAAGGGTCCTGCCAAATTTCGTCCCATGACGATTGCTGATCTCGGCAAGAATGGGGATCAGATCGACCGGTTGGCCCAAACGGCGGCCGACTTGATCGTTGTGCAGCATTGCCATTCGATTAGGGCGCCTGTCATCAACATGTTAAAAGCATATGCTGGTGACCCCATGCGGCCGCGAAGGTATATGACCATCGATGGTTACGATACGATTAGAATCTTGCGGCACTTTGGAAAGATCTAGCTTCGATCACTTCATCAAGTCACTCATGAGCGATGCCGTGAGCGTGGCCGCGTGTAGAGGCGAGGATACCAGTTACTTGTGCCGGACTTGATGTCCGACTTCTTGAGGTTGCAGGGCTTGCATAGCAATTGCAGGTTTGTGACGTCGTTCAAGCCTCCGTGTGCAAGCGGAACGATGTGATCGAAGTGGCTGGGGCTTAGAGTGCTCAATAGTCCGGACAAGTCCACTCCGCAATATACGCAGCGACCCTGATCGCGGAAAAATACAGCTTTTCGTGCCCATGCTTTTGGTGTAACTCGCTTGAGTCGGCCTCCATTGTCGGCGATTAGGCCTGTCAGCTCGTCGTCATCGGCAAATTCGTCGATGTCGATCGCTGACACGAGGCGGGCGAGAAAGTCGTTCAGGCCGAACATTACAGCGCGATTATGAAACACGACGTGGAAGACTTCGTCTGCGATGATGTCGAGCAGGTCTTCGTACGGTGCACTTAGTTGCACGCTGGTGATAAAATAGTCGTAGCACTTATCTTCGACTGCGGTTGATTCCTGCCATCTGCGAATGTTTCGACTATCGTACACGAAGTCACCGTCGCGCTCGGGCACTTCGAAGTCGATCGTCGGCCATAGGCCGTATGCGGAAAGGCATAAGTCCACAGGTAGGTAGCGCTTCGGCGTATTTGAAGGCGAGTCCAGGTCATGTCGCGTGACATAGGGACCTGCTGTGTCGTCGAGAAACATCTCGTCGGCGATCCAGCGCGCGAACCTGTGAACAACCGTATCGTACTGCCACGGTGACAGGAAATCAGATAGACCGCCATCTCCGGTCAGTTCCTCAAGATCTCGAATGTAGGCGAATGGATCGCTTGCGATGCCGCTTATGCGACGCGCAATTTCGTATGTACGAAAGTATCGATGGCTGATCCACTCGTTCTCACGCCGTGTGTCCACATTGCCCTTCCGTCCGGCGGCGACAGTAAGAGGCTAGATTAAAGCGTGATGCGGCCATGGAGAAGCTCGGACTTGCCCGAACGTGCGCTCAGCGCCGCGTCGCGGTGTCAGGGTGCGAGACGCCTACCGTGTCTCGCTCTCCTGTAGCTCGGGTGACCAGCGACTGCGTAGGCGTCAGGCTGCTGTGCCCAAGCGTTCTTGGCGGACCTAGAGAAGAGTTACCGCCTCGGCGATGAGTTCCAGCGACTCGTCTTCGTTTAGAGTTAACCCCTGCAATGCGGAGAACAGTGCCGCCGTCTGCTCGATCTGCGTTTGGGTTTCCGCATACTCGGAGCGCACGAAGGTTTCCGTGTACACGACATCGTTGTGCTGCCGGTGAGGAAAGCTCAGCCAGGTGAAGGGGCGGCCCATCGCGGGATAGGCGCCGGCCGACTGCGGCATCACTCGAAGACTGACCTCAGGCAGCTCGCTCACCTCCATGAGGTGAAGCAGTTGTGCCTTCAGCGCACGCCGGCCGCCCACTACCTGCCGCAGCAGCGCTTGTGGGAACACGGCTTCAACGGCCAGTGGATCGTCGCTGCTCGAACGGGATGCCCACGTGTCCCTGATGCGTGAGAGCTGTTCAGCTCTGGTCGAGTCGTCCCACCTCGTTGTTGCCGCGGTGTAGTCGGCGAGCTGGAAGACGGCCGGCACCATGACCGTAGCTAGGGTCCGGAGTCGTGTCGCGTCAGCGAGCAGAAGAGGGAATGGGCTTGACCCGTTTTGACGGACACCTGAGATCAGGGGTTTTGCCCCTGGAAGGATGTCCTTATGAAGACCACGGGCTCGAACAAGCCCCGGCG